>NZ_JASF01000005.1:983058-1310744 GCF_000622405.1 Sulfitobacter donghicola DSW-25 = KCTC 12864 = JCM 14565
TGGATCAAGTGCCTTTTTGATCGCGGCCATGACATCCACCGCGCCGCCCAGCTCTTTCTCAAGATAGGGGCGCTTGCCCTGCCCGATACCATGTTCACCTGTACAGGTGCCGCCCAGCGCGATTGCACGTTCATTGAGCCAGCTCACAAAATTTTCTGCGCGCGCCACCTCATCTGCATCATCCATATCGACAAGGACAGAGGCGTGGAAATTCCCGTCACCCGCGTGACCAACAACAGGCGCAATGAGCCCCAGTTCATCTGCCTTTTCATTGGCCGCAACCACGGCCTCGGCAAGTTTTGAAATCGGCACACAAACGTCTGTTGCAACCGCTTTGGCCCCTTGCCGCAACGCCAGCATGGCCCAGTAGGCATCATGGCGCGCTTGCCATAGCTTTGTGCGCTCTTCAGCTGATGTTGTTGCTTGGTAACCTGTTCCGCCAAAGTCTTCGGCCAAAGCCCCAAAAATTTCGGTTTGCTCGGTTACACCTGCGTCCGTGCCGTGGAACTCTAACAACAGCAAAGGGGTTTCTGGCAGGCTTAGCTTTGAATAGCTGTTGACCGCTTTGACGACCAAAGTGTCGAGCAGTTCGATCCGTGCGACGGGCAGACCATATTGGATCACGGCCATAACTGTTTCACAGGCCGCCTCAACACTGGGAAACGAACAGCTCGCGGCCGAGGTTGCTTCGGGGATACCTTGTAGGCGCAGGGTGACTTCGGTGATGATGCCCAGCGTGCCTTCGGATCCAACCATCAATCGCGTCAGATCATATCCAGCCGAGGATTTTCGGGCGCGGCTGGAGGTGCGAATGATTTCGCCGTTAGCCATAACCGCCTGAACGCTCAGCACGTTGTCTTTCATGGTGCCATAACGCACAGCGTTGGTGCCGGAGGCACGGGTTGCGGTCATGCCGCCGATGCTTGCATCAGCGCCCGGATCAATAGGAAAGAACAACCCCTGATCGCGCAGATAGGTATTCAACGCCATCCGCGTCACACCTGGCTGAACGCGACAGTCCAGATCGCCTGCATTCACCTCCAGCACCTTATCCATTTGGCTAAGATCAATACTGATCCCGCCAGCTGGCGCATTTACGTGCCCCTCTAGGGACGTCCCTGCACCAAAGGGAATGATCGGCACCTGATGTGCAGCGCAGATTTTTACGATGTCAGAAACTTCCTGGGCAGAATGAGCAAAAACAACCCCGTCTGGCGGCTGGTTGATGATCCAAGTCGTGGTATGCGCATGTTGTTCGCGGATCGCAGCACCCGTACTAAAGCGTTCGCCAAATTGCTGCTTTAGAATGCCCAGCGCGGCGCTAATGCCATCTTCATTTCGTTCCAGCGCAGTTGCCTGAACCATGTCTTATTCCCCCAACGCGATGCCTTCACGGCGCGGATCTGCACCGCCTTGCAGGCGTTCTCCTATCTGAATCAAATGCAGCCCCGACGTAAGGGCCCGTTCTTTGGTGTCATACCCAATTTCCCCCAGACCTTCAGCCAGTTTTTCAGCCTCTGTGCCAGCCTCCAGATCATAGGCGCCAAAGCGATTAATCGCGTGGGGAAGAGAGGCCGCCGCCTGCGCGTCAAAGCCCCAATCCAACATCGCGATAATTGCCTGAGCCGTATAGCCGATGATGCGACTGCCTCCGGGTGATCCCGCTGCGATAACCGGTTTGCCATCCTTTAGAACAATCGTCGGCGCCATAGAGGATCGCGGGCGTTTTCCCGGCTCTACCCGATTAGCGATGGGCACGCCGCCCAGCTGACTGCGAAAGGAAAAGTCGGTGAGTTCATTGTTCAAAAGAAACCCTCCAACCATCAGGCGGCTGCCAAAACCATTTTCGATGGTTGTCGTCATCGATGCGACATTTCCCGCCGTATCTACAATCGAGATATGCGATGTTGAGGGCAGTTCGATCGCTTCATCATCAGCCCAATTTAACGCGTGATCAAAGCTGGGGTTTCCTGCAGACACTTCAGGAAGAGCATCATCACCTGATAGTAGTTGGCCGCGCTCGGCCAGATAGCCAGCATCCAACAGGCCCTTCACAGGGACAGGCACATAATCGCTATCCGCCACATAGCGCCCGCGATCCGCAAAGGCGAGGCGCGATGCATCACCGATCAGGCGGCGCACGTTGATATCGTTTGGTCCGGCACTCAGATCATAGGCTTCCAACATGCCCAATGTCTGCCCCACGGCAATTGCGCCTGATGATGGCGGCCCCATGCCGCAAACCTCATGCGCGCGGTATGTTACGCAAACAGGTGCGCGTTCTTTTACGCGATAGATCGCCAAATCGACTTCGGACAAGACACCGGGGTTTCCAGTGGCCCCTTGCACGGTGGCGACGATCTCGGACGCGAGTTCGCCCGAATAGAAGGCGCTGACGCCCTCCTTGCTCATCTGCTTCAATGTTCGGGCATAATCAGGGTTGGTGAGGGTCGCCCCACGGGCAATGGGAACACCATTCGGCAGAAAATAGGCCGCAGTTGTTTTCGAAACCGCCAGCCGTTCCGCATCTGCTGCAACCAGCTGAGCCAAACGGGGGCTCACGGCGAATCCTGCCTCGGCTAGGTTGATCGTTGGTGCCAGTAAGCTGGCCCAATCCTGTGTCCCATAGCGCTGGTGCACCTCTGCCAGCAACGCTGGCGTTCCCGGCGTACCGACAGACCGCCCGCCCACAACCGCGTTGAAAAACCTAAGGGGTTCACCTGCATCATCCAGAAACAACTTGGGCGTCGCCGCGAGAGGTGCCGTTTCACGGCCGTCCAAAGTAGTGAGCTGACCGCTCGCGGCATCATACCACACCAGAAATGCACCGCCGCCCAACCCCGAGCTTTGCGGCTCAACCAGCCCTAACATCACTTGTACGGCAACCAACGCGTCCGCTGCCGTTCCACCTGCCGCCAATACCTCGGCCCCGACCCGAACGGCATGCGGGTTGGCCGCTGCAACCATCCAGTTTTCGGCCTCAACCGGTTTTCCCGCCGCCTTGGCAGCTAGGGATTCCGAAACAGCGGGTGAGAGGCTCTCAAAACGGCCCGAGCTGGCAATTTCCGGTGCGACACTATCCGCAACATCCTGCGCAGCAGCTGCACATGCTATGGTCGCAGCAACGACCCCTATCAAAAAGATGCGCATTGCGTTTCTCCCCCCTTCAATTTTGCCAGTCAGCAGCTAAAGCATTGACGGCACGACCTGATCAGGCGGCCTGTGCCCATCATCAAAGGTCTTGATGTTAATAATCACTTTCTCGCCCATCTCGATCCGCCCTTCGACAGTGGCCGACCCCATATGTGGCAAGAGCACCACGTTATCCAATTCACGCAAACGGGGATTAATTTCTGCGCCCCGCTCGTAAACGTCTAGCGCCGCGCCTTTTATCTCGCCTGCACGCAGCATTCGCGTCAGCGCATTTTCGTCGATCACTTCCCCACGGGAGGTGTTTACGATCACAGCGTCCGGCTTCAAAAGCTTGAGCCGCCTCGCATTCATGAGATGAAAGGTCGAGGGCGTATGAGGGCAGTTGATTGATATCACATCCATCCGCGCCACCATTTGATCCAGACTTTCCCAATAGGTCGCCTTCAACTCTTCTTCGGTTTCACCGCGCAGCCTGCGCCGATTGTGGTAATGGACCTGCATTCCAAATGCGTTGGCACGGCGGGCAACGGCCTGCCCGATGCGCCCCATACCTAAAATCCCCAATCGACGGCCCGAAATACGCCCCCCCAATAACGCTGTAGGTGACCACCCTTCCCATTCGCTGTTCTGCATCTTGGCGATGCCTTCGGGCATGCGCCGCGTCATCGCCAACAGCAGTGCCATGGTCATATCGGCGGTATCTTCGGTCACCACACCGGGGGTGTTTGAAACCATGATCCCTTGTTGGCGTGCTGTTTCGGTATCAATGTGGTCAACACCAGCACCATAGTTCGCTATCAGCTTTAGTCGACCGCTTGCTTGGGAAATCAAAGCGTTATCAATCTGGTCCGTGATCGTGGGCACCAGAACATCACATTCTTTGACCGCCTGCTGCAGTTCCTGACGGGTCATCGCCGTATCAGATTCGCGCAATTTTACGTCGAACAATTCGGCCAATCGCGCCTCAACCACCTCGGGCAACCGTCGCGTGACTACAACACTCAGCCGTTGTTTTGCCATTTTTCAATCTCCGGACTTGGCGCAATGCGCTGCTTGGATGCATGGTGGCCCAAGCAGCGACGAGGCACAAGAACCACGCGCGGCCCGAGCAAGATTAAAAAACTAAAATACAGTGCAGGCAGCACACCATGAACAGAAAAAAATTGCGCAGATTAGGCGCGGGGCTCCTTGGCGCATGTGCGCTGATTTTGACCACCAGCTTTGCCACCCCTGTCCTTGCAGGCGGTGAGGGTGTTGTGGGTAAGGTAACGAAACGCCCTATCCCGCGTTATGTCTCAATGAAGGCATCCGAGGGAAACGTGCGTCGCGGCCCATCGTTAACGCACCGCATTGATTGGGTCTATAAACGCCGCGATATGCCGCTGCGGATCACGGCCGAGCACGGCCATTGGCGCCGTGTCGAAGACCGCGACGGCATCGGGGGCTGGGTTCACTATTCGCTTTTATCCGGCACGCGCACCGTTTTGGTCGAAAAAGACATGCTAACCCTTCACGCCCGCCCCGATCCAGCAGCACCCGTCATGGCCGCGCTAGAACTGGGTGTTGTGGCCCGTGTCAGCGAATGCGGAGGCGAGTGGTGCCTGCTGCGCTCAGGCGGTTTCAAAGGCTGGGCACCAAAAGCGCGCCTGTGGGGTGTTCGCAGCCAAGAAGTGTTTGATTGATTGCACCTCACTGACCTTTGGATCATGCTAGGGCTTCCCTATCAATTCCAAAGGACCGCCCGAAATGAAATCCATCTGTTATGACCGTTTCGGCAAAGCGGCCGAAGTCCTTAACCTAAAGGAATTTGACACACCCGCGCCAGCGCAGGGCGAAGTAACGGTGCGGCTTGCCTTTTCGGGTGTAAACCCCTCGGATATCAAAGCCCGCGCTGGATCGCGACCAGGTGTGTTAAAGCCCGCCTTTCCTCAAGTTATCCCGCATAGCGATGGCTCTGGTATTATCGAAGCCGTTGGTGAAGGGGTTTCCAGCGATCGTATCGGTCAACGCGTTTGGTTGTGGAACGGGCAATGGATGCGCGCATTTGGGACGGCTTCCAGCCATATCACCCTTCCCGCGGAACAGGCTGTTGCGATGCCAGACTATGTGGCGCTTGAAACAGGCGCCATTTTGGGCATCCCAGGCTTAACAGCGGCCGAAGCTGTGTTTGGCGCTGGTGATGTCACGGGCCAAACCTTGCTGGTGTCTGGCGGCGGTGGAACGGTTGGGTACCTCGCGGTTCAGCTTGCTGTTTGGGGGGGCGCAAAAGTGATCGCTACCTGCAGTGACAGAGATATAGAACGGGTTAAGGCCGCAGGTGCGCATACTGTGCTCGACTATCGCTCAAACAGCTTGGCAGAGGAAATATTGGCAGCGAACGGCGGCGAACCTGTTGACCGCATTCTAGAGGTCGAGTTTGGCGTAAACGTGCAGATGAACGCCGACGTGATCAAAGTGAACGGTACAATCGCCGCTTATGGATCCCAGATTGAAATGGCTCCGACCCTGCCCTTTGGCCCGCTTTTGTTTAAAGCCGCAACAATCGATATTATTTTGATCTACCTGCTGCCCTTGGCTGAGCGCCAAGAACGGATAGAGCGGCTACACAAGGCCCTGAAAGACGGCGCGCTTACCTGCCCTGTCGCGACGATCTATCCGCTGGAGGAATGCGCCAAGGCCCATGATGCCGTTCTGGCAGGTGCGCGCACTGGAGCCATTCTGGTGGACTGTAGCTAACTGAAGGTTTGCAAAAGCCTGTTCTCGCACATAGTCTTTGCGGATATTGTTAGACATTTTTTGCAGAGAATTATCATGCGCCTCATTGCTTTATTGCTGTGTTTGGCTTTGCCAATTGCAGTTGTTGCCCAAACTTCTGACCAACCTTCGGGCACCATCACCATCGAAGACAACGCGGCCCAAGACGCCGCCATCGCCAATCGCATCCGCGATATACTGGCCGAACTAGACGGGTTTGATGATGTCACCGTCACCGTGAGTTCGGGCATCGTAACCCTGCGCGGCAGCACGTTGGACACCCCCAGCGCGCAGCGGTTGAATGATCTGGTCGGTCGGGTCCAAGGTGTCGTTGCTATTGAAAACGATGTGACGGAAACCACCGATGTCGTTCAACGGCTGAACCCAGCGGTGGAACGGTTTAAGGCCCGTGGCCAGCAGCTGATCGCGTTTCTGCCGCTGGCGGGAATTGCTATTTCGTTGTTTGTGGTCATCGTATGGCTCGGCTTTGCCATAGCGCGACGGAAACAGCCGTGGAACCGTTTGGCACCCAATGCGTTCATCGCTGATATTTATCGCCAAGTCCTGCGCCTTGGCTTTGTGATCGGTGGATTGGTTGTTGCCCTTGATGTGGTCAATGCAACCGCTTTACTATCGGGCATTCTGGGCGCAGCAGGCATCGTGGGCCTCGCCATTGGTTTTGCGGTTCGCGATACCGTCGAAAACTTTATCGCCTCAATCATGCTCTCGATCCGCCAACCTTTTCGGCCCAATGATACGGTCGAGATCGAAGGCGACACAGGCAAGGTCATCCGCCTGACCTCGCGCGCGACCATCCTTCTTAGCTTTGACGGGAATCACATCCGCATTCCGAATTCGACAGTATTCAAAAGCAGGATCGTCAACTTTTCCCGCAACGAAGAACGCCGCTTTACCTTTCAACTCAGCCTCGCACCCGAAGCCGACCTTGCCCATGGCCAAGCGCTGGCGCGCGCAACGCTAGAGGGGCTTCCTTTTGTGCTTAAAACGCCGAAATCCTCGGTCTGGATAGAATCAGTTGGCGATAGTTGGGTCACCATGGGCATCGCGGCATGGATCAACCAGAATGACACAAGCATCGTTCTGGCCCGCTCAGAGGCCATCCGATTGGTACAGGCTACGTTCGACACAGCGGGCATCGCGGCCCCTGCTCCGACCTACCGGCTTTTGCATGCCGGAGGAAACGAAACACATCAAGTAGATGATATTAAAGAGAAAATTGAATACGAAGGTCCTGACATCCCTCCACCTCCCCCACAAGATGTGGATGCGCTGGAGGATAAGCAACTCGAAGAAATCGTCGCCTTGGAACGTGCAGAAGAGCATAGCGATCTGCTTCGCGAGAATGCCGATCAGGAATAACTGCAAAATTCGGTGCATTTCTAGCAGATAACCACTTGCGCCCCGCGCATTACGGCCCTATCTAACAGCCCACGTTGGGATGTAGCCAAGTGGTAAGGCAACTGTTTTTGGTACAGTGTACCGTAGGTTCGAATCCTACCATCCCAGCCACTTTTCTTATAATTTGCCGCCCCGTGTGAATCGCACCTTATGTCAGGTCAGAACGCGACTTTGGGAATTTGCATCAGCGGCTTTCTTGATCAGCCCAACCTGCGAATGTTCGTTCCAGCAAGATCACTGCATAATACAGAAAAATCCCAAGCACTGCCAAAGCGATCAGAACCGCGAACATCAACGGGTAATCTCCGTTTGTCTCGCCCGATTTGAACAACGCACCCAGACCGCGCCCATGCGGGCTTACGATCTCAACAAGGTTAGTTCCGATAAAGGCCAAGGTGGCAGACACCTTAAGTGCGCCAAAAAACTCAGGTAAAGTCTTGGGGAGAGCAATTTTTCGAAAAATCGTAAACCGAGATGCGCCTAATGCGCGAAGAATATCACGGTATTCCGGCTCCAAAGTGGACAGACCGATGCCAACGGAAACCGCGATCGGAAAGAACGAGATCATAAAGGCCATGATGATTGTGTTGAAATCGTGCTGACCAATAAAGATGAGAGAAATGACAGGAACCAAAGTTGCTTTTGGGATCGCGTTGAACCCGACCAAAAGCGGGTAAAGTGCGTCGCGCGCAAGTTTTGAAAACCCGATTATCATGCCAATCAATGTGCCAACAACAACAGCCAACAGCAGCCCGACGACCGTACGCCACAGCGTCTGCCAGCCCATGACCACGAACAATTCTTTGTATTTCCAAAACGCTGGGGGGAGGTCGGACGGCGATGCCATTTTGTAATTTGGCCAACCATTAGCCCAGACCAACAGCTCCCAAAGACCTAGAAAGATCAGGATAGCGAGAACGGGTGTGGCAATCTTTTGCAGCATTAGACGCCACCTTCTTCGGCGCGGCCTTGGGCGATCTTGATTTGGTCGCGCAGGATGTGCAGCATATCGGCCGCAGCAGGCGTGAACAGCACGTCGAGCGTGCGATCCGCTGGCAAGTCGACATCCATAACGTATTGCGTGCGCGCGGGGCGGCCTGACAGCACGATCACTTGATCGCCCAGAAAGACACTCTCGCGCAGATCGTGGGTGATGAGAACGGCCGTAAACGGCTCGGCGGCACGTAGGTCGCGCATGGTTTGCCACAGGTCTTCACGGGTAAAGGCATCCAGCGCACCGAAGGGCTCATCCAGGATCAGAACCTCGGGCTTGTGCACAATCGAGCGACACAGAGAGGCCCGTTGGCGCATACCACCGGATAACTCAGAGGGACGCTTGTTTTCAAATCCTGCCAGCCCCACCATTTCAAGCAGCTCCATGGCGCGGTCTATCCGGTCTTTGGTGGCCATCTTTGGGGCAACGATTTCCAGTGGCAGGATGACATTATCCAGAATGCTGCGCCATTCCAGCAGCACGGGGTTCTGGAAGGCCATGCCGACCGTTTTACGCGGGGCTGTCACGCGTTCGCCGTGCAGCCAGACCTCTCCTTCGTCAGGTTTCATGAGGCCAGCGACCAATTTGGTCAGCGTGGATTTACCACAGCCAGAAGGCCCGACGACAGCGGCAAAGGTGCCAGCAGGCACAGCCACATTAAGGCCGTCAAGCACAGGCAAAGGCCCACTTGCCGTCTGGTAAGCGTGCCGCGCATTTTTTATTTCAATGAGATTTTCGATGAGAATACCTTTGGGTACGGGGCCACCAATGCGGCGACCCCGCTGGTTTTTATTGTAACGTCAAACTGCCATCGGTCGGCAGATAGCTTGGGTCAAAATACAGCGCTGGGTCTGGCTCGTTGACGAACTCATAAACCGATTTGGTTTGTTCGATCGCGCTGGCCATACGGTCAGCGTCGATGCCGCCCATGCCCTTTTCGATTACGTATTCCGTCAAGACGTTTGCATCGATGGCCATTTGAAGACGCTCGGTTTCAAGCGCGGCGTCAGCTGCTGGGTTACGGCCCATCAACGCCTTGATCGCCGCGTCAGGTGCCGCAATCGCATCTTTCCACCCCATCGCAACCGCCCCAAGAAACGATGTAACTGCCTGTGGGTTCGCCTCTGCAAAATCGGTATTCACGATGATCGCGTTGCCATAAAGATCGACGCCATAATCGGCCATCAACAGCACTGAAATATCATCTTCCTCAATGCCCAAACGTTTGAGGTTTAGGGTCGAAGAGAAAGAGAAACCTGTGATTGCGGCGACGTTGCCTTCGGCCAACATGGGCTCTCGCGTCGGAAAGCCAACAGGCTCGACTGTGATCTTCTCGACATCAATACCGGTTTCAGCGGCAAAGATCGGGAACTGCGCCCAAGCACCGTCAGGGGGAGGCGCGCCCAGTACTTTACCTTCGAGGTCTGATGGTTCGCTCACACCCAAAGACGGGCGACCAACGACAGCAAAAGGCGGTTTATCATAAACCATCATGACAGCGGTGACAGGTGCGTCAGGGTTTTGATCAAGGAAACGCATCAAGGAATTGATATCGGCAAAGCCAATCGGAAACGCGCCAGTTGCCACCTTTGGAATAGCGTCCAATGAACCGGCACCTTCGCTAATTGTCACTGTCAGGTCGGCATCAGCGAAGTAGCCCGCATCCAATGCATGAAAATAAGGCGCTGAAGGTCCTTCAAATTTCCAATCAAGCGCAAACGGCATTTTTGTCTCAGCCGCTGCGGGGCTGGCGAGTGCGACGGCAAAAGCCGCAATCATTGCTTTATCAAATCTCATCATTTGTCCTTATAATTCGATATATTGGCTTCATGAACAACCTGTACAAAGGCGTTGGCCAGTTCCAAATAAGGCTACCCTCAAAAGAGAAAGACGAGCAAGAAAACACTCTCGCTGAGTATTTTTTGTGCATAAGTCTAATTTTTAGACGATTCCCAAAACCTCCTCCTAAACGTTGGCAAAGCTCAGCTCAGCCTACCCTTCTGGGCGAAAAAGCTGGCACATCCTTTTTGCTGCCCTTTACTGCAAGCGTGAAAACATGGGGCCAGCTATTGGATGCCAAGACGGGGCCGCTAACCTCACAAGGCAACCAATCCTATGGTTAGTGCGGCTTTGCTCTCCAGGCCTCAAAGGTTGGACGTAACTGCGCCCCATCAAGAAGGATACTTGGTTTATGAGAAGCCCCTTTGGGGCGGATCAGTTTGTGCTCGGGGATCGCCCATTTTAGCCAGTTCTGCGGATGATTTGGATCCAGTTTGCCTTGGGCTGTAAGCGGCCCGAAATGATAATTGGTTTGGAACGAACGACTGCGGAACCCGATCCCGTTTGCGCGCTGCGATATGATCTCGAACGCTTCAAACATCATGCGGTCGTGCTTACCGAAATCTGCCTCAGGCTTTCTGTCGATCCAATAATCCTGATAACCACTGGCACAAAAGCTGTGCAGGATTTCCAATGCCGATGCCCAATCACAAAGCGGATGCCGCGCGATGGCCAGCATGAAGGGCGCGGAATAGATGTCTTGTCCATGTGACACCTCATGTAAATCGTCGGCTGAAAAACCCGCGAACGCCGCTTCGATCTTTTCGATCGGATCACTGTCCCGAACGATCGGCTCGGCGTTTTTCCACTGGGCGTGCAGCAGCTGTTCGTCTGTGGGTTTTGTGTAGGAAAAGGGAAGGTCGGGCCAGCGGTCCAGTGCCCCTGCGAGGCGCGGGAAATCGCGAAGCACCCGCGCCTTATTGAATGCCAGCTGGGCGTCCTTGACTTGGCTCGACGACGGGGGATGCCTTTCCCAGATATCCAGAAAAAAATCTTCAAACTCCGCCTCGGGCAGCACATGCGCAGCCCAGCCATATAAGCATTTGGTCAAATAGGTTGGAGATTTCAGATCCTTGGTCGTGACATCGGGCTTGACCAACCTCGACGCGCGCGTTGCCTCAGCCTTTGCTTTTGCAAGAACCTTGCGAGCGGCAGCCAGTTCAGGAGATGCTTGCGGCTCACTTGACGTGTCCTGCGGCTCGCGTTCGGGCAAACCGGCGGCGACGCGCAAGCTCGAGACTTTTTCTTGTAACGGATGTAATGCCTGGATAGCGCGGTCATATTCTGGATGGCGACTGCCGTTGTATAGCTCCTCCATCATCTCGCGAACGAAGGCGTGATATGACCTTGCGATCGGGTCAGCGTTGTCCATCCCACCCGCGTTGAAATATGCCTCCCATGCTGCGGATGCACGCGCGTGCACTGCGTCAAGACGGGCGCACCGCGCCTTGAATTCCGCGAATTTGCGTTCTTTTGACTGGCTCACCTGTTCGCCAGTCAAAAGGCGCTTGGCCGCCCAGATCACGTTATCAACCATCATCTACCCTTTCTGCTGGACGCAATGATCCCCCGTGAAAGCGGCTGTTATAGGGCTGGAATTTGATCCAAATTAGATATCTGGCATGACGCTGCCCCTCTAAACCGCCTCCAGTTTTTTGGAGAGGAAGCCCAATGCATGTCGACGGCATCTGATCAGCTCTACGACGTTCGATAAATGCCAATTGGAGCTTTGGCATTCAACCAAACGTCCTTTTGACGGGATGAAAAACGATTAAGCAGGCTTTGGCTCAACGCGTTATGTCAGCAATGGATATTCATGTACCGGCGCCCGAATGTCGCTCAGCCAACTGCGAACCATCTTCTTGTTTTCCGAAATGCTGCGGGCTGTTGGCCCATAAACTGAAATAACATCTTCACATCGAACAGCCGTCCTGAGCCGAGGAAAACTACTCATCAATTCTTCTCGGGCGGCCCGCCCCAATGTCTCTAGCGCCCTCGGCCCAGGGTAAAAGCTTTCGCTCGGTATTCCCTCGGCAAAGATGATTTGATGGGCTTCGAACATGAGGTGAATATAGGTCACCTGCCGTTTACCCCGCGCGATCCGGACGTGTGGGATTGCATCTAGTAGATGCGCTGCGCGTCCAAGATTATCCTGCCCCAAAAGCATGCCGTGTTGGCGCGACACAAGCAGATTTCGGTTGGCGCCCATAGCGCCCTTTTTTATGAGCACCGGAAACAGGTTTTCATTCTGCAAAAGCTCTGGCTGCGTTACATGCCGGTGTCCGATCCACACCACCCGCTGAGGGCCATTGTCCATAGTAATGACCAGATCACCAACCCTAATATCGTCGATCAGGACTTCCCCCCGCGGGGTGCAAATGGCGGTACCAGAAGTAAAGCAAACAACACCAGTGTTCTCGAAAGTGAAGCTGGAACTATCGGCAGAAGCGCCGATAAACGTAAGGCCCTCGCCCAGCCCGAACTGATCGTTGTTACTATAATCAACGGCATCGGGGCCGGTTGTATTGGATTGGTTAAGGACGCCATCATCCGCCTGATCCGCATGCAGCTCAAAGATACTATCGTAGAACCCTGACAGATCAATAGAGTCATTATTGGTGGAATCCCCGTCATCCAACGTGCCAGAGTTTCCTGTGTTGAAATCGGCGATCGTATCACTGCCGTCCCCGACCTCATATTCAAAGACATCGTTACCGCTGCCCCCTACGAGGAGATCATTGCCTGTTCCCCCTGCGATGACATCGTCACCAGTGCCGCCATCAACAGTATCATCGCCGCTATCGCCACCAATATTGTCATTGCCAGAACCACCAAAAAGGGAATCATCGCCGGTGCCCCCTCCCATATTGTCATTGCCCGCGCCACCATCGAGTGTGTCATTCCCTGCATCCCCCCCAATGCCGTCGTTGCCGTCGCCACCAAAAAGCAGGTCGTTGCCGTCGCCGCCACCAAACCCATCATTTCCATCGCCTGCATAGATCGTGTCATTGCCCGCATCGCCGCCGATGCCATCGTCACCCGCGCCACCAAAGATCAGATCATCGCCACCACCACCACCGATCCCGTCATCGCCACCATCACCATAGATCAGGTCATTGCCGTCGCCGCCCCCGATGCCATCATTGCCATCACCACCAGACAATGTGTCATCGCCATTACCGCCGCCGATCCCGTTTGAACCAGCATCCCCCACCGTGATGACATCACCGGCAGTGCCCGAAGCGACCGTTTCTCCATTCGGTAGAATGAACTGCTCGATCTGGGAAAAGTTGGCAAAGCCGCCGCTGTTGCTGATGATGCCCTGATCGACACCCGTGAATGACACGGTCACCTGACCGGTCAACGCACTTAGATCGATTGTGTCGATATCGGTACCGCCTTCGCCACCGATGATCGTGTCGTTTCCAAAGTTGTCTTCAAGGATGAACCTGTCTGCATCGTCCCCCCCATCCAGAGAGTCGGCACCAACACCGCCAAGGATCACATCATCCCCAGAACCACCCGAGATCGTGTCCTGACCATCACCGCCCGAAATGACATCCGCGTCATTCCCCCCGTCGATGGCATCGTCCCCGCCGCCAGCCGAAATCGTATCCGCACCGTCTCCGCCAAATACAGTGTCATCACCGCCATAGGCATTCATCTGGGTGCCATCAGCATCGGTATAGCTTTCGCCAATGTCGTCATCACCAGAGGTTCCTTCGACGGTCCCGTCTAGGAAGGCGTCTTCGACCAAATCATCCCGCAAACCCGCTGCGGTATCGATGCCAACAGAAGTAATTTGAATCGATTCAATCGGCTTAGCGCCCAGCGGAGCATTGTCGGCGTTACCGCTATTCCAAGACGTCAGGAATGTGCGGCCTGTCACATCTTGAACAATCACTAAATGGGCTGGGGCCGTGGTACCGTCACTATAGGTCAAAGTGGCGTAATAGCTTTGGGCAGAATCTAAAACCGCGGCTACGCCCTGATACTCAAGGTTCTCACCAGTTGTACCGCTGTCATTTGCCCAAACAACACCATCGTTATCTGCATCTTCAAGGTTTAGGCTTTGGATATTCTCATGCAGTGGGGTACCAGAGCCACCAAAGGTTTGGCCGACCAGCGCGCCTGCGTTTTCCGATAGGTAATTGCTGTCATCGGTATCCAGATCCGTCAGGACCCCGAGAAAAAATGCTTCGATTGTCTGGACTGCCATATTCCCTCCGCGAGCAATTGCAACTCTACGCTGTCATCAACGTGAAAAGTTGCTGATCGAGGAAGTAACCACTTCAAGTAAATATGAGGTATATATGGCCGCACCCGCTTTTGACGGGGCCACTGCACAAGCTGCGCAGAAACAATATTCAGACAGGTCTAGGGCCAAACGGCCATTGGCTTTCTAGGGTAGGCACAGTTTTGTTTTCTTCCGCCGCCGTATCCCAGCAGGAATTAGCGGCGAAAGTTCTATCCTTTTCGACGTACCGCCTACGCAGATTGCCCCGCGTGCGTCACAGGCTTCAGGTCACCTTTGAGCGTACTTGGAAACGCTCTTCTTTCCAGATTTCCTTCTTCAGGATTTCAGCAAGCGTTTCGGCTGCTTTAAGAATGTCGTTTTCATCAATGAACAAGGGTGTGATCCCAAATCGCATGATGTCTGGCGCGCGGAAATCGCCGATGACGCCAGCGGCGATCAGGGCTTGCATACAGGGGTAACCGTGCTCAAACCGAAACGAGACATGGCTGCCCCGCTCATGCGGATCACGGGGCCCCGCCAAAACCACACCAGGGCAGCGCGCCTCAACCTCGCGGATAAACAGCTCGGCCAGTTCGATCGAACGCGCACGTAGGTCATTCATATCGACATCATCCCAAACGTCCAAAGCCGCTGAAAGCAACGAGAAAGACGCAATTGAAGGGGTGCCGATCCGCATCCGCTCGATCTTGCCTGGCATCGGGCGAAAATCTGTATCAAAGGCAAACGGTGCCTCATGTGCGAACCAACCAGAGAGGGCGGGCTGCACAACGTCAATGAGCCGCGGCGCCACATAAATAAAGGCCGGCGCGCCGGGGCCAGCATTCAGGAACTTATAGGTACACCCAACCGCAAAATCGGCATCAGTGCCGGTAACATCAACAGGGATCGCACCCGCCGAATGCGCCAGATCCCAAACAACAACAGCACCATGCGCATGTGCTTTGTCGATGATCGCTTTCATGTCATGTTTGCGGCCTGTGCGGTAATCCACCTCTGTCACCATTACAACGGCAACGTCGTCGTTGATCCCAGCCAGCACATCTTCTGGATCGGGGATGCGCAGCTCATAGCCTGCGTCTTTGAGGTTCATCAGGCCCTCAACCATGTAAAGGTCTGTCGGGAAATTCCCGTTGTCAGACAGGATCACCTTGCGATCAGGAACCAGAGCCAGACCAGAAGCAACCGCCTGAAACACTTTGATCGAAAGGGTATCCCCAACAACAGTGGTACCTGCCCCAGCCCCGATCAACCGGCCAATGCGATCCCCTAACGTGTTGGTTTGCATGAACCAGTTTTTGGTATTCCACCCCTTAATCAGCTCTGTGCGCCATTCATCGTTCAAAAAGCCCATCATCGCGTCGGGCGCCGCTTTGGGCATCGGGCCTAAGGAGTTGCCGTTCAGATAAATCATCCCCTCGGGGATATCGAACATTGCGCGGGTTTTGGTGAAATCGGTCATAGGGGCCTCTTTGGGTTTTCAGGAATGGCGACGCATCACCAGTTATTTTTGTTCGCGAGGAAGGGCGCATTTCATCATCGATATAGACAATATCTCAATACAATTGCTCAAATCATATACGATTTTGATTTCCAATCAATCTTTGAAACCACAAATATAGTGACCCGCAACTTTCCTATTTCGCCGAAAAGACTTCGCTAAAGAAACGAGAAGCGAATTGAAAATGCTCTTCGAGCAATGCCGTTGCCGATTTCTCATCTCGGTCAAGGGTCGCTTGCATCAAAAACGTGTGGTGTTCGAGCCGCAAAGATTGCCGCAGCAGATCTTTCAAATCCTGATTTTCCTCCAGCAACGCAACCAATCCGTCACCTAGGGTAAACCGTAATATGCGATCTAGCTGTTCCGTTATTTGCCTTTGAAAGGCTGATAACCATTTTGAATTGGCCCCCGTGATCAGCGCCTCGTGAAAGCACTGGTGCTTTTCTGCCCATTTATCCTGCAGGGCCAGCTGCTGTGTATCTATTGGCAGGTCGAGCTTTGACAGTTGGTAATGCGAGGCCACAATCCCGCTTTCCCATTGATCGCCCCCTTGCTGGATCGACTCGCGCAATAAGGCGGTTTCAATAACGAGGCGGGCGTTTTCAAGATCACGAATTTCCTCAATAGAAATCGGCGCGGAACGGAAACCACGATTGATGGCCGACACCACCAGACTTTCGGCCTCCAACCGGCGTAGGGCTTCGCGAACGGGCGTACTACCAAAACTGCTCTCTTGGCCAAGCGTTTGAATCCTCAACGGGGCGTCGGGGGGAATGCTGCCATCCAATATCCGCCTGCGCAGGTATTCATAGGCCTGATCGGATTTAGGGGTCATTCGCGACCTTCCCAATTTGGAAATTACATACAGATCCAAGTATCGTACATAATCCGCCCAGTACTGACAACGCGGTGCCCCCTGGGCGGGCTTCAAAGTTGTCGCCGCTAGGGATCACCAGATAGCAAAGCCGCAGAGCCGGATAGGTCGATGAGCTCGGCAATTGATCCAATCGCCATTTTTTCAAGAATCCGTGCGCGGTGGTGGTCTACGGTACGGGGGCTAATTTCCAATTGCCGACCGACCTCTTTGCTGGAGGTCGTAGAGGGGTGTTTGATGATAAATATCGCGACTTCCTTTTCGCGCGCCGTGAGCAGATCAAACCTCTTGCGGGCAGTTTTGGTTACCTCTTCTGCATTACGCGCCGCTAAATCGTTTTCGAAAGCGGTCTGGATACAGGCAAGCAGTTCGCTTTGACGAAACGGTTTTTCCAGAAAATCCACGGCTCCCGCCTTCATCGCCTGAACAGACTCGGGCACGCCGCCCTGTCCGGAAATAAAGATAATCGGAACAAAAGCGTTCATCCCTGCCAAGTGCTTTTGAAGGTCTAAACCATTCAACCCCGGCATCCCGTAATCCAACACAAGACAGCCAGGCCGCTTTGGGTCAAACGCGTCAAGAAAGGTTTCAGCGGACGGATAACTCTCAACCTGAAACCCGCGTTTATCCAAGGCGCGCGCAAGGCTTGCCCGAATGCGGTCATCATCGTCGACAAGAAAAACAGTCGAGGTTTCATAGTTTGTGAGTGTCAAATCAGGCCCTTACTCTAATCTGTGTCGATGCGCCTAATACACGCGACGCCGCTGAGATTATACATCAGATGGGAAGAGACAAACAAAAACTGGCACCATGTGTAGAACTTGTGTCGCACCAAAGGCGCCCACCATTTGCCTCGGCCAGCGTTCTGGAAATCGAAAGCCCCAGCCCCATGCCGTCCTTTTTGCTGGTCTCAAACTGCTTAAACAGCGTCACGTCTGGGGCGATACCGGGGCCGGTGTCCTTTACCCAAATCTCGATCTGGTTCTGCATTCTTTCGGCGGTCACCGAAATCTCTTTCTTTGGGCTATCCGCAGAGCTGATCGCCTCGAGCGCGTTGCGGACCAAATTCGTTAACACCTGCGCAATTTGAATCCTGTTCCCCACAACTTGAGGCATCTGGTCAACCTCGAAACGCAAGGTGACCCCTTGCACGAAAGCTTCGTGAAGCAGCAAGCTTTCTGTTTGTTTGACCAACTCGTTCACATCAAAGGGAGCCATCTGGCCTTGATCCTTGCGGATAAATCCCCGCAACGCGCTGAGAATATCGCCGCCTCTATGAGCCTGATCATCCAGTTCGTTCAAGATGTTTAACAGATCCTCATTTGGGTTCTCGTCTTGCCTAGCTGTAGAAATCGCAGCATCCACATTCTGGGAAATCGCGGTCAGTGGCTGGCTTAGCTCATGGGCTAAACCCGTCGCCATTTGCCCCATCAGGTTCACCCTAGAAAAGTGAGAAAGGTCGCGGTTTAGATCAATGATGCGCGCATCCGCCTGTCGCCTCTGGGCGATTTGATCGATCAAGGTCTCATTCGCCTTTTCTAGCTCACGATAAGTCGCTGGAAGTGCTTCGGTATCTGGCACCTCCCCCTGAGAAACCAGTGCCGTTCGCACCGCGAAAACCCGTACCGGCCTGAGGATCAGCTCGGCCAAGGCAAAACCGACAAGGGCCGCGATACATGAAATGATCGCAGCGATCCACAGATTGCGGGTGCGGTTGTCTTTGATGACTTGCGTGAAATCTGTTTCGGGCGCGAAGACGGCGATTGTCCAAGGCAACCCAATGCTACTCAGCGGTTTTAGCAGCGAGACGTATTTGTCTTTTTCGTATTCGAATTCGGATTGCGTTTCCTCTCCGATCTGCAAAACCTCGGCCGCGCCCAACCGCGCAAATGCGGCCTGCGAAATCGGGTCCCCAATTTCGCCGATCTCTCTCAGGCGCAAGGGCGCGCCTGTTTCGGTGTCGATGATTTCGGCCATGTTCGGGTGCGCGACGACCTTGCCGCCTTCATCTAGGATCAGCGCAGAGGCGTTTTCACTGAGGTCCAACTGGGACAGAAAACTTGATATTTCCGAGATCTCGATATCAACCCCGACAACCCCTGACAAAACGCCATCGACCTCGACGGGAACAGCAACCGTCGTTCCTGGCTGGCGCGAGGAAAAGAAAATATAGGGGTCGGTCCAGATTGTTGAACGCTGTTCTTTTACGGTTTTATACCAAGGCCTGCCTCGCGGATCAAAAGTATCGGCAGGGTCTGTAGCAGTCTCTACAATGGAATAATCGGCCTTTCGCCAAGAAAAATCAGCACCGGGCAAATCATCTTGCGCGCGAATAAACTTGCTGCGGAATGGTCCGGCCCCATCATCGCGCATCACATAAGTAAAGTTGCCTGCCTCATCCCCATAATAGATGCCCGATATCTGGGATTGGTTTTGCAGAACTTGAAACAAGAACGCCTCGAGCTGTTCAAAATCATCCTTGTCAATGATCCCGCTTTCAAAAACCCGCTTGGCAAGTTCGGCGCTTTCGCTGGCTGGTTTTAGGAACCCGCTGGTATGTTCGCTAGCATTTGCGCCCGCTTTTTCAAGGAGATCGCGGGCGTGATGCAGCATCGCCTTCTCTGAGGACAGATAGGACGTTGAAAGAACGATACCGATCACCAAAAACTGGAGGCCAGCCAAACTCACCGCGAGAATGAAACTCAGGGAAAACTTCATGCCGTGTACCGCCGTGTGCTGGCGGCCCTTCTATCGAAGCCGAACAAATGAAACCTCCCCATTTCAAAAGCTGTTTGCCGGCGCTCGGGATTTTTGCTCCGATCACCCTGCCTAGCCCGCCACTGTGCCGCCCATCCAATAGCAGTTCAACCCCCCGACAACGGCGCCCCGTTATCGCCTTATAAACGACGTGGGATCGCTGATCGGCTTATCCTCTGGCGCTCGATCTCGTTTCTGAAAGGTTATTTAACAGCACTCCTTTTGACTCGAATCGCAGCGATCGCCAGATGAAAAGCACGTGCAAAAAGCATGAAGACCGCAACTTCCGCCCTGTAAAACGGCTCGGTCAGCCTATTTGTTAATCGTTTATTACCGCGTTCAAAAAGCCAACGAGTACCCTTGAGAAACGGGGAACAACCCTCGGCTTTTCCCTGTAAAATCAGGGATTCAGGAAGCGTTCCACAGGGTCAAAATTCTGACGCATCACATCCCCTTTTACCCCGTCATAGGTAGTAACGCGCATAGACAGGTCCCCCTCTGACTGAGACGCTTTGACCCCATATCGCCAAGATATTCTGATCTACGGCTCATGTGCGTTCGCTGAATGGAACTGTCCCGTTCCAAGGCGAAATGCCCATGAGCCAAAATCAAGACACCAAATGGGAGACACAAATGTCACAAAACAAATTCACTCTGGCTGCCGCCGCTGCTCTTTCGCTTGCGGTTAGCGCACCTGCGGCAATGGCCGAAGAGTTCATCACAATCGGCACTGGTGGCGTCACAGGCGTTTATTATCCAACCGGTGGTGCGATCTGCCGTCTGGTGAACAAAGGCCGCAAAGACCACGGCATCCGCTGCTCGGTCGAATCCACAGGCGGTTCGGTTTACAACATCAACACCATCCGCGAAGGCGAGCTGGAGTTCGGCGTTGCACAGTCCGACTGGCAGTACCACGCATATAACGGCACCTCCAAATTCGAAGACGCTGGCAAATTCGAAGGCCTGCGCGCCGTGTTCTCAGTACACCCAGAGCCCTTCACCGTTGTTGCACGCGCAGACGCGGGCATTTCCACCTTTGACGATCTCAAAGGCAAACGCGTAAACATCGGCAACCCCGGTTCCGGTCAACGCGGCACAATGGAAGTTCTGCTGGAAGCAAAAGGCATGACAACAGATGACTTTGCCTTGGCAACCGAGCTAAAAGCAGCTGAGCAGTCAGCCGCGCTTTGCGATAACCAGATCGACGCGATGGTTTACACCGTTGGCCACCCTTCCGGTTCCATCCAAGAAGCAACAACAGCGTGTGACTCGGTTCTGGTAACGGTTGACGGCGACGCGGTGACTGGCCTTGTCGACGACAACTCGTTCTACCGCACGGCGACGATCCCGGGCGGCATGTACCGTGGCAACGACAGCGACACCGCTACATTTGGTGTTGGTGCAACTTTCGTAACCTCCGCTGATGTTTCCGAAGAGGCTGTTTACGCAGTTGTGTCTTCTGTCATGGAAAACATCGAAGACTTCAAAAAGCTTCATCCTGCATTTGCAAATCTCGACCCCAAGGAGATGGCAACTGCAGGTTTGTCGGCTCCGCTGCACCCTGGTGCGGCGAAGTACTACAAAGAAAAGGGCCTGATCGACTGATCATCTACCTTTTCAGGGAAGAGCGCTTTGCGCTCTTCCTTTGCGATCAACACCATAAAAAGCAGCTTAAGCTGTAACTCAGGGGATTTTAAAAATGGCTGATAACTCATCCGAAAACCGCGCATTAAGCGAAGAAGAACTACAGGATCTTGTAGCATCTTCCGATGCTGGTGCCCGAAATCCCGCTGGTGGCGTTGGCACATTATTGGCTGTGGTTGCTGTTGTTTGGTCCTTATTTCAGGTCCTTCTTGCATCCCCTCTCGCAAATTACATTCTACCAGGCGACATTATTAACAACTCGCGCCAAGTTCACTTGGCGTTTGCTATTTTCCTTGCGTTCATGGCCTATCCGGCGATGAAATCTAGCCCCCGCCATTATATCCCTATTCAGGACTGGTTTCTTGGCTTGTTTGGCGTTTTTACGGCCCTTTACGGCTACATCTTTTATCAGAAAATTGTCGATGCCGGCGGTCTTGCCGACGACCTCGACAAATGGTTCGCGCTGGCGGGTCTTTTGATCCTATTTGAGGGTGCACG
This sequence comes from Sulfitobacter donghicola DSW-25 = KCTC 12864 = JCM 14565, assembly GCF_000622405.1. Lineage (NCBI taxonomy): Bacteria > Pseudomonadati > Pseudomonadota > Alphaproteobacteria > Rhodobacterales > Roseobacteraceae > Sulfitobacter > Sulfitobacter donghicola. The sequence goes on from NZ_JASF01000005.1 coordinate 1,004,747, forward strand.
CCGCGCCCTAGGTCCAGCAATGGCAATTATCGCCACGGTGTTCTTGGCTTATGTATTCTTTGGTTCTTCCGAATGGGTACCTGATGTGATCCGCTGGAAAGGCGCATCCCTGAAGAAAGCTATGAGCCACATGTGGATCACATCCGAAGGCGTCTTTGGGATTGCCTTGGGTGTTTCCACCAAGTTTGTTTTCCTCTTTGTTTTGTTTGGTGCCCTGCTCGATAAAGCGGGTGCTGGCAACTATTTCATCAAGATGGCCTTTGGCGCCCTTGGCCACCTTAAAGGTGGCCCTGCAAAGGCTGCTGTTGTTGGTTCGGCGGCAACTGGGCTGATCTCTGGCTCATCCATTGCTAACGTTGTGACAACGGGGACATTTACCATTCCCTTGATGAAGCGCGTTGGCTTTTCCTCGGAAAAAGCGGGCGCTGTTGAGGTTGCCTCATCCGTGAACGGGCAAATTATGCCTCCGGTTATGGGTGCTGCGGCGTTCTTGATGGTTGAATATGTCGGCATCTCTTATGTCGAAGTGATTACGCACGCCTTCTTGCCTGCGACGATCTCTTACATCGCGCTGGTATATATCGTTCACCTCGAAGCGGTGAAGAACAACATGCCGACACTGGGCAACCGCGTTGTGTCGATGGGTAAAACCATCGGTGGCATGGCCGCGTTCTTTGTTGGCTTTGCGGCCCTTTGCTATGGCGTCCAATACCCTGTCGGCTGGATCGTTGCCGCGGTTCCGGGCGCATCTGCCTTGGTGATGTCCTTGGTCATTTTCGCAGCCTATGTTGCCCTCTTGTGGATGGCGGCCAGTGTTCCTGACCTAGAACCAGATGATCCAAACGCAGCCGAGGTTGAGCTTCCTGTTGTGGGCGAAATCTACAAATCCGGCCTCTACTATCTTCTGCCGATTATCGTTCTGGTTTACTTCTTGATGATCGAGCAGAAATCCCCTGGCCTTTCGGCCTTCTGGGCAACCATGCTGCTGTTTGTGATCCTTCTTACCCAGCGCCCGCTGAAAGCGATCTTTCGCGGTGAAAGCGATATGGCGAACGCCATAACACAGGGTGTAGCAGACCTGATCCAAGGTCTTATCGACGGAGCGCGGAACATGATCGGCATTGGCCTTGCGACGGCCACGGCTGGTGTGATCGTGGGCACTGTCACCTTGACTGGTGTTGGCCAAGTTATGGCAGATCTGGTTGAGTTCCTTTCTGGCGGCAACCTGATCCTGATGCTTGTGATGGTCGGCTTGCTGTCCCTTGTTTTGGGCATGGGCCTGCCAACGACCGCGAACTATATCGTGGTCTCCTCGCTGATGGCTGGTGTTGTGGTTGAACTGGGCGCGCAATCTGGTTTGATTGTGCCACTTATCGCCGTGCACCTCTTTGTGTTCTACTTTGGCATTATGGCCGATGTGACGCCGCCTGTTGGCCTCGCCAGTTTTGCTGCGGCTGCGGTATCGGGCGGTGACGCGATCAAGACAGGTTTCGTGGCCTTCTTCTATAGCCTGCGTACCGTTGCCCTGCCGTTTGTGTTCATCTTCAACACAGATTTGTTGCTGATCGACGTGACGTGGTTACAAGGGATCGTGGTGTTTATCACCGCCTCTATTGCGATCCTTGCCTTTACGGCAGGGACGATGGGGTGGTTCCTCACGAAAAGCCGTATCTATGAAAGCATCGGTTTGATCTTGGTCGCCTTTGTTCTCTTCCGTCCCGATTTTGTCATGGATCGCATCCAGCCTCCGTTCCAGCAGGTTGAACCAACCGCCTTTGTTCAGGCGCTAGGGGACGCGACCGAGGGTGACGAGATGCGTTTGGTTGTCTCTGGCCCCGACTTTGATACGGGCGACATCAAACAGACCACCTTGGTTCTGCCAATCAGCGCCGGCTCTGGTGATGAACGCCTTGCCGCCTCGGGTCTGCTTTTGCTGGAAGAAGACGGCATCGTGAAAATGGATGAGCCCTCCTTTGGATCCCCTTTCGGGACCTCCTTAGGCAGCTTTGACTTTTACGCCGACGAACCTGTGCAGATCGCTTCGGTCAATGCACCCGCCAAACAAATGGCCCAAGAGTTGGTCTTTATTCCGGCCCTGTTGTTCTTGGGCTTAATCGCCTTCCTCCAACGCGCTCGCATGTCACGAAAAGGAGAACCAGCATGAGCAAGTCAGTTTTATGCGCCGTAGACGTTAGCAATGGCGACGACGACATCAACACCATTCAGGCCGCGGCTCAGATGGCGGGATTGGACGGGGCGCAACTGGATGTGATTGCTGTTGTGCCGGATTTCGGGATCAGTCAGGTGGGCAACTTTTTCAACAAAGACCACCACGACACGATGGTTACTGAAGCCAAAGAACACCTCAACGCGCTGGTCACCAAAGCACTGGATGCATCACAAAACGAAAAGGTTCGCCATGTGATCGCAACAGGCCGCGCCTATGAGGAGGTTCTGAAGCTAGCCGACAAGACAAACGCAGGGCTGATCGTGGTCGGCGCGCATAAGGCGGATTTAGCGGATTACCTGCTAGGCCCGAACGCGGCGCGTGTTGTGCGACATGCTAAATGTTCAGTCTATGTCGTGCGCTGATGCGCCAGTCATAGCCTCGTAAATTTCACGCCCCGCCCGTTTTGGAGATATCCACGGGCGGGGCGTTTTTGTTCAGTGGGATGATGAGAGACGCAAAGCTGCGCTTGCGACCTGCACCATACCGCCGACATCATTCGTCTACGTAATTTTTCGGCGAAGGACCGCGATATTTTTCGGTCAATTCTTCTGGAACCTCCGATCCATCGACAAGGAATGGCAGGATGCCACGGCGCATAGAGCCTCCGCGCGATGCTTTGATGTCATCGTCGGATTTCGTAACCCGCTGTGCCAATCGCCGCCCCCATTGCGCCAAATATCCATATAAGCGGTCAATCTCGGCTTGGTGTTGGTCACCTTTTGCAAGATCGTGGAACTCTTCGGGGTCTTCTTGCAGATCAAACAACATGGGGCGGAAACCGCCTTCGGCATGCATCAGTTTGAAACGACCGTCAAAGACCATAAACAGCCGCGCATCACGCGGTTCCAGCCCCAGCTTTACGCATTGAGGGGTGGAAGAATAATCGAATTCGCTGATTGCAAATTCGCGCCATTCCGGTGTTTCACCCCGCAACCAAGGTAACAAAGACCGCCCTTCGATGATGTGATCGGGCACTTTCCCGCCCGCCGTTTCGACGAATGTGGCGGCAAGGTCGATGGATTCGACCAACGCATCACAGGTTGTTCCGCGTGTTGGGTTTGCTTCGGCTCTGGGATCATAAATGATCATCGGAATTTTTACCGATGGCTCGTGGAACAAATCCTTTTCACCCAACCAGTGATCACCAAGGTAGTCGCCGTGATCCGAGGTAAGCACGATCATCGTGTCATCCATCCGACCGGTTTCCTCCAGATGATCCAGCAGGACGCCCAACTGGTCGTCACATTGTTTGATCAGCCCCATATACGCAGGGATCACCTTTTGGCGCACTTCGTCTTGTTGAAACGCCTGAGCAATCTTGTTGCCCATATAGGCCCCAAAAACCGGATGCGGATCGTCGCGTTCAACATCGTTTCGCACGGCTTGGGGGACGTGGTTTGGGCCATACATCGCGTGATAGGGCGCTGGTACAATATAGGGCCAATGCGGTTTGATGAAACTAACATGGGCACACCACGGCCCTTTGGCTTGCTCCATAAATTCGATTGTCTTTTGCGTCAGCCAAGGCGTTTCGCTATCTTCTTCGCGGATATTCGCCGCCTTATCCGCATTACGGAACATCCACCCCGAGGCGATATCGCCCTCGTCGTCGATCCCCGCATTTGCGAAATCGGCCCATGGGTTTTCTGATGGGTAGCCTTTGGATTTCAGGTATTCATTATAGGGTGAGCGTTTTTCGTCATAGAACCCATCTGGCCCCTGCCCCCATAACCCGTCGTCACGAATCCATGAATCAAATCCACACTCGGCTTGGCGCGCACCAATCTGGCTGTCTGCGCTAAGACCTAACCGCGCCATGCCTTCGGCGTCTGCTTTCATATGGGTTTTGCCCAAAAGCCAGCAATCCATACCTTCGCGGCGCAGGTGATCGCCGATGGTTTGCTCACCAACCCTCAGCGGAAAGCCGTTCCACTGGGCACCATGCGAGGAGGTATAGCGCCCTGTATAAAAGCTCATCCGTGAAGCGCCGCAGATAGGCGATTGCACATAGGCGTTGGTAAACCGCACGCCCATTTGGGCAACACGATCGAAATTCGGGGTATGAAGGTGCGGATGACCCGCACAGCTCAGGTAATCGAACCTCAGTTGGTCATACATAATAAAAAGGATGTTCATTTCGTGGTCACCGAAAAATTATAGGGCTGGTGCTTCATTTGTTTCTCTCGATTCCCGAAAAGCAATAGATTGGGGTTCAGCTTACAATGCCTGAGAATGCTTCACTAGGTAGGCTGTTTCACAATGCCCCCCGCTTGCCCCAAACGCAATTCGGCCTCGTATGGTAAAAACAAGGGCAACGCCCGCTGACAAATCGCCTGAGAAGCAAACTCGGTCACCGATAACGATCTAAAAACGCTTCTTTTTCCGCTTGGGTTGGTCGTTCGCCTGCAAAAATCTCGGCATACTCGCAACCTGCAATTGCCCTTTGTAGGCGGGGCTCGGATACGTGCATTGAATAATATCCTGTTTGGGTCAGGATCACGGTCAGCGCGCGATAATGCGCGACATCGCCGGTCCGCCCAAAACGTTCAAACAACGCCTTCACCGCCAAAAGCCTCGTTTCGTCCGCCTGATCCACCATACCCTGTAGCTGCTGATCACTACGCGCCCAATTCCGCACAGCCAGATCAAGGGGCGCGTCAAAAAGGTCGCGATCAATCCAGCAGTCGATCAGATTGAATAACCCAGCACATAGGCTGGCTGACGGTGTGTTACAGCGCTCAACGATAATACCTGTATTTCGGGTTTGCCAAATTTCAATGATCGCATTCTGTAGCTCGGTCAGGTTTTTGAAGTGCCAGTAAAATCCGGTGCGCGTCAGGTTTAAACTCTTGGCCAGAGGCATAATTTTGAGCGCGTCAAAACCATCCTTCACGACAATTGAATAAGCCGCCTCAATCCATGTCTCGCGGGTTGCTCGGTTTTTAGGAACAGCTGTATTTTTCATCAGAGCATTTCTAGATGACTTGACAGGTGTGTCAATTCTGGAAAAACTGACCTGACATACCTGTCAGGACCCCAGCCGCGCAAGGAACCCGCCATGTCCAATGATCCCCTACTCCAGCCCTATCAACTCAAGCATTTGACACTGCGCAACCGGATCATGACAACCAGCCACGAACCCGCCTACCCCCAAGACGGCATGCCAAAAGAACGCTATGCCGCCTATCATGCCGAACGCGCCAAAGCGGGTGTTGCCCTTGCCATGACGGCAGGTTCGGCCGCTGTCAGCCGTGACAGCCCGCCAGTCTTTAACAATATCCTCGCCTATAAGGACGAGGTCGTGCCATGGGTCCAAAACCTAACCGACGCCGTGCATGAGCACGGCTGCGCGGTCATGATACAGCTTACCCATCTGGGTCGGAGAACCAATTGGAACAAGGGCGATTGGCTGCCCTCTGTTTCCTCATCCAAACACCGCGAACCGGCCCACCGCGCGTTTCCCAAACTGTTAGAGGATTGGGATATCGCCCGCATCATTAATGATTTTGCGGATGCAGCGGAACGGATGCAATCAGGTGGAATGGACGGGATTGAGCTGCAGGTTTATGGCCACCTGCTTGATCAGCTTTGGTCGCCCTTGACCAACGATCTGACAGGCCCCTATGGCGCTGATACGCTGGAAAACCGGATGCGGTTTCCTATGGATGTAGTGGCAGCCATTCGTAAACGTGTCGGTGATGAATTTATTGTCGGGTTGCGCTATACAGCGGATGAAGCCCAAAAAGGCGGGATCACGCCAGAAGAGGGTTTGGAGATTTCCAAGCGGATTGCTGAAACAGGGCAAATTAATTTCCTGAATGTGATCAAAGGGCGCATCCACACGGACCCCGCAATGACCGATCTGATCCCCGTTCAGGGCATGAAATCAGCCCCCCATCTGGATTTTGCAGGAGAAGTCCGCAAGGCGACAGGCATGCCAACATTCCACGCCGCCCGTATTCCCGACGTCGCGACCGCGCGCCATGCGGTGCAGGCTGGTCTGCTTGATATGGTTGGCATGACGCGCGCGCATATGGCTGATCCTCATATTGTGCGCAAAATCATGGAAGGGCGCGAGGATGACATTCGCCCTTGCGTTGGTGCCACCTATTGCCTTGATCGCATTTATCAGGCCGGAGATGCTCTTTGTATCCACAATGCGGCGACAGGTCGGGAACTGACGATGCCGCATACGATCAGCAAGGCTGCGACCCCCAAAAAAGTCGTGATCATAGGGGCAGGCCCTGCTGGATTGGAAGCGGCGCGGGTCGCCGCCCAGCGCGGCCATGACGTGACCGTTTTCGAAGCCGCCCCCGAAGCAGGTGGCCAAGTACGACTAACCGCGCAATCTGCGCGGCGCCGCGAAATGATCGGGATCATCGAATGGCGGATGTCACAATGCGCAGCCCGAGACGTCACCTTTCACTTTAACACATGGGCCGAGGCAAGCGATGTTACCGCACTGGACCCTGACGTGGTTATTGTCGCGACTGGCGGGCTTCCAAACATGGAATTGTTTGAACAAGGTCAGGAACAAGGGAACGCAATCTCGGCATGGGATATCATTTCCGGTGATGTAAAACCTGCTGGCAGCTTGCTGATTTATGACGAAAGCGGCGATCACCCAGCATTGCAGGCTGCGGAAGTTGCCGCGAACGCGGGCAGCTCTGTCGAAATCATGACACCCGACAGAACATTCTCACCCGAAGTCATGGCGATGAATTTGGTTCCCTATATGCGCTCGCTTCAGGACAAAGACGTCACGTTTACCGTTGCGCGGCGGATGCTGGCGGTGACGCCACGGGGCAACAAACTGGTCGCGACAATTGGAACCGATTATAGCGATCACAGCTATGACGTAGAGGTCGACCAAGTCGTGGTGAACTACGGCACCTTGCCCTTGGATGATCTGTATTTTGATCTCAAACCGTTGTCCTCCAATCTGGGCGCTGTCGATTATGACGCTTTGATCGAAGGCCATCCGCAAACCGAGGCCCCCAACGCTACCGGCAGTTTTCAGCTGTTCCGGATTGGCGATGCCGTCTCTGCGCGCAATACCCACGCCGCAATTTATGACGCGCTGCGGCTGGTGAAGGACATATAAAATGCGCAGCAGACAATGAGTAACGAAGGGACCGATCTGCGCGCCAAAAACCAAGCAATTGAAATATTCACGCACCTTCAAGCAGATTTTCGGGAAAAATCCGCACTGAACTTAAGAAAGCATTGAAAAATGCGGACTTTCCCCATCTTCAATAGTGTATCACGGGCCTAACGACAAAAAGAGGCCCACACATGACCGACACGATCCACGTTTACCAATCCATCGCCCGCGCCACCCAAGAACACGGCACCGATACAATGTTCGGCCTGATGGGGGATGCGAACCTATTTATGGTGGATAGCTTTGTCCGCGATTGGGGGGGGCGTTTCGTACCTGCCGCTCATGAGGGCAGCTCTATCTTGATGGCTATTGCCTATGCTCATGTGTCTGGCAAAGTTGGCGTGGCCACTGTCACCCATGGACCAGCCCTAAGCAACTGCATGACCGCCCTTACCGAAGCAGCACGAGGCCATGTTCCTTTGGTCGTTCTGGCAGGTGACACACCAGCCGAAAACCCACGCCACCTACAAAGCATCGACCAACGCGAATTGGTTAAAGTGACAGGCGCAGGGTTTGAGCAACTGCGAACACCTGCCACAGTTTGCATGGACATTGCCCGTGCTTTTTATCGCGCTCAGGTCGAACGGCGTCCGATCGTTTTAAACATGCCCGCTGATTTCATGTGGGAGGAAGTCACCCATCAAAAGCAAATCCTTGATGTTTTCAGCGCCCCTGGTGGCGTGGCCGAAGGCGACATTCTGGATAAAGCCATCGGCATGATCGCCTCTGCGCGCCGCCCCTTGATCCTTGCTGGTGGTGGCGCGGTTACCGCGCGTGAGCAGCTTATCAAATTGGCAGATCGCCTAGAGGCCCCTTTAGCCACAACGCTAAAGGCAAAAGACCTGTTCAAAGGCCACCCCTATAACATCGACATCTTTGGCACGCTTTCAACGCCAGCCGCATATGAGCTGATCGCCCAGTCAGATTGCATCGTCTGCTTTGGCACCGCGCTGCATGATTTCACAACCGACCGCGGCAAGCTGATGAAGGATAAACGTATCGTTCAGATCGACGTTGAGCCCACGGCGATTGGCGGCGGGCTTCACCCCGATGCGGCCTTGGTTGCGGATGCGGGCCTGACGGCGGAAACGATCCTGTACTGGCTCAATGAAGCCGAAATTCCGGCAAGCGGCTTTACCCGTGAATTGGACATAGAAATCCTTACCGCTCATCCTGCTGGCGATAACAAATCCGGTGAAGGCTACATCAACTATGTCCATTCTCTGGAACGGCTGGAAACGGCGCTACCCGATGACCGCATCGTCGTCACCGACGGCGGCCGCTTTATGACCGAAGTCTGGTGCCGCATATCGGCACCGAACCCCCAAAGCTTTGTTGGGACGGTGAACTTTGGCGCCATCGGCCTTGGCCTGCAAGAAGCGATTGGCGCAGGCGTGGCAGCACCAGATCGCCCCGTCGTTTTGTTTAGCGGTGATGGCGGATTTATGATGGGCGGCATCAATGAATTCAATACAGCCGTTCGATTGGGTTTGGACCTGATTGTCATTATCGCAAATGACTCTGCTTACGGCGCAGAACATATTCAGTTCATCGACCGCAAAATGGACCCAAGCCTCACCGAGTTCCACTGGCCTTCATTTGCGCAAACCGCAATCGCATTGGGCGGCGAAGGCGTTGAGGTGCGCTCAGACGACGAGCTGGAAAGCGCGTTCAAAGCCATGAACAACCGCAAAGGCCCCTTCCTGATCGAGCTTCGCCTCGACCCGCACGATGTGCCACGCATGCGGATCTAAGCCACAGTTTCAACCTAACGCACAACAAACGGCGCAAGGCTTTCTTTGAAGTGATCAAAGAAGTCCTGAGCCAGTTTGGAAGACGCCCCTGCTGTGGGTAGCAGCAGGGAAAGTCGGTGATTTATCTCGGGGGCAAAAGGGCGGATGATGATGCCTTTGCCTCGGTATTTTTCGGCGTCCAAGGCGCTGATGACTGCGGCACCATTGCCCTGCTGAATGATCTCACAGGCGGTGGTAAACTGGCGCACCTCTATCCACGTCTTCAACGTCACACCCGACTTTGAAAAAGCCCGCGAGAGGCGGCCAAAAAAGCGGCTATCGCGGCGGGTGTGAACCATCTTTTCCTTCGCCAGATCTTCTGGTGTGATCACGCTTTTTGTTTTCAGCGGATGCCTTTCAGGCAAAATGCAAACAGACTTGATCGACAGATCGGTTGACTGGATCAGCGGGTGTTCGGTGAACCCATCCGTAATGCCGCAATCATATTGCTGGCCGATGATCCACTCTAGTATTCGCTCAGGTCTATCTGGCTCTAGCGTGACCGAAACATCGGGCCGCTTATTTAGAAACTGCGCCAGAACTGTGGGCAAATGACTGGTCGCAAAGCCAGGAAGGCAAGCAATACGGATGTGGCCCGCTGTTTGGTTCGAAAGATTCTGCTGAAGATCTTCGAGGTGATGCAAGCTTTCAAAAAGGCGGGTGACCTCTGGCAACATATGTTTTGATTCGGTGGTGAGCACCATTCGCCCGCCTTCCCGCTTGAACAAATCAAAATCCAGACTTTTTGAAAAATCCGAAAGCAACCGGCTTGCAGCAGGTTGTGATATTTTTAGTGCCTTTGCTACGCGCGTAATGGAGCCTGTTTGAGCAAATGCATGAAATGCTTCGAGTTGTCTTAACTTAAATTTCAATTAGTTAACCCATTCTTTACCTTTGCTCCGACGAGGAATAGCAAGAAAAAACCTCATAACATAGTGTTATATTCATACGAAAAAAAATTGCGCTTAGCTAAGCGCACATGATCTAATTTTCACAGCACTGTTACATTCATCGTCTCTACCGACGGTGCATAAACACGCCTTGGGAGGCCTAAAATGAAATATACGATCCTTTCCGGAGCGATCGCGGCAAGCGCGATCTCTCTCTCCACAGCTGCTTACGCTGAAGTTGAAGTCCAGTGGTGGCACGCAATGGGTGGCGCCAATGGTGAGCGCGTAGACAAGATTGCCGGCGACTTTAACGCCTCGCAGTCCGATTATAAAATCGTGCCCGTCTACAAAGGCAACTACACTGAAACCATGACAGCCGCGATCGCAGGTTTCCGTGCAAATGAACATCCCCACATCGTTCAGGTTTTCGAAGTTGGCACCGCCACAATGATGGCAGCCAAAGGCGCCGTTTACCCAATGGAAACCCTGATGAAAGACGCAGGCGAACCGTTTGATAAATCCGACTACCTTCCGGCTGTAATCTCATATTACCAGACCCCCGAAGGTGAACTGCTTTCGATGCCGTTCAACAGCTCGACCCCTGTTTTGTGGTATAATGCCGACGCTTTGAAAGCGGCTGGCGTTGAGGCTCCAAAAACGTGGGACGAAGTAAAGTCCGTCTCCAAAGCCTTGGTTGGAAATGGCATGAAATGCGGCCTTTCCTTTGGCTGGCAGTCTTGGGTTATGCTTGAGAACTTCTCGGCGTGGCATGACATCCCGATGGGCACCAAAGAAAACGGATTTTCCGGTTTTGACACCGAATTTACGTTCAACAACGACCAAGTTGCAGCCCGCCTAGCTGATGTTGCAGCCATGTCCGCTGACAGCTCATTTGTTTATGCAGGCCGTCGTGGCGACAGCTTGCCCATGTTCACAAACGGTGAATGCGGCATGTGGATGAACTCCTCTGCTTACTACGGCTCAATGACGTCACAGGCCAAGTTCGACTTTGCCCAGACAATGCTGCCCCTTGATACGGCAGTTGCGGACGCGCCTCAGAACTCGATCATCGGTGGTGCCACATTGTGGGCCCTGGCCGGTCACGAGGACGAAGAGTACAAAGGTGTTGCCAAGTTTATGACCTATCTCTCCTCCCCCGAGGTTCAGGCATGGTGGCACCAAGAGACCGGCTATGTGCCGATCACAACAGCGGCCTATGAGCTGTCCAAAGAGCAAGGTTTCTATGACAAGAACCCAGGCACAGACACAGCGATCAAACAGCTGAGCCTGAACACACCTACGCCAAACTCGCGCGGTGTTCGTTTTGGTAACTTTGTGCAGGTGCGCGATGTGATCAACGAAGAGATGGAAGCCATCTGGGCGGGGTCAAAAACCGCCAAAGAAGGTTTGGACGATGCGGCATCACGCGGCAACGACCTTCTGCGTAAATTCGAACGTTCAGCAAAATAATCAGAACGCCTTCGAGGTAAATCAGTGCTGTCTCCGCCCGCCGGAGACAGCATCATTTTTACCTTCACGACCCCTATTTTCACCGTCACTACCCCTACCTGCTGGAATACCAAATGCTGAAACGCGTGCATTTTCAAAAAACCCTGTTGCCGTTTCTGCTGGTTGCGCCGCAGATCCTCGTAACACTGGTTTTCTTCATGTGGCCTGCTGGACAGGCTCTATACCAGAGTTTTTTGATCGAGGATGCCTTTGGCCTGTCCCAAGAATTCGTCTGGTTCGAGAATTTTGAAATCCTGATGGAGGATAAGGTTTACCGCCAGACATTCTGGCGCACTGCTGTATTTTCTTCGCTTGTTGCGGTTTCATCCATGTCTATCGCGCTGATCCTTGCCGGCTTTGCCGAGCGGGTCATAAAGGGGTCCGGCGCCTATCGAACGCTTTTGATCTGGCCCTATGCCGTTGCCCCCGTTCTGGCAGGTGCTTTATGGGTGTTTATGTTCAACCCGACGCTGGGTATTTTCCCTTTCCTGCTAGAAAAGGTAAACATCGACTGGAACCACTACCTGAACGGTGGGCAGGCCATGGGGCTGGTGGTGAGTGCGGCCGCGTGGAAACAGGTTGCTTATAACTTCCTGTTCTATCTCGCAGCGATGCAATCCATTCCCAAATCCGTGGTAGAGGCCGCCGCTATTGATGGCGCCAGCCCGCTGCGCCGGTTCTGGACGATCACCCTGCCCCTTGTCTCACCGACGACGTTTTTCTTGCTGGTCATCAATATTGTCTACGCCTTCTTTGACACCTTCGGCATCATCCATGCCGTAACCCAAGGCGGCCCTGCAAATGCGACCACCATCCTTGTTTACAAGGTCTATAATGACGGCTTTGTCGGCTTGGATCTCGGTGGGTCTGCTGCGCAATCTGTTGTGCTGATGGGCATCGTGATTGTTATGACAGTCGTCCAATTCCGCTATGTCGAAAAGAAGGTTGAATACTGATGGTCGAGAACCGCCCCTACCTTGCATTCGTGACCCACGCAGTGCTGATCTTTGGCGTGATCATGATCGCGCTGCCTGTTTGGATCACTCTGGTTGCGGCCAGCCACGACGAGATCCGCATGACCCAAGCCCCGATCCCCATGTTGCCGGGATCGTATTTCTGGGAGAACTTCAAAACCACGCTGTTTGGCAGCGGCCTATCCTCTCAAGAGAGCACACCGGTTTGGCGTATGCTGATGAATTCGCTCATCATGGCCTTGGCCATAGCCGCTGGGAAAATTATCATCTCTCTGCTGTCGGCCTTTGCGATTGTGTATTTCAAATTCCCGTTCCGCATGGGCTTTTTCTGGATGATTTTCCTAACACTGATGCTGCCTGTTGAGGTGCGCATTTTGCCTACCTTTGAGGTCGTGGCGAACCTTGGTCTGTTAAATAGCTACTGGGGGCTGACTGTGCCGCTCATCGCGTCTGCGACCGCAACCTTTATGTTCCGGCAGGTCTTTTTGACAGTGCCAGACGAAATGCTGGAAAGCGCGCGGATAGATGGTGCAGGCCCGATGCGGTTTTTCTGGGACATCCTGCTACCGCTGTCGCGCACCAATATCGCCGCGCTTTTTGTGATCTTGTTTATCTTCGGTTGGAACCAATACCTTTGGCCACTGCTCATAACCGTTGATAGCGATATGACCACCATCGTCGCCTCCATCAAACAAATGCTGGAAGCAGCCGAGCAATCCCCCCAGTGGAACATCATTATGATGACGGCCTTGCTTGCCATGCTTCCTCCCATCCTAGTTGTCATCGCCATGCAAAAGCTATTTGTGCAAGGCCTGACCGAAACCGATAAATAGGTCTGAAACCATGGCAAAAATCACCCTCGACAGCCTGACCAAATCCTATGGTCCCACCCAAGTTTTGCACCATATCCAAGGTGAAATTGACCACGGCGAATTCATCGTCATCGTTGGCCCATCTGGCTGTGGTAAATCCACATTGTTGCGCATGGTTGCAGGGCTTGAATCTGTTACCTCAGGCGAGGTTTCGATCGGCGATAAAGTTATCAACGATCTGGAGCCAGCGGACCGCGATATCGCGATGGTGTTCCAAAACTACGCGCTTTACCCTCATATGACGGTCGAACAGAATATGGCTTATGGATTGAAAATCCGAAAGCTGCCAAAGGACGAAATCCAGCGGCGGGTTGAAGAGGCCGCCGATATTCTAGAGATCCGAGACTACCTCAAACGCAAACCGCGGCAGCTATCGGGTGGTCAGCGGCAGCGTGTTGCGATGGGTCGTGCGATTGTGCGCGATCCTCAGGTTTTTCTCTTTGATGAACCCCTTTCAAATCTGGACGCAAAGCTGCGCGTGCAGATGCGTCTGGAAATCCGCAAGCTCCAGCGCCGTTTGGGTGTGACCTCAATTTACGTGACCCATGATCAGGTCGAAGCGATGACATTGGGCGACCGCCTGATGGTTCTGAATGGCGGCTTTGTCGAGCAATTCGGCACGCCAATCGAAGTCTATGAAAAACCTGCTTCCGTGTTTGTTGCAGGTTTCATCGGCAGCCCCGCGATGAACTTTCTCACCGCTCAATCCAATGATGGCCAGATCACTTTGCCAGACGGCACCAAGATTTCGACAAACACAACCGCCAAGGGCCCGATCACCTTTGGCATTCGCCCCGAACATTTGGAGCAAAGCGAAACAGGTGCAATCAAGATCGAGGTGGACCTACCAGAGCAGCTGGGCGCGACGACCCTTGTTCATGGCCGCCTTGCTGGGACTGACCTGCCGATCACAGCCAATGTGAATGGCATCAGCCAAGCCAGCAGCGGTGACGTGTTGCGGTTTGACGCTCCAGCCGATCAAATCCATATTTTTGACGCCGAAACCGGCAAGCGAATTGATTGAACTATGGCTGCTTCGCTCGCCCAGCTTCGTAAGGCCGATGGGATCATCCGCCTACATGGACATCGGGGCGCGCGTGGCATCTGGCCCGAGAATACGATATTCGGGTTCAAAGGTACGTTTGACCTAGGGGTTCAGGTTGTTGAGCTGGATGTTTTGCTAAGTCAGGACAACATCGCCGTCATCACTCACAACCCGACTTTGATGCCTGCGACCACACGCGACCAAGCTGGTGTATGGATTTCTGAAGCCCCCCAGAAAGTCAGTGATCTGCCCTATGCCAAGCTTAGGCAATTTGACATCGGCGGCACGAAACCAGACAGCGACTATGCCAGCAGCTTTCCCGAGCAATCCTTTTTGTTTGGCCAAAGCATCCCAACTCTGGATGAGTTAGCCAAGCTGGTTCAGACAGAACCCTACAAAGACACATGGCTCAACATCGAAATCAAAAGTATTCCGATCCACGCAGGTCTCACCCCAGAACCTGAACTTTTGGCGCGCAAGGTCATCGAGGTTGTGCAAAACAACGCCCTATCGGATCGCGTCATCCTTCAAAGCTTTGACTGGCGGGTTCTGGAACATGTCAAACGCTTGGCCCCTGATCTTCCGCGCTCTCACCTTTCCTATATGGAGCGTTCTTGCCCAAAAATGGAAACCAATATCTACCCCGGTAGCCCTTGGATGGCTGGTGCTGAAACCCACCGTGCAGATAGTGACCTGTGCGATGTCATCGCCGACGCGGGCGGGCACCTTTGGGCCCCTCACCACAGCGACGTTGTCGCAGAAGAGGTTGCACGGGCGCAGGCGCATGGTTTGATCGTAAATGCGTGGACAGTGAACACCATTGCGGAAATAGACCACGTTATTGATGCCGGAGTAGATGGTATAATCACCGACTATCCTGGTCGCGTGCAAAAACGTCTCATCGAACGGGGATATCATTGGCGCGAAGACTTTGCCCAGAAAGCCCCCCACCTTTGATGCGAACATCCGACGAAATTTTCCAACGCTACGAGGCCCTTCGCCCTCGTTTGCCTGTCGCACAACAGGACAACCCCGCAAGCGGTTCCATTGCCTCCCTGCATGATGTTACGCCTGAAATCGACGCTTTTGTGTTCGATGCATTCGGTGTTTTGAACGTGGGCGAGCGCCCCATAAAAGGCGCCGTCGCGCGCCTGTCGCAACTGCGGCAGTTGGGCCTAAAGTTGCGCGTGGTTACTAATGCTGCCAGCTATAATGCAAAAGCCACACAGCAGAAATTCAGGCGGCTAGGGTTTTCGTTTTTACCAGAGGAAATCATAACCAGCCGAAGCGCTGCCTTTGCCGCTTTGGATGATAGACATTGGGGCGTGATCGCGGACAACAACGATCCGCTCACCGACATCCCCTTCAAAAACAGCCGATTGGGAAACGACCCTGCGGATTATGCTGCCGTTGAGGGGTTCTTGTTTTTGTCCACTGCAAATTGGTCGGACCATCAGCAAACCATGCTAGAAGACACCTTGGCCAAGGATCCGCGGCGGGTTGTCATCGCCAATGCCGACCTCGCCGCGCCGCGCGATTTTTCGTTTTCCATCGAGCCTGGTTTTTGGGGGCACCAGATTGCGGATCGTCTGGGTTTGGATGTCGAGTTTTTCGGCAAACCCTTTCGCGGTATCTTTGAGATTGCCCAAAGCACGTTACAGGGGATCAGCCCCGATAGAATAGCCATGTGCGGAGATTCACTTCACACAGATGTTTTGGGCGCAAATGCGATGGGATGGAAATCGGTTTTTGTCACCCAAGACGGGTTGTTTAAGGATCTTGATCAGCAGCGCATCATTGACCAATCAAACATTACACCCGATTGGATCACCCCCCGAATTTAAAAGGCCAGTGTCGCCTTCACCGCGCGCTGCCACGTGGCGTATTTTTGGTTGCGCAGCTCATCCCCCATAGACGGTGTGAATTGCGTTTCACGCGCCCAAGAGGCTGCGAAACCCTGCTGATCAGGGTAAATCCCCACATGCATCCCTGCCAACCACGCAGCCCCTAAAACAGTTGTTTCCTGAACCTTTGGCCGATCTACAGGTGCTGCAATGATATCGGACAGAAATTGCATGGCCCAATCGCTGGCGGCCATTCCGCCGTCAACACGCAAGGTCGGTTGCACACCTTTGGCTTGCCAGTCTGCCGACATGGCCTCTAGTAAATCGCGGGTCTGATAGCCCACGCTTTCCAACGCCGCCTTCGCCATTTCTGCAGGGCCAGTGCCACGAGTCAGCCCGTAAACCGCGCCGCGGCAATCGGGGTTCCAATACGGCGCACCTAATCCGACAAAAGCGGGCACCAGAACCACATCCTGATTTGGATCTGCTTTTTGGGCGAGGGCCTGTGTTTCTTTGGCGTCCTGAATCACCCCCAGACCGTCCCGCAGCCATTGCACCACTGCCCCCGCAACAAAGATCGACCCTTCGAGCGCATAGGTTGGCTTTCCCCCCAACTGATACGCAATGGTTGTCAGCAAACGGTTCGTTGAGGACACGGGGGTATCGCCAGTGTTCAGCAGAGCAAAACATCCGGTGCCGTATGTTGATTTCAACATACCCGGTTCAAAACAGGCCTGCCCGATTGTCGCCGCCTGCTGATCGCCAGCCACACCCGTAATCGGGATTTCAACGCCAAACAGGCCCACCTCGGTGTGCCCAAAATCAGCGGCGCAGTCGCGAACCTGTGGCAACATGTTCATGGGAATATCCAACAGGTCACATATTGTCTGGCTCCAACGCCCTTTGCGGATATCATACAGCATTGTCCGCGCAGCATTGGTCGCATCGGTTGCGTGAACAGCCCCGCCAGTGAGCTTCCACATCAAAAAGCAATCAACCGTCCCAAATAGCAGCTCACCATTTTCTGCCCGTTGTCGCGCACCCTCTACGTTATCTAATATCCATTTCACTTTGGTGCTGGAAAAATAGGGATCAAGAAGCAGCCCCGTGCGTTCGGTAATCATTGCCTCATGCCCAGCGGCACGCAGCGCTGCGCATTCTTGTGCTGTTCTGCGATCCTGCCAAACAATCGCGTTGTGGATCGGCTCTCCGGTCTTGGCATCCCAAACGATCACGGTTTCACGTTGGTTCGTGATGCCAATCGCCGCAATATCTGATGCGGGAACCCCTGCTTTTTCCATCGCGTCTTTGCAGGTGGTCAATGTCGTTTCCCATAGATCACTAGGCACATGTTCGACCCACCCAGAGCGCGGAAAATGTTGTTCAAATTCTTGCTGGGAAGACGCGACAGCCGTCATCGCCTTGTCAAAAACGACAGCACGCGTTGAGGTGGTACCTTGGTCGATTGCTAGGATATGGGTCATTTTCAACCTCTGTGTTCAAGAGCCGCTTGGGTGCTCAACTGTTTCAGCCTTCCTGCCCTTTGAAAAGGCACAACCTAAGCCTGTCGGCTTTTCATCCAAACATCCAGCGCTTCAATTTCCTGCTCAGTCATCCGCAGCCCTAGTTTTGAGCGCCGCCAAACGATGTCATCCGCTGTCTGAGCGAATTCTTTTTCCATAAGCCACGCAACTTCTTGTTCGGTCAGGTCTGCACCAAAATGCTGGCCCAGATCATCGGCGCTTTGGGCGCATTCCAGCACCTTTGCGACCTCGGTTCCATAGCCCTTGATCAAACGCGATAGCCACCGGTCATCCAGAAAGGCATATCTTTCTTGCAACGCATCACGAAGATCAGCAACGCCATCCACAGGGAAATCACCCCCTGGCAATGCCACCCCAGCGGTCCAGTTGCCTTTTGCATTTTCTAAGAACGGTTGGATTTTTTCCACCGCGTGTTCTGCTAATTTCCGATAGGTGGTGATCTTGCCACCAAACACGTTTAGCAGCGGCGCGCCCGCTGTTTCCGTCACGCTTAGCACATAGTCACGGGTGGCGGCAGACGCCGAGGATGCACCATCGTCATAAAGCGGCCGAACACCTGAATAGGTCCACACGATATCATCGGCGGTTATTTCTTGTTTTAGGTACTGCGATGCGAAATCTAACAGGTAATCGCGTTCTTGCGGTGTGCAAACGGGTTGGTCGTTCAGGTTGGGGTGGTCGGCATCGGTTGTTCCGATCAGGGTAAAATCGGTTTCATAGGGGATCATAAAAATGATGCGCCCGTCTTCGCCCTGAAAGAAATAGCATTTGTCGTGATCATAGAGTTTCCGCGTCACGATATGGCTGCCTCGAACCAGTCGAATACTTTCGGAGGTGTTAATGCGAACGGTGTTGCGGATCACGTCCTCAACCCACGGCCCCCCTGCATTTACCAACACGCGGGCTGATACGGTGCGCTGCGCCCCCGTCGTTGCATCCTCTAACACCACACGCCAAATACCATCTACCTGCTCTGCTGAGGTCACCTTGGTACGGGTATTGATCCGCGCGCCCCGCTGCTGTGCATCGCGAGCGTTCAGGACAACCAGACGGCTATCTTCGACCCAGCAATCAGAATACTCAAAAGCCCGTTCGAAACGATCATCAAGAGGCGCCCCTTCGGCAGCTGTGGTTAGGTCAAGCGATGTTGTCCCTTTCAGGTATTTCCGCCCCCCCAGATGATCATACAGGAACAGGCCAAGCCGGATCAGCCACGCGGGCCTACGCCCCTTCATCCAAGGCATCACGACATTGAGCAACTTGGATGTCGGTGTGTCGCTCTCAAATCGCATGTCTTTATGGTAGGGCAGCACAAACCGCATCGGCCACGAAATATGCGGCATCGCCGCGAGGAGCGTCTCTCGTTCGATCAGTGCCTTTCGGACAAGGCCAATTTCCCCATATTCAAGATAGCGCAAACCGCCGTGAAACAGCTTGGTCGCGGCTGAGGACGTGGCAGAGGCAAGATCGTTCATCTCGGCCAGCTCAACACTCAGGCCGCGCCCTACCGCGTCCCGCGCAATGCCAACTCCGTTGATGCCACCGCCAATTACAAAAAGGTCGATTACACTAGGGTCATCATGCTTTGTCACAACCGTCTCTCCGCTGGGTCTTTGTCACAACATTGAATAGGAACGCCGATATCGCATCAATAGCGAATGTTCGTTTGCGTTCGTTTTTGGTGGCATTGGTGGAAATTTTGATATTTTTGGCTCGCTTTTCGGCTGCTCACCTTGACCAGCGGTTCAGATTGCGGATTGTCACCCCGTAACGAACATGACGTAAAACAATTAGGGCGGCGCAATGGGCTCGAATTTCAGGCATCGGAAAATTCTGGATCAGGCCCGAAAGGAAGGGTTGGTGACCGTTGAAGGGTTGGCCAGCAAACATAAGGTAACGGTTCAGACGATACGGCGCGACCTGTCCGAACTCGCTGAAACGGGCCGATTGGAACGGGTCCATGGCGGCGCGGTGATCCCTTCCGGTGTGATCAATATCGTTTACGAAGAACGCCGTCGGCTAAATGAAAAAGGCAAAAAAGCAATCGCAGCGGCCTGCGCTGCGATGATACCCGATGGGGCCTCCGTTTTCCTGAACATCGGCACAACAACCGAAGGCGTCGCGCGGGCATTACTGGATCACGAAAACCTGTTGGTTGTGACCAACAATCTAAACATCGCAAACATCCTAGCGGCCAACCACAGCTGCGAGATTATTCTAGCCGGAGGCGTTCTGCGCCGTGCCGATGGTGGCATTGTCGGCGGGCTTACCGTCGAAATGGTCAAGCAGTTCAAGTTCGACTATTCAATTTTAGGCTGCTCCGCGATTGATACAGATGGAGATCTTTTAGATTTTGACGGGCAAGAGGTGATCGTGAGCAACACAGCCATCGCCAGATCACGACAGGTTCTATGTGTCGCAGATCATCTAAAATTCGAACGCAAGGCACCTCTCACCATTTGCGCGTTGAGCGATGTAGATGCTTTGATCACTGACGCGGTTCTTCCGCCCGAACTTTTGAATAAATGCGCGGTATGGGGAACCCAGATCGCCAAGGTTTAACCGCTCCGCCCTTTCGGATGGATCAGGGCTCTGCTGGCGATGTTCGCAACACGCCAGCTGCGGGCAACGAGACCCCATGACAGGCCACCTGCCTGTCTGTGTAGTTGAACCAAAACCGCTCGGAACCTGTATCGCGAATGCGAATACCATCAGGTAGATCAAGCGTGGCAATATCCGCACGCTTGCAAATGCCCCGCAAAAAATTGCCCAGCGCCTCGGCATCCAGCCACGCGGCCAGATATGTCTGGCGGCCAGTTTGCACCGCGACAGCCTGCCCCGCCTGCGTTTCCAAAACCGATTTTGCGCTGCCCTCTAGGGCCTCCCGATACCGAATAACATTGCCTCCGCCCTTTACTGGCACGGAAACATCCACGCGCAGGCTCTCGACCTCGGCGACCAATATATCAAGATCGGGTATCGCGGGCGGCAAGGGGATGGGGATGTTCATCTCGGGGCCTCTGGCCCCGGTTCGCGGCCCATAAACGACATCGCCCTCGCTTTGGGACAGCGTCTCTTTCAAGCCATCAGGCAAATGCATCATCCCCGGCACCAAAGTCAGTTTGTAACCGTCGAAATCCCGTGTCGAGGCGGGCAGGATATCTACGGACAAGCCAAGGCTGCGCAATGCACGGTAGGTATCAAGTATCAGACCGAAATAATCCAACCCCAGCCCATGCGGCTGCACAGCCCAAGCAAAGTCAGCATCATAGTCAAAAACAATTGCGACTGGTGCTTTGACAGGTACCACATCAGGGGCGTTCGCCAACTCGCTAGAAACTTGGCTAAGCTCTTTCATCACGGTGGCATCGGCCCCATCGGGGCGCAACAGCCCTGCGTGCATCTGCTCTTGGGCGACGGGGGCCTGACGCCAGCGAAAATAACACACGGCCTCGGCGCCATGGGCAAACGCTTCCCATGACCAAAGGCGAACCATCCCTTTCAACGGGATCGGGTTATAGGGCGCCCAGTTTACAGGGCCCGGTTGCTGCTCCATGACCCACCAGCGCCCTTTGCCAACGGCGCGATACAGATCGTGATGTAGAGCCTGAAAGTCGGGATCCCCTTGGCGCGCGTATTCCCTTTGGCGCTGCGCGTCTGCCCCGACACGGTCCTCAAGAAACCCTAGCGGATAGCTATCCCACGTCGCGATATCCAGATCAGCCCCAACTGCAAAATGGTCAAAATCCGTAATCCGCCCCATGTAATTGTGCGAAACCGGCGCCGCGCTATGCGCTTTGATAAGCTCCACCTGTAACCTGTTAAAGCTCACGACTTGATCCGAGCTGAACCGACGGAACGCCAAGCAATGGGCGGGGTTTGCTTCGGTGACGGTTAGGTTCGGCAGGTCCACCTCTTCAAAGGCGCCATATTCCATAGACCAAAACGTATTGCCCCACGCATTGTTCAATCTGTCGATGGTTTCATAGCGATCAGCCAGCCAAAGTTGAAAAGCGCGCCTTGCCGCATCGCTGTAAGAAATCGTGGTGTCATGACAGCCGTATTCATTGTCAGTTTGCCATGCGGCAACATGGGTGTTTTGCCCATAGCGCTGTGCGATCAGGCCGACGATCCGGCGGCATTCAGCGCGGTACCCTTCGTGGCTAAAGCAATAGTGCCTGCGAGACCCGAATTTTCTAGGCCTGCCCTCAACATCCACGGCCAACATATCTGGATGGCGCGTTACCATCCATCTGGGCGGGGTGGCTGTTGGGGTTCCTAACACAACCTTTAACCCTGCCTGCCCCAAGACATTGATCGCCTCATCCAGCCAATCCCAGCACAACGTATCCGGCTGGGGTTCCAGCTTGCTCCATGCGAATTCTCCAATGCGAACCCACGTCAATCCTGCCTCGACCATGCGGCGGGCGTCATCTGCCCACACCTCTGGTGACCATTGCTCTGGATAGTAACAAGTGCCTAATGATCGCTTCATCTCGCCTCACAAAACAACGCGGTGTTCCTCTTGGCCGCTGACCTTTGCAGAGAACTGAAAGGTCAGCCCGTCTGGCGCCCCTTCAAGGCCATCCGCTGCCGATGTCACAAACACCGTTTTCATATCCGTCCCGCCAAATGCAGGGCAGGTTGCTTGGGCTGCGGGGATTTTATGAGCCTCAATAAACCTGCCATCAGGGCCATATTGCGCAACCCGCCCAGCGCCCCATTGCGCATTCCACAAACACCCCGTGCTATCGACAACAGAACCATCAGGGTTCAGCTTTTCGCGCGTGAGATCTGCAAAAACCTCTGGCCCACCCGTGGGCCAGCCATCATGTCCGTCTAACGCAATCTGCATGATCTTGCGCGTTGGGGTATCCGTGAAATAGGCCGTGGATTTATCTGGCGAAAACGAGATGGAATTTGAGATGGTCACCGCATCCACAATCTTGCGCAGCTCACCTTTGTAGTAGCGATAGATGCTGCCCAGATCAGGCTCGGCCTGAATACCCATCGTTCCGATCCAAAAGCCACCCCACGGATCGGCCCGCCCGTCGTTAGATCGCGTGAGGGGTTGATCGGCTTCAATGTCCACGACATGCGAACACTCACCAGTGTCTAACTCAAATTGCCAAAGTCCGGTATCAGAAGCCAGCAAGAGGGTATCGCGCCCCGTCCACCCCGCAGCCGAGACATATTCATCAAAGACCCAATCAACGGGTTTGCCTTCAACGCGGGACATGAGTTTTTTGGACAGGATATCGAACCAAAACAGCTGCTTTCTGATCGGGTGCCATAGCGGCCCCTCACCCAGTTTACAGCTGCGCGGGTCAAATATGTTTTCCATCAAACTGCGGTCACTTTGTCATAGGCTGCTACGATTTCGCGGGCGTAGCCGCTGACTTCCGCGGCTGAATATCCCGGTTTGTAGAGACCTGTCCCGATCCCGAAACCCGCAACCCCTGCCGAAATCCAATCCGCAAAGTTATGTGGCCCGACACCGCCAACTGCAAAGGTCTGTGTTCCCTTTGGCAACACGGCATTGATCGCCTTTAACCCCTCAACCCCAATCAAAAACGACGGAAAGATCTTTAGCCCATCTGCGCCCGCCTTGAGGGCCGCAAAACATTCGGTCGGTGTCATGACACCGGGATAAGACAGCATTCCTGCGGCTTTGCTCGCGGCGATTACGTCGATGTCCGCGTTGGGCGAGACGATCATCTGCCCGCCCGCATCCTTTACGCGTGTGACATCCTCAACACTCAGAACCGTCCCCGCGCCGATTGTGATGCCACCACCAGTGCAGCGCGCCATCTCGGCGATTGTGTCAAAAGGGTCGGGCGAATTTAGCGGGACCTCGATCTTTGTGATGCCTTCCGCGACCAGAACGTCACATATGGCCGCTGCTTCGTACGGGTTAATCCCCCGAAGGATCGCGATGATATTCCGTTCCATGATCACCCCTCTTTTTGCGCAATAAATGCAGCTGTCAAACCAGCAAGGGTAAGCCCAGCCACATCCTGAACAACCGCAGGAACGCCCTGTTCCACCAGACCTGAACGATACAGTTCAGCAACGGGTCCAGCGCCGAGGATGGCAACATTTTGCCCCAGCCAATAGGGCCGTGCGGCTGCCAGCTCCATCCCGATCAACATGCCAGACAGCTTTGAGCGCGCCACATGCGCTGACTGATCCCCGACCAATCCGCCTGCACGCAACCCAAACAGATGCGCAGCCACGGATTGCGGCCGTGACATGCTATCAGAGACCGCGGTCAGAAAACTGGCCTGATCCCATTCATCACTGGAAACGCTATGACGCAGAACCGATTGACCTGACAAAAGGGCAAACATCTCTCCGGTCATAAAGGTTTGAAAGCTGACGATTTCGCCTGCGCTGATGTGGACCCATTTGGTATGGGTTCCTGGCAGACAAATGATCCCGTCAAAATTGGGATACTCCAACAAGACACCAGCGATCTGGGTCTCTTCCCCGCGCATCACGTCGGGGGGAGAGAGCTGCTTGACCCCCGGGAGGATAGAGACGGAAATCCGCGTATCATTAGAGGGCACCGCAATAGCCTGAGCGCCTTTTGGAGGTGTACAAGGGGTGGCGACATAGGGGGCCTCTTGCCAGGCTTCTCGTGCTCCCACCATTCCGGCGCAGATCACTGGCGTTACCTGAGCCTCTGAAAGATAGGGTTCGATCAGCTCTAATAAAGCGGGTTCAAATTCGTGCGATTCCAATCCGCCCATCCCTTTGGATGAGCTCTCCTCGGCAATCACCGCGTTTTCGCCATCCATCATCCAGACACGCAAATTGGTAGTTCCCCAATCCACCGCGATCCAATGTAGGTCTGTGTTTTGCGTTTTCATCGAATTACCCTGAAACCACTACGCCGCCGTCAACGACCATCGATTGTCCTGTCATCATGCGGCTGGCATTCGAGGACAGAAACAAAACTGCATCTACGATATCTTCTGGCGCCAGTGTCTCCTTGAGGCATTGCCGATCAACATGCGCGGCAATCGCCTCTGGCGTGACCCATTGCTCTTTTTGCTTGTCCGTCAGCACCCACCCCGGAGCCAGCGCATTAACGCGGATTTTCTCTGGACCGAACTCGCGCGCTAGCGATCGGGTCATACCGTTGATGCCTGAATTGGCCGTTGTGTATGAAGGGTATCCCGTGTTGCCCATCATATAGGAGATCGAGGTCATGTTCACGATGGCACCGCCGCCGGAGGTGCGCATGCCGTCGATCACAGCCTGACAGGCAAAAAAGTAGGATTTCAGATTGATCGCTTGCGATTGATCCCAGAACTCTTCGGTTACCTCTTGTGTGGCATGGCGCGCATCATTTGCGGCATTGTTGATCAGGGCTGTGATTGGGCCCTGATGCGCTGCCGCTTTTGCCAAACATTGCTTTAGCGCGGGAATGTCCGAGATATCGCAGGTTTGGAAAAAGGGACGGCGACCATGTTTGGCCTCCATCTCATCACAGAACGCCGAGGCATCGCTGCGCTGTACGAAACTGACATTTGCGCCTTGTTTCATAAACCCGTCTGTCAGAAAGGCCCCAATGCCCGAACCCCCGCCCGTAATGAAAACCGACTTGTCTTTGAGATCCGGGAAGATCGCATTCTGCGTCATCAATGGCTCTCCCGCGTGACTGGGCGTGTGTCTTTACCGACAAGGAAATCCAGATCGGCACCTTGGTGAGCTTGCAGTACTGTATCCACATACATCTTGGCATAGCCACGGGTGTAATGGGGCGGCTCAGGGGTCCATTCGGCGCGGCGTTGTGCGAGCTCTTCGTCGGGCACCAAAAGGTCCAACGCTCCATCTTTGATCGACACGCGTATCCGGTCACCCGTCTGAACCAAGGCAAGGTTGCCGCCAGCATTTGCCTCGGGGCTGACATGCAGAACAACGGTGCCATAGGCCGTACCAGACATTCGTGCATCTGATACACGCACCATGTCACGCACGCCTTCCTTTACCAGACGCGCAGGGATCGGCATATTGCCGACCTCTGGCATGCCGGGATAGCCTTTGGGCCCACACCCTTTCAGAACAAGGATTGTATCCGCTGTGACAGGTAAATCTTCGCGGTCGATATTGGCTTTCATGTCTTCGATGTTTTCAAACACAAAGGCTTCGGCCTCATGCTCTAGCAATGCGTCAGTGGCGGCTGAGGGTTTGATGATCGCACCATGAGGCGCCAGATTGCCGCGCAAAACGCACAGGCCCGCCGCCTCCTTTAGCGGATTATCCATCGGGCGGATCACATCATGGTTGTAGCATTCCGCACCGTCCCAATAGGCCGAGATATCGCCCCCCATGACAGTGGTTGCTGGCCGCAGCTTGTCCTTCAGCTCTGACAGAACAACGGGCATGCCCCCCGCATAACAAAAATCTTCCATCAGGTATTCGCCCGATGGCATACAGTTCACCAGCAGTGGGATATCGCTGCCGATTTCAAAGTCATCCAAGGACAGGTCGATCCCGACCCGACCTGCTATTGCTAACAGATGCACGACGGAATTCGTTGAGCCCCCTACCGCTGCATTCGCAAGGATCGCATTTTCCAAGGCTTCGCGCGTCACGACATGGGAAAGCTTCAAATCCTCTTCAACCATTTCGACGATGCGCTTGCCCGTCAGATGGGCCAGCGCCATGCGCCGTGAATCAACCGCAGGCAAGGCCGCATTGGTTGGAAGGGACATGCCCATCGCCTCAACAAGGCTGGCCATAGTCGACGCCGTGCCCATCGTCATACACACGCCCTTGGAGCGGCTCATGCCAGACTCAGCGTTCATGAAATCCTGAAGGGTCATTTCGCCTGCGCGCACCGCTTCCGAGAATTTCCAGACATCCGTGCCAGAACCAATGTCCTTGCCCTTCCATTTCCCGTTTAACATCGGACCCGAGCTGACAACGATCGTCGGCAGATCGACACTGGCCGCCCCCATCAACTGACCCGGAGTGGTTTTGTCACAGCCGCCCAATAGAACGACCCCATCAATGCCGTAAGCGCGTATGCTTTCCTCAACATCCATGGCCAGCAGATTGCGAAACAACATTGCCGTTGGCTTCATCTGGGTTTCACCCAGAGACATGACTGGAAACTCGACAGGAAAGCCGCCAGCCTCCCAAACGCCGCGCTTTACGCCTTCGGCCAGATCACGCAAACCCGAATTGCAGGGCGTGAGCTCAGACCATGTATTACAAATGCCAATGATCGGTCGGCCATCAAAGACATGATCGGGAAACCCCTGATTTTTCATCCAGCTGCGGTGAATAAACCCGTCGCGATCATTTTTTCCGTACCATGCGCGGTTTCGGTTATCTTTTGTCATATCCGTGTCCCTTCGATGACCCACATCCGCTCGGGGAAAGAACATGGTAATGTTATCCCGTGATGCATAAGGTAGGTGCCTGACAGCTTTAAATTCTTTGTTTTGAGCGCAGTATTTCCGCGCGACATTCCATCAATATCGCCGCGATTACGCAAGGCAATCTGATAAGTGGCATCCGCCTCTAGGCCAGTAAGGCGCAGCGGGCGCGGTGATATCTGCTTTGAGGTGGCCACCTTGGCCGCAAACACAACAAAGCGGTCGCCCACCAATGCCAACTGCTGTTCTGCTATCACAGCTTTATCCGCGCTATCCAGACGCAAAATATCGGCGGTTCGCATCCAATTCCGGTTTTCTTTCCACCACTCGGTAACATCAATGAGGATCTGAACCTCGCGTTCGTCTAGTTCGCGGGGGTCCATCTCAAAACCCATGTGGCGTTGGGCCGCGACCCATGCGCGGTATGAGATGTCCAATGTGCGCCCCGAGGTGTGGCAGACACGCGGGCCAACATGGCTACCTGTTACAGCGGCGGGTAAAAACAATGCCGCATCATGCTGGATACGCAGGCGTTCGGTCGCATCGTTACTATCAGAAAGCCAAACCCGCTGCGTTCGCGACAGGATGCCAAAATCAATCCGCCCGCCACCCGAGGCGCAGCTTTCGATTTCGACCTTTGGAAAGGCTGCGCGGAGGCGATCAATCAAGGCATAGGTGCCTTGGGTCTGCTCTGCATCCACCAGCGGCAAAACGCGGTTATGATCCCATTTGATATAGTCAATTTCATTCCTGCTCAGAATGTCAGAGATACAGGTAAACAGGTATTCCCCAACCTCTGGCAGGGCCATGTTCAATACCTTTTGCTGCCGCCCTAAAATCTGATCAGCAGCGCCCAGCGCCCAATGAGGGTTCTTGCGGTAAATCTCGCTCTCTTCATTGACCATCTCTGGTTCAAACCACAGCCCGAAACTCATACCCTCACGATGCACATGTTCAACAAGAGGCGTTAGGCCATCGGGATATTTGCGAGGATCAATGACCCAATCCCCCAGACTAGAGGTGTCATCATCGCGGCGCCCAAACCAGCCGTCATCCAGCACAAAGCGTTCCGCCCCCAAGCGCGCCGCGCGCGTTGCGATGTCTTGCAGCGTGGGTAAGTGATGATCAAAATAGACCGCCTCCCAACAGTTATAGTGAACGGGACGTGGCGCATCGGGTTTGGGCCAGGTCACGATCCGATCACGCAAGTGGCGTTGGAACGCAACCGCGCAGCCATTTAGCCCCCGATCCGAATACGTCAGGTACAAGGGCGCTGTTTCGAAATAGGTTGCAGGCGCAGTATGGCTTCCCGTCGCATGGCCCCATTGAACCTGACGCCGTCCGTCTTGCAATTCCTCTGCGATCATCTTGTGACCACCCGACCAGCCATAGTGGAATCCGAAACACTCTCCACTTGTATTTGTGGCTCCGCGGTTCGGGATCATAAGGCCGGGAAAATGTTCATGGCCCGTCCGGCCAGTTCTGTTTTCGCGCAGGCGCGCGCCTGCTGCCCACTGTGTGTGCTCGGGTTGAAACTCGCCACACCAACGGCCCGAAAAATCTATCATCTCGCTGCTGTTTTGCGGCGCTGGAAGGACAGGCGCGGCCAGCCAATCCACGCATATCGGGTGATCTGATTGCAGGTTGGTTTGACAGGTAATGACCCGTGTCTGTTCATCCGTTTCAAACGAAAATGCCAACGTTAACCCATGTGCCGCATCCTTGCAGGTGATGATCATCCCTTCTTTCTCGGTCACGTTAGAAAGAGAAAAGGAGGGGAGTATCTGCGCCCCGTTGATGTTTCGAACGATCAGCCCCACCTGGCCTGGAAAGGTATGTGTCGCCTCTGGACATAAAGACAATACAGGGTTCTCATCCAACATCCCGCCCGACACATCAATCGCGCTTGCGCCGCTCAAAGCGGTTAGGTCCTCAGCTGCTGGCAGGCGTTTGCCCCAATATGTCACATGCGGGATCCCCCCGTTTGACATGTCCAAAACAACCGTCTGCCGATCATCGTCTATGCGGTAGGTTTCCATCATCGCCCCCTACTTCACCGCCCCAAGGGTCAGACCCGCAATAAAGTGTTTTTGCATCAGAAAGAACATCGCAACAGGTGGCAATGCAGCCACAATCGATCCCGCACTCATCAGGTGATAGGCCGCCCGAAATTGTGAGTTAAACTCGGTAATGCCAGCCGTAACCGGTTGGGCGCTTGGCCCTTGCGTAAGCACAACAGCCCAAAAGTAATCATTCCAGATAAAGGTGAAAATCAGCACCGAAAGCGCCGCAAGGGCGGGCTTCATCAGCGGTAGCACAACAAAAACAAAGATGCGCCATTCCGCGACGCCCTCAACCCGCGCTGCTTCGATCAATGGAAACGGCAAGGCGCGGATAAAGTTCCGCATAAACAGCGTGCAGAACCCCGTCTGAAACGCGATGTGAAACAGGACCAGCCCTTGAATACTGTCATACATGCCTAGGGTAATCGTCAAATCGCGCACTGGCACCATCAGGATTTGGAAGGGTACAAAGTTCCCTGCGATGAACATGAAAAAGATGACCAGATTGCCCTTAAATCGATAAATGCCCAGCGCAAACCCCGCCATGCAGGAGAGCGCCACCGCCCCTACAACCGTTGGCAACGTGATGAACATCGAGTTCAGCAAATAACGCGGCATGTTGGATTCAAAGAACACTTTTCCGTAGTTCGAAAAGGCTTCAAAGCTAGAGGGAAGCCCCCAATAATTGCCGTTTGTAAAATCCGCGGCTGGCTTGATTGAAAACATCGCAACCGCGATCAGCGGCAACAGCCAAACCACCAGCGCAATCGGTAAAACCGCCTGATAGGTGATCTGCCAGCTGCGGGAGCGTTTTTCGATAGGGGATGGAAACATCAGTGTGCCCCCCGCTCTTCGCGCCACATCGAGTATAAGAAATACGCGATGAACGCGAGCATGATAAAGAACAGAACAACGGCAATCGCCGAGCCATATCCCATCCTAAAGCCGAACTCGGACAGGGATTCCTCGAACATATAAAACGACAAGACACGGGTAGAACCAAACGGCCCGCCGTTGGTCATCACACTGATTAGATCGAACGAGCGCAGCGCGCCGATAATCGTCACGACAAAGGCAATAAACGTCGCGGGCTTCAACTGCGGCAGGATGATGTACCACAGCATTTTGTAACCCTTTGCCCCGTCCAGCCGCGCGGCCTCGACCTGTTCGGGGTCAACGGCGTTTAGACCTGTGAGATACAAGATCATGCAATAGGCCGTTTGCGGCCAAAGCCCCGCAGCGATGATGCCATAGGTCGCCATCGTCGGGTCGCCCAAAATGTTTACTGGCCCAGCGCCAAAAACAGCGAGGATCGCGTTCAGCAGCCCTTCGCGCGGCAGATAGAACCACGAAAACACGAGGCCAACCACAACCTGCGAAATTACAAACGGAAAGAAGAACAGCGATTTATACAAGCGGATGCCGCGCACCGTTTGGTTCAGGAATAGCGCGATGAACAGCCCCGCAGGGACCGCCAGCAGGTACAGAACCAGCCATTTCAGGTTATTCCAAAATGACGTCTCGAATTTGCGATCCATCTTGGCGTCGCCAATACCAAGGAGGCGTTCATAATTCGCCGTACCCACGTAAACCTTTTCGCCCAACCCGTCCCATTCATGAAAGCTGATGCTAAAGCTTTGCGCGATTGGAATGATGACATAGACCGCAAAGAACAACATCGCAGGGGCCAGAAACAGCCACGGCGTTATCGCAATCTCATTGCGTTTGTACCAACTGCGAGGTGCAGCCTCGGTTCCGGTTGTCATTGAGGACATGCCACCCCTCCAGAGATCAACATATGCGAAAGCCTCAATCGGGCTTGCGAATAGGTTGAGATGAAAATCGCGCCCCCCTCCCGCTGAGGGAGGCGCAGGATATGTTATTTATAGATACGCTGGCGCGCGTCTTCGAGGCGCTCAAGGATGTCATCCAGATTGTCTGGGAACACCATGAACTCTTGCAGACCCTCCATGCCAACGCTTGCCATTTCAGCCGTAAAGTCACGGTCAAAGAACTGGGCCACGCCGCCTTTGGCGTTGTTGGACAGCATATCAAAACCCTGCTCTAGGAACTCATCCGCATCGACGCCAGATGCCGCGTTCACAGGCAGCTGACCCAGCTTGTCGCCCGAGTTGATATCGGTTTGAACATCGGCAGAGGTCACATATTGCAAGAACGCACGGGCGTTTTCTTTGTTTGTCGCACCCGATGGAATGTGGAACGTATCCGTTGGCGCATCTTCGCCCTGCGGCACATCTGCGATTTTCGGGAACTGGTAAAAATCGATCTGTGAATCGTCGAGCCCCGCGTCACGCATTGGCGCAACCGCAAAGTTACCGATCAGATAAGCGGTCGCTTCACCATCGGTCATAGATGTCAGGGCTTCCTGCCACGAGTACGACTGGTGGTCAGCGATATAGCCGCCCATGTCGATGATCTTGCGCCAGTTTGCAAAGGTCTCGCGAACGCGTGGGTCGGTCCATTCCACCTCGCCACGTGCAAGCTGCATGTGGAAATCAAAACCGTTTGTGCGCATGTTCATGTAATCGAACCACCCACCAGCGGTCCAAAGGAACTTGGTCCCGATGGCATAGCAGGCGCGGCCAGAGGCGACGATCTTTTCGCAATTTGCCAGCTCTTCATCAAAGGTCACAGGCTCGGAAAGGCCCAGCTCTTTGAAGATGTCTTCGCGGTAATAGATGCCCCACTGGTAGTAGGTATATGGAACGCCATACTGTTTGCCATCAATTGTCATGGCACCCTTGACGGAATCCAGCCCCGGCAGATCGCCGTTGGTGTACATATCAGAGATATCTTCGAACAGGCCCGCGGAAACATATGGGCCCATGCGGTTAGCCGCATACCAGTTCACAACGTCGGGTGGGTTTGCGCCCAGCGCGTTGCGGATTTGCGTTTTCCAAGCTTCACGATCAACGATCGTCAGCTCGATGTTCATTTTTGGGTGCAGCTCCTGAAACCCCGCGACCAGCCCCTCCATCACCGCGCGCGGCGCTGGGTTTGACATATCCGACGTGATCTTCAAATCACCCGTCATCTGTTTGGTATCGGCAAATGCAACAGTACCGGCCACGCCAGTAGCGATCAACGCCGCCAGCGACGTTTTGAGAATGGAATGCATGGTATCCTCCCTAGTGCTTCCTTTGTCTCGACTTGTCTCATTATTTGAAACTTAGTCTTGAATATTGATACTACACTGCAGATGAGTTAGCTTTGTCAACAGCCAGCCGTTCCAAACACCCCGCGTAAAAAGGGGAAATCAGGGAGGCTGGACAGGGAGAAAAGAAGATTTGGGAGAGGAGCCATGGGCGCCGT
Organism: Sulfitobacter donghicola DSW-25 = KCTC 12864 = JCM 14565; assembly: GCF_000622405.1. Lineage (NCBI taxonomy): Bacteria > Pseudomonadati > Pseudomonadota > Alphaproteobacteria > Rhodobacterales > Roseobacteraceae > Sulfitobacter > Sulfitobacter donghicola. The sequence goes on from NZ_JASF01000005.1 coordinate 1,037,400, forward strand.
AACTACCGATGGCACAGTAGGAAAAGCACTGTCCGTACTGGAACAGGTTGCTTCTGCTGGACGTCCCGTTCGCATGCGCGAGCTGCTTGAGACCTCCGAGTTCCCAAAGCCTACATTATACCGTTTTTTGCAGACGCTCACGAATCAGGGAATGCTCAGCTATGACCCCGAGCACCAAACCTATACACCTGGAATTCGACTGGTCAGGCTTGCGCATTCCGCATGGTCGCAGGCCACTTTGGCCCCAATTGCGCGCCCACATTTGGAAACGCTGGCCTCAACCCTAAGAGAGGCTATTCACCTTGCCCAGATGGACAACGGGCAGGTCATTTTTATTGATAAACGTCAGGCCAGCACACAGTTCGCCACCCTCGCCCAAGCAGGTCAGGTCGCGCCCGCCTATTGCACAGGTGTTGGCAAAGCGATGCTTGCCTTCCTACCCGAGGCCGAGCGCGAACACGCGCTGCGCCAGCAGGCCTTTTTGAAATACACCGATGCAACCCTTACGTCTGCCGATGAACTGTTAAAAGAACTGGACGAAATCCGTATCGAGGGCATCGCGTTTGACCGCGAAGAGCACGAAGATGGCATCATCAGCATCGCAGCACCGATCCTAACGCCGTCAAATCGCGTCGTAGGCTCAATCTCTATTGCCACAGCCACCAATCGCCACACGTTGGAAGAGCTCAACGCATTCCGCCCCGACCTTGTCGAATGCGCAAACAAAATTGGGACCGAGGCACAGTCTTGGCAATCCCCATCACATCCCTAATCGAAAGGATCCGCAGTTATGTCCGGCGTAGTCATGAAAGATGTCATCAAGAAATATGGCAACGTGCAGGTTATCCACGGGATCGACCTTGAGATTAAGGACGGCGAGTTTTGTGTTTTTGTGGGGCCGTCAGGCTGTGGCAAATCCACACTGCTGCGTATGGTTGCGGGACTAGAGGAAACAACCGAAGGCTCGATGAGCATCGGCGCGCGGGATGTGACCGCAATGGACCCAGCCGAGCGCGGCGTTGCCATGGTGTTCCAGACCTACGCCCTCTATCCCCATATGACTGTACGCGACAACATGGGCTTTGGCCTGAAAATGAATGGCCACCCAAAGGCCGAGATCAAAGAAAAGGTTGCCGAAGCCACGCGCATCCTAAAGCTGGAAGAATACCTTGATCGCAAGCCAGCCGCCCTATCGGGTGGCCAACGTCAGCGGGTTTCAATTGGGCGCGCAATTGTGCGCGGTCCCGAAGTTTTCTTGTTTGATGAACCGCTGTCCAACCTCGACGCAGAGCTGCGTGTCGAGATGCGGGTGGAAATCGCGCGGCTGCACAAGGAAATCGGCGCGACGATGATTTATGTAACCCACGATCAGGTTGAGGCGATGACCCTTGCCGATAAAATCGTGGTCCTGCGCAAAGGCGCGATCGAACAGGTTGGCGCGCCTTTGGAATTGTATCGGGATCCAGACAGTAAATTTGTCGCAGGCTTCATCGGATCGCCTGCGATGAACTTTCTTGAAGGTATGTCCACAGGGAACGCCCTGACACTGGATGACCTAGCGGGGCAATTCGAATTGCCTGTGACATTGCCTGCCTCTGGCACTGGGGTTTCACTGGGCATCCGCCCCGAACATATCGAAATCGACCCTGACGGCGATACACATACTGTCGAACTCACCGAAGCTTTAGGCGGCGTTTCATTCGTGCACCTTGTTTCCGAAAGCGGCGCAAAGATCATCGTGGAGGAGCGCGGCGACGACCGCTCGGTCGAAGGCGCACGTGTGGGTATGAGCTTCCCACCTGAGCGTGCCATGTTGTTTGACCGCGAAACGGAACAGCGGATCAGATAAGCTGGCAGCGCGCAGCATTGGGCGGCGTTTTTACCTGACGGTGCTCATGCCAAGCATGTCAGCTCATCCATTGGCCGCCGTCGACGTTGTAGGTTTGCGAGACGATGTAATCGGATTCGTCCGAGGCCAAAAACACAGCCATGCCAGATAAATCGTCCGGAACGGCAAAACGCCCCGCCGGAACACCCTGTTCGACCTCGCGTTTCTTTTGCCCGGGTTCTTTGCCTTCCAGCTTTGCAAACATGGAATCCACATGTTCCCAATGTTCGCCATCCACCACACCGGGTGCAATCGCGTTCACGTTGATGCCGTGCTGAATAAGGTTCAGCCCCGCCGACTGCGTCATCGAAATGACGGCAGCTTTTGTAGAGCAATAGACCAACACAAGGCTTTCACCGCGACGGCCTGCTTGGGAGGCCATATTGATGATCTTGCCACCATGTCCCTGCGCAATCATTTGTTTTGCAACCGCCTGCATTGTAAACAGCGTTCCCGCCACGTTGACCGCATACAGCTTTTCATAACTCTCGCGGGTGATATCGACGGTTTCAGCCGCATCAAACAAAGCAGCGTTGTTTATCAGGATGTCAATTTTTCCGGCCTGCTGGACAACCACCTGAACCGCCTGATCAATGCTGCCTTGATCACTCACATCCAGCTGGACCGCATAGGCCTGATCGCCAAGTTCAGCCGCCGCTTTTTCGGCTGCTTCGAGGTTGATATCAGCAATCGCAACCTTGGCTCCTTCGGCAATATATCTTTTCGCAAACCCATAACCGATGCCGCGGGCTGCGCCGGTAATCATTGCCGATTTTCCTGATAACCGTGTCATGTGATGCAATATCCCTTTCTATAAAGGTGTTTAGTTTGACGCCTGCCATGGGCAGATGCGCGGCATAGGTCTAGCCCAGCGGTCTGGCCCAGCCGCAAAGGCGCTCAGGCGGATTCTCGGAGCTTAAGTTCCCCGTCGAACAAAGTGATTTCCGGCGAAGGGTCTGTAACCTCACCTCGGATAATCTGCAGAATACGAGAGACTGCCTTTTTACCAATCGCATCGGTATTTTGCGCAACCGTCGTCAAAGCAGGGCTGAGGTAGGGGCAAAGAGGATAGTCATCATGCCCCGCAATACGAAGCCCCCCCTTCATCGCCCGCCCAGGGGTTAACCCATGCCGCGCCGCTGCGCGAACGGCGCCAATTGCAACCCTGTCATTCACGCATAAAATCGATCTTTCCGTGAAACGGCCCCGCGCAAACTCTGCGTCCAGAACGGCTTCTCCGTGGTCCTCAAAAAACGCGCCATCAGCGACCTGATGCACCCCGATCACCTCTGGTTCAAATCCAAGTTCGTTCATTTTGGCGATATATGCTGCTTCGCGTTCCAGCGCGTTAAAGTTCACCCGCGGCATCGCCAAAAAGGCAGGCGGCTCCCCCACTCTGCAAAGGTATTCTACGATCAGGCCCGTGCTTTGGGCGTGGTTCGTGCCAACATAATCCACATCGGGCATTGTTTTTGGACGTGAATCCATCAAGACAAAGGGCAGCCGTGATTTCAATCTCTGGTGAACCGCGCGGTCACTGTGATCGCCCAAAGGGGCAACTAATGCGCCGTCAACATTCATCGACATAAAGGTTTCAGCAGCGCGCGCTTCGATCGCGGGGTCCGAATGAGAGCATTGCGTGATGACGGTCAATCCCGCCTCCATTGCAGCAACCTCAACCGATTCCAGAAGCTTGGTGAAAAACAAATCATTGAGGTACGGAATGATGACCCCAATGATGCCTGTAGATTTTCGGTTCAACCGTGTCGCAAAGAAATTGGGGATATATTCCACACGAGCCAACCCCGCCTCAATCCGCGCAACGGTTTTTTCCTTAACCAGTGTTCGGTCCTGAAAATAGCGAGACAAGGTAGGCCGCGACACGCCAATAGCGATGGAAAGCTCTTCCATAGTGTTAATGCGCTGCTTGCTCATTGTTCCGGCCTCCTCCGCCCGATACAGGGTATCATAGCTTCATATAAACGAAGGTCGAATTATTTACCCGCGTAAATAGCCTTGGAACATCCAATCGCCGAACAAATTTGTATCAGCAGCCATTTGCGGCACCCAAGGCACCTAATCTATTAACGAGCGAATGTAGCTGGATACGTGGCGTGCATCTACTGTCGCCTCTCGTACCAGCCAATCAAAGTGATTGGTCAGCGACCGCACCCGCTCGACCTCTCTAAAGGCGAGATAGCATTGGCCAACATAAACCACCGCAAGGTTGGGGCCGAACACCGTCACCGGCGAACTAAAAACGCGGTGCGCATCAAAAAGGAAAATACGCAGCCTTGGAAACATTTCATCACATTGATCGGCAATGAAATTCAACTGCTCGGCACGGACGGATTTGTCGACGCCGCTGTAATAGGCGGTTCCGGTGGCGCAGGCTTCCATCTCGTGAACGGGTATTGCGATTTCGTAATCTGAAACACCAGAGGCCAACCATGCGAGTTGTTTTTGCATTGCGGCAAAGGCTTCGGGCAATCGCTTGCCCTCAAACGCCGCATATTCCCAATTGAGCATTCTCTCGGTCTTGAGGATATCCGGCAAGCTTGCTGGGACATGGCGCACCTTGTAACCCGCCGCTTCGTGGTGCCACTCAAGCAGCTGCTCGTCGGCGGAAATCCTTTCTGCGGGGCTAAGCGACATCGCGGCCGCAACAATATCTCCGGGGGTTTCGGGCCTGTTGGTCAACCCCAACAGCCAATCCGTGCTGACACCCAAAGCATCCGCAACATCAGCCGCCAGCTGCGCATTTGGAAGGCGTGGAAGATCATCTTTCAAAAGCTGACCGATTGTAGAACGGTCTACCGACGCCATACGAGCCAGCGCGCTTTTGCTCACAGCCCTGCGCACCATTGCTTCGGTCAGACGGATACGGAAAACATCAGCTCTTTCCCTTTTGTCCACTTGAGTTACCTTTGTTTACCAAACACAACATTTTGCACTTTATGCAGCAAATCTACGGAATTTTCCATCCCGTAAATTTCCTTCATCTATCTAACCAAAGGCAGATAAAGGAACTCAACGTGATCGACAGCACCATCAGAACAGCGACCAAAGCTCTCACTTGGCAGTTGATGGGCCTTGTTACGATGACGGCTATCGGGTTTGTGTTTACAGGCTCAATCGCAGCTGGTGGCGGCATCGCTATTGTCGGCGCAGCCGCGGGATTTGTTTCGTATTTTTTCCATGAAAGAGTTTGGCAAAAGGTAAGCTGGGGGCGCGTCCCAAACAACGCAACGACAGGCCTTTCAAACTCAAACTAATAAAACCGCACTAAACTCAGCTAGGGCGCTGTATCGATCTATCTGTCGCCCTATTGGGAAATCAGGCGCGTGACGTCCCGTTTGGTTTCCAACAGAACGGCCTCAACTGTGGCCTTCATGTCGGCGAACCGCGTTGTTGGCATGGGAACGGAAATCGCGTGCAGCGTGCCAGCCCAATCGCGAAATGCAAACCCAACAGCCGAGATACCGGCGAAATGCTCGTTTAGATCATAGGCTAGACCGGCCTCGCTAATCTCATCAAGCTGGGAACAAAGCGCCTCTATATCCCCACCAACCCCGTTTCGAACCCACTCGGCCTGAATAAGTTCCCGTGCATCATCACGGGGCAGTTCAGCCAGACAAGAGCGCCCATTAGCCGTTGTCGTCAGCGGAAAGACTTCGTCGACCTTAGAAAGGGTCGTCAGACGATGGGTCCCTGGAACCTGATCCAGAAAGGTCATGCCGACGCCGCGCATGACCGACAGGTCGGCGGTCTCTCCGGTTTTCTGGGTGAGCTCGGTCAGGAACAAACGGCAGTGCTCAACGATGTTGTACTGTGAGGCGCCTGCAAAGGCGCTCAGCTCGGGCCCGAGCCGCAAACCGCGCCCTTCGGGATCGTTCATTACAAACCGTTCGTCCACCAAAGCCCCCGTGATTCGCTGCACCGTAGAGCGGGGCAGCCCTGCTTTGGATGCGATCTGGCCAAGGCTCATGCCTGATTGGCTGTCACGCAGGATGCGCAGGATTGTAGCCGCCCGAGACAGGACTTGTATCCCGCCCCTATCATTTTTAATTTCCTTGCCAACCACTTACAGACTTCCTTTGGCTCTTGAGGGTCATCTCAGCACAACTTAGCGCGAAAACAATCGAACCGCAATGCGGTACAGTTGGACCGCATTGTGATTTTTTTGTTGACCGACATGCGGTGCACCTGCATCAATATGTAGGACAGGTGGGAGGAACCATCCTGAAATTTTTGACCCCACAAACGCCGACTTCGGCGAACAGAGGAGATGTGCCAGATGGTTGAAATCCGCGGAATTGAATTCCAATCAAACTTAGACAACGACATGGGGTTGGAGTTTGTAAACCTCAGCCACCGGTTTGGCTATCAATGCCCGAACTGGCCCTATTTTGATGATGTTGACATCAAGCGAAAGCACTACATGGCCAAATCTGGCGTGTTGAGCCAAACAATTACCACCACAATGCACGTCACGACCCACATCGACGCCCCCGCGCATGTGGTTCAAGGCACACCCTTCATCGACGAAGTCCCGCTGCCACATTTCTTTGGCTCTGGTTTGGTCGTCTCGATCCCCAAAAAGAAATGGGAAAAGATCACTGGTGAAGATCTGGAAAAGGCCTGTGGCCACGCGATCCGCAAAGGTGACGTTCTGATCATCAACACCGGCTGGCACAAGCAATACGAAGACGGTGATTACTTTGCCTACTGCCCTGGTCTGGTTCAATCTGCGGCGGATTGGATGGTCGAGAAAGGCGTAAAAGTTGTAGGTCACGACACACAAGCCAACGATCACCCGCTTGCAACAGCGATTGGCCCACAGCGAAATGGCCCGATCATGCCGCACCTTGAAGCAGAGTACCTTGAGTGGTCCGGCGGTGTTCCTTGGGAGGTCGACTTCCCCGAGTGGGAGCCTGTGCACAACACGCTCTTCTCGAACGGCATTTTAGGGATCGAGAACGTTGGCGGTGATCTGGATGCCGTTACGGGCAAACGTGTAACCTTCGCCTTCTTCCCATGGAACTGGGATCGCGGCGACGGCTGCATCATCCGCTTGGTGGCCATCACCGACAAAAAGCAAGCCTACCGTATCGAGGCTGGCGAAGACTTCTAATCGAGGCACGGGACGGTCGTTATCGTCCGTCCCGTGATATCCGACGCTGGGAGGACGCAGGATGCACATCAAACGATTTGAAGACGCCCAAGCCTATGAGGCTCCGAACCATTTCGGGTGCCACGGCCTGCGGCTCCAAGGCTTTGAGGAAGGCGGGCCGACCAATCAGTGGATTGGTCTGAGCCAATTTCTACCCGGCGGGGGAGCAGGGCCAGATTCAACCCCCTTTGAGAAAGTCTACGTTGTTCTTGATGGCGAAATGACTGTCATCATTGATGACGTCGAAACGACACTGCGCAAACATGACAGCTGTACCATTCCCGCAGGCGAGATCCGCAAGATCGAGAACCGCCGCAACGACGTTTGTACGATGCTCGTCGTCATTCCCTACCCACCGGAGACATAATCCATGACTTCCATTACGAACCCACATTCGATGTTCGACGTCAAAGATCAGGTCGCCCTGATCACGGGGGCTTCTGGCGCGTTTGGTATGGTTGCCGCGCGCATTCTGGCGGGGGCGGGCTGTAAGCTGGTTCTTGTTGCCGGAAACGACGCCGCCCTGACCGAGATCGCAGACGAGTGCCGCGGAATTGGCGCCGAGGTCACAACCATCAATGCCCGCCCCACAGACGAGACCATTTGCAATGATCTGGTAGCCCAAGCCGTGAGCGCCTATGGCCAGCTCGACATTCTTGTTGTAGCGTCAGGTATGAACAAGGTCGCATTGATCAATGATATGGACCCCAAAACATTCACCGATGTTATGGATGCCAATGTTACGCAAACCTGGCTGATTTCACGCGCAGCAGCAGGACAGATGAAAGCGCAAGGCCACGGCGGAAAGATCGTTCTTGTCAGTTCTGCGCGCGGGCTTTTGGGGCACCCTGCGGGGTACACGGCCTATTGCGCATCCAAAGCTGCCACCGATGGCCTGACAAAGGCGCTTGGCTGTGAGTTGGGGCCAACGGGGATCACCGTAAATGCAATCGCGCCAACTGTGTTCCGATCACCTTTGACTGCTTGGATGTTTGAAGACACCGAAAAGGCAAAGGCCGTTCGCGACGGGTTCCTTGCCCGCGTTCCAAAGGGGCGATTGGGCGAGCCAGAAGATCTTGCCGGTCCATTGCTGTTCCTCGCATCTAAAGCATCAGATTTTTATACCGGGCATATTTTATATGCTGACGGTGGTTATACGGCGGGCTGATCCATGGTGCGTAAAAAACAAAGCATTGCGGTCATCGGCGCTGGCCTTATGGGACACGGGATCGCTCTCACATTGGCGAAAGCGGGCCAATATGTGACGATCACAGACCCAACCAAAGAAGCACGGGCAAGCGTTTCCGAACGCATGCGCCACAGCATGAAGGCCATGGGCGACAACGAAACAACAATCGCGACCGCCCTGAAGATGATTACAATCTCGGGGGACACTGCCAGTGCCGTTAAAGGGGCTGACGTGGTCTTTGAGGCCGCGCCGGAAAAGATGGATCTCAAGCGTGCGATCTTTGCCGAGGTCGAGGCCCACGCACCCGAAACCTGCATTCTGGCGTCCAACACCTCGGTCATGCCGATCACCGAGATCATGCAGGATTTACGGATCAAAAACCGCGCATTGGGAACCCATTGGTGGAACCCACCCCACATGATCCCATTAGTCGAAGTGATCAAAACGCCGTGGACGGATTTAGGCATCGCCCAGAACACGTTCGACCTGCTGGCTGATGCAGGCAAAACCCCTGTGATGGTGGAAAAAGACGTACCTGGTTTCATTGGCAACCGCCTGCAACACGCCCTCTGGCGCGAGGCCATCAGCCTGGTTGAGAACGGCATTTGCGATGCCGAAGCCGTAGATACAGTTATCAAATCCAGCTTTGGCCGCCGCCTAGCGGTGCTGGGCCCGCTTGAGAATGCCGACCTTGTCGGAACTGATCTGACATTGGACATTCATAACACCGTGCTGGCCGACATCGAAGCACGCCAAGGCCCGTCGCCTTACCTCGAAAAGCTTGTTGAGGATGGTAAGCTGGGCATGAAATCCGGAGCAGGTTTTCGCGATTGGACCGAAGCCGAAGCAAACGATGTCCGCGCCCGTGTAGCGCGGCACTTGAACCGGCTAGAAGGAATCCTGCTAGACTGAGACGATTGACTGAAACTGCCGGTTGGGAGGCCGGCGCAAGGGAGGAATAAAAATGATACGCAAACAACCAACCCGCCGAGGTTTTCTGGCAGGAACGGCCGCAACATTGGCCGCGCCCGCGATTTTATCTGCAACCCGCGCATACGCCGCGACACCAACATTACGCGTCGGCCACGTGAGCCCACAGACCGGCCCATTGGCGGCTTTTGCCGAAGCGGATGACCACATTTTGGCCGGCATTCAGGAGGCCTTTGCAGGTGGTCTGGAAAACAATGGCCGTGCTTGGAATATCGAAATCATCAGCAAGGACAGCCAGTCAAACCCTAACCGTGCTGCAGAAGTCGCCGCTGATCTGATCCTGAGTGACGAAGTCGACATCATCGTCGCCGCTTCCACTCCTGACACGGTTAACCCCGTTGCGGATCAGGCCGAGATCAACGAGGTGCCCTGCATCAGTACCGATTGCCCATGGCAGCCCTACTTCTTTGGTCGCAACGGTGTCCCGGGCGAAGGGTTCCAGAACACCTATCACTTCTTCTTCGGGATCGAAGACTGGATCGGCGCAACCTTAGGCATGTGGAGCGGCGTTGACGTCGGCAAACAGATCGCAGGCATGTTCCCTAACGATGCCGACGGAAACGCCTTTGGCGATGCGCAGAACGGTTTGCCACCTGCCATGACAGCGGCAGGCTATACGATCACAGACCCAGGGCGCTATCAGCCACTGACCGATGATTTCTCAAACCAGATTGCTGCCTTTAAGGAAGCAGGTTGCACGATCGTTACGGGCAACATGATCCCGCCAGATTTTGCAACGTTCTGGGCGCAAGCAGCACAACAGGGTTTCAACCCGCAGATTGTGACCATCGGTAAGGCGCTGCTGTTCCCATCCGTTATCGAGAGCCTTGGCGATCGTGGCGATGGCCTGACGACAGAGGTTTGGTGGTCACCAGATCACCCGTATTCTTCGTCCCTTACAGGTATCAGCGCACGTGATTTGACCAGCGGTTACACGGCTGCGACAGGGCGCCCTTGGACCCAACCTATCGGGTTCAAACACGCCTTGTTTGAAGTGGTCGCGGACGTGATCAAACGTGCCGATGATCTGGAAGATCCAGCATCCATCGTTTCGGCCATTGCATCAACGAACCTCGATACGATGGTGGGCAACGTGAATTGGGACAACGGCCCAATCAACAACGTCACCAAGACCCCGCTTGTCGCTGGCCAATGGCAAAAAGAGGGCGATGCCTTTGATCTCAAGATCGTCGCCAACGCAGGCCATTCCGACATCCCGTTGACGGGCGAACTGAAGCTGCTCGGATAATCACAGCGGGCGGCGTTCTTGCGCCGCCCCTCCCTTAACCGGAAAGACGAAAATGTCCCTTCTCAGGCTAGATACAGTGCAAAAGTCTTTTGGCGCCGTCACGGTCGCCGACCAACTGAGCTATGACGTAGCGCAGGGCGAGGCCCTTGGCGTGATCGGGCCGAATGGTGCCGGCAAAACGTCTATGTTCAATCTGATCACAGGGACACTATCGCCCAACAGCGGACAGATCACATTTGATGGTCAGGATATTACGACGCATTCCTCAGCGCGCCGTTGCCGCGCAGGGGTCGCGCGCAGCTTTCAAGTGCCGCAGCCGTTCTCGGGCATGACAGTATTTGAAAACGCAATGATCGCAGCCACACAGGCGGCGGGGCTGCACGGCGCACAGGCCGAGCGTTTCTGCCTTGAAGTGCTTGATCAGACCGAATTATTGCCAAAGGCCAATACTCTCGCAGGAAGCCTCACGCTATTAGAGCGCAAAAGGCTGGAGCTAACCCGCGCACTCTGCGCCAAGCCGCGGTTGCTGCTGCTGGATGAAATCGCTGGCGGCCTGACCGAAGCCGAATGCTCTTCGCTGGTTCAAACCATCAAGGACATCCATGCATCAGGTGTAACGATCATCTGGATCGAACATGTGGTGCACGCCCTTCTGGCGGTGGTGGATCGCCTGATTGTCATCGACTTTGGCAAGAAAATCGCCGAGGGCGAACCCCATGCGATCATGGCCAGCCCGCAGGTGCAAGAAATCTATCTAGGGATTGATGTCGATGGATAATGCCCTCCTTTCAATGCGTGGCTTAAACGCCCATTACAACGATTTTCAGGCCCTTTATGACGTGGATATGCACGTTGCCGAAGGCGAGGTTTTAGCGATTATCGGCGCTAATGGCGCGGGCAAAACCACTCTTATGCGTTCGATCACAGGATTGCTGAACAACGGCGCAGGGCAAATCAGCTATCGCGGGCAGGACATCAGCGGGCATCGCGCTGATCAAGTCGCAAGCATTGGCATCGCAATGGTTCCAGAAGGGCGGCAGCTGTTTCCCTCTCTCAGTGTCGAAGAAAACCTGATGATCGGCGGCCAAGTGGGCCGAAAGGGGCCATGGGATTTAGCCGCCGTGCAGAAATTGTTCCCGATCCTAAAAGAGCGCCGCAACGTACCCGCTACGGCCTTGTCTGGGGGGCAACAACAGATGGTGGCCATCGGGCGGGCATTAATGGCGAACCCTGATTTGATCTTGTTCGACGAGATCAGCCTCGGCCTTGCCCCGATCATCATCAAAGATATCTACGACGCCCTGCCCGGTATTATCGGTGAAGGCATGAGCGCCATGATCGTTGAGCAGGACATCTCAAAAGCGCTGTCCGTTTCGTCAAGGCTCTACTGTTTGCAAGAAGGGCGCGTGTCGCTGGAAGGGCAATCAGACACTGTTGAACGCGCCGACATATCGCGCGCCTATTTCGGGATAGAATAACATGGAATGGCTGAATGCAGTAGTCCAAGGAACCTTGCTGGGCGGGCTTTATGCACTGTTCGCGGCAGGGCTGTCTTTGATTTTCGGGGTTATGCGACTGGTCAACATCGCCCATGGCGATTTGATCATCTTGGCGGCCTATCTGGGCCTAACGGTGACAACAGTCGCTGGGGTAAACCCGCTGTTGGCGCTGTTGCTTGTGGTGCCTGCAATGGGTCTGATCGGTTACGCTCTTCAGCGTGGCATTCTGAACCAGACATTGGGGGATGATTTGCTGCCCCCCCTGCTGGTAACGTTCGGCTTGTCTGTGATCCTGCAAAACACATTACTCGAGGTTTACACAGCCGATCCACAAAAGATGGATGCCGGAGCTTTGGAAACGGCCAGCTTTGATTTGGCAGGTCTGACGCTTGGCGTGCTCCCTGTCCTGACGTTTGCCATCGCGGTTGCTGTCATCTGGGGGCTGCAATGGACCTTTTATCGCACGGCCCTTGGCCGCGCCTTTCGCGCCGTGTCCGACAATCAGGATATCGCGCAGCTTATGGGGCTGAACCGTCGCCACATCTTTGGCCTCGCCATGGCCTTGGCGCTTGCGGTGACGGCAATTGCGGGCATTTTGCTCGGTATTCGCACCAGCTTTGATCCCTCGGTTGGCGGAGGCCGCCTGATCTTTGGATTTGAGGCGGTGATCATTGGCGGGCTTGGCAATCTGTGGGGCACATTGGCGGGCGGTATCATCCTTGGTGTGGCCCAAACAATCGGCGCCAAGATTGACCCAGGAATGCAAGTTCTGTCAGGCCATATCGTGTTCCTTTTGATCCTAGCTGTGCGTCCCAACGGCCTTTTCCCGAGGATTTCAGGATGAGTATTCAAAACCACACTGTTTCGCGCTCTTCTCAGGCGGCGCGTGTCGCCGCCATCCTCGGGGCCTTGGTCCTTCTGATCCTAATCGCCGCGCCTTGGTGGGCGGGGCGAGCAGACATGCGCCTGATGGGGGAAATCTTTCTCTACCTCGCGCTCGCCTCGCTGTGGAACCTGATGGCTGGCTATGCGGGCCTAGTATCCGTGGGGCAACAAGCCTTTGTCGGCTTTGGCGGCTATATGCTATTTGCTTTAACGATCTTTGGCGGCTTGCACCCAATCTTTGCGATCGGTGCAGCAGGCGTTTTAGGCGCGCTGATCGCTGTTCCGATGGCTGTTTTGATCTTTCGTCTGCGGGGGGCCTATTTTGCAATCGGGACTTGGGTCTTTGCCGAAGTTTTCCGCCTTTCGTTTGCACAAATGTCCAGTTTGGGCGGCGGATCAGGTTCATCCTTACCCGTAGGGATTGTCAAATCCTTGGCGGCATCCCGCTCTGGCCGAGAAGCGTTAAGCTATTGGTTGGCGCTTGGCATTGCGGTGGTGGTGATCGCGGCGGTCTATCTGTTCTTGCGGTCGCGCAACGGATTGGCGCTCACGGCTATTCGCGACAATGAGTTGGCGGCAGGATCCCTCGGGATCGACATTTGGCGCACAAAATTCGTTGTCTATGTTGTTACGGCTGGTCTGACGACAATGGTCGGGGCGCTGATCTTTTTGCAAAAATTGCGCATCTCGCCAGATGCAGCCTTTAGCGTCAACGATTGGACGGCCTTTGTGATCTTTATTGTCGTAATCGGGGGCATCGGCACGATCGAAGGCCCGATCATCGGCACACTTATCTTCTTCGCTCTGCGTGAAACACTTGCTGATCTGGGGACGACCTATCTGATCGTTCTTGGCATCGTCGCCATCGTTGTGATGCTCAAAGCGCCCAAGGGTGTTTGGGGCCTCATCCGTGCGCGATATGATCTGCAACTTTTCCCTCTGAGCTACCGTGTTCAACAAAAATCCAACAAGGCGGACTGACCCCATGGCCAAAAATCAAAAGACCATCATCACATGCGCTGTTACCGGTGCAATCCACACGCCGACGATGTCAGATGCGTTGCCCTATACCTATGATGACATCGCCCAACAGGCGCTGGAGGCCGCCGAGGCCGGCGCCTCCATCTTGCACCTGCACGCCCGTGACAACGAAACCGGCGCGCCGTCTGTGGATGTCAAAGATTTCCAACCCTTCCTGCCACGGATCAAACAAGCCACAGACGCTGTGGTGAATATCTCGACAGGTGGCTCTTTGACGCTATCCATTCAGGATCGCATCACCCCTGCCAAGACCTTTTCGCCGGAAATGTGTTCAATGAATATGGGGTCGATGAATTTCTCGTTCCACCCGCTTGCCGGACGTTATGGTGATGACGATTGGAAGTTCGATTGGGAAAAGGATTACGTCAAGAATTCTGACGGCAACATCTTTCGCAACACCTTCCGCGACATCAAAGAGGCCGCAGAAACACTGGCCCCGCATAACGTGAAATTCGAACACGAATGCTATGACGTTGGCCATCTTTATAACCTGAAATTCTGCATGGATATTGGCCTGTTCAAGGCACCGGTATTCATCCAGTTTATCTTTGGTATTCTTGGCGGCATCGGGCCAGAAGTGGACAACCTCGTCTTTATGAAACGCACGGCAGATCGCCTGTTCGGTGACGATTATCGCTGGTCTGTGCTGGGCGCTGGCGGTTCGCAAATGTCATTGGCCACCACGGCCAGCCAGATGGGCGGGAACGTCCGTGTTGGGCTGGAAGACAGCCTGTTCATCTCGCGTGGGAAGATCGCCGAAAGCAACGCACAGCAAGTCGCCAAAATCCGTCGCATTGTCGAAGATTTAGGTTGTGAAGTGGCCACACCAGACGAAGCGCGCGAAATTCTGGACCTCAAAGGGGGCGACAAGGTCGCCTTTTAAGGATCGAAATGCCTGAAATTGAACCCAAAGACCAAAGCCTCAAAGCCCTGAGCGGGTTGCACCTTTGGCACGCCCCCATGTCGAGCTGCTCGCAGCGCGTGCGTATCGTGATGGCCGAAACCGACCAGACATTCGATAGCCACGTTGTCGATTTAGAAAGGGGCGAACATGCATCAGAAGCCTATCAATCGATCCACCCTAAAGGGGTCGTGCCCGCATTGGTTGATGATGGGCATCTGATTATCGAAAGCATTGATATCATCCAACATGTGGCGGGCGCTGATAGCCCGCTGATGAACGGCGCCTCGCGCGATGTCTTGGCTAGGGCAGATGCGGCACAGTTGGACTTAAAGCTTCTGACGTTCGAGTTTTTGTTTCGAGGCGCCCCTGCCAAATCGGACGAGGTTGCCCAAGCATTTCAGCGCAACCACAAGAACGCATGGCTAACCGCATTTTACCGCGATTTTGCCGCTGGGTTTGAACGGGACCGCATTAAGCAGGCCGTGATCCGCACCCGTGACGATTTCGAACTTCTGGACAGGCGCCTTAGCGATGGGCGGGCTTTTCTGGCAGGTGAGGAAATGACCCTTGAAGACGTGGCATGGATGCCCAATGCGCATCGGTTTGATTTGATGGGCTGGCCGTTTGAACGCACGCCAAATCTCTTGCAGTGGTTCGAGCGTATGAAAACCCGCCAAAGTTATCAAACAGGGCTGGTCGATTGGGAGCATTCAGGCGCCATTGATATGTTCCGATCCTACACGGACTCACGTCGTGCAGAAGGTACGGATATCAGCAGCTTCCTCTGACAGGGGAACCAAAGCGTTCGGCTTAAACGTTAGGGGCTTTCGAATAATCGAAATGGGTTAGGTTATCCGACGCGACGATCCAGTTGATAAAACTATTGCTGGCGTCCGAGAGCGGGGTTTTCGCAGTGACGAAATAGGACATGCCCAAATCAACCTCGCCATCTGGCCACATCTGCAGGGACCCATCGCGCAGGGCCCCGTCCACGATGGATTTCCAGCCAAGCATCAGCCCCTGCCCCGCCTGCACGGCTTGTACCGCCTGCACGTAGTTGTTGAAACTTTGTCCTAAAAGCCGTTCACGAGAGAGGCCTGTGGCGCGAAAGTAATCCTCCCACCCTGCCCAATGCCTGTTGTGTGGGCTGCGGACGTGGATCAGTGATGCGCGGTCAAGGCCGATGCCGGCGGCTTGCATGCGTTCCAGATACGCGGGTGCCGCGACAGGACAGATGTGTTCGTCGAAAAGTTTATGCGTAATGCCCTCGCGCCAGTCGCCGGTCCCATAACGGATCGCAATGTCAATTCCGGGGGCCAAATGCGGCAGATCGGTTGCAGGTGCCTGCACGTTGACGGTGATTTCAGGGAAACGCGCATAGAACTCTGGTAACCGCGGCATTAACCAATAAGTCGCCATGCCAACCGTGCAGGAAATAGTAATTTGGTTGCCTGTTAATCCAGCGAGGCTGCGAATATCTTCGATCCCCGCCGAGATTTGCCCCAACCCGTCACGCACAGCGCGGGCCAAGATCTCTCCTGCCTCTGTTAGCCCCGCAGGGCGGCGCGTGCGGTCGATGAGCGGCGCACCGATGTGAGTTTCGAGTGCTTTGAGTGCTTGGCTCACGGCGGGCTGCGTCACATTCAGCAGGGCTGCGGCCTGTTGCATCGAACCATGGCGGGCGAAGGCCTCGAATGTGGTGAGAAGGCGGAGTGGCGGGAAGCGATCCATAACATTACCGTTTGCTTATGTTACGTTTAGCCTAAACGCGCTGTTCGGATATGAAAAGCCGTGAGATATCTGCGATCAGGAACACCTCCCTTTTCACTCAAAGATGTTGAGATATAGCATGAATGTCATGACAAACCCCATTTCTGCGCCGGTTCTAAAAGAACGGGGCCTTGATGTTGTCCTTGCCGACGGTCAGTCACATTACTTTAACTACTACTGGCTGCGCGACAATTGCCCAAGCTCGTTCAGCAGCACAACGCGCGAGCGCAGCTTTGATATTTTTCACCTCGAGGATGCCCCGACACCGATAACCGCCGAGGTCACCGGTGACGCGCTTGAGATCGTATGGTCTGGCGAGGATCACGTCACACAGTTTCCATTGAGCCTGCTTGAAACCTACGCCACCGCTGGCCCGCGCCAAGACCCCGCAGACTTGCCGCGCGAGGCTTGGTTCGGGGACCACTTCCCGAATGTGCCACGCTTTAGCCAGCCAGAGCTTGTGGCCGACCCGCAGGTGCGCCGTAAATGGATCGAGGCGATGTTGGTCGAGGGGTTTGCCATCCTTACCGACATGCCGGACAGTGACGCGGCATTGACCGAAACCGCGAAACTGATCGGTGAAGTTCGCCCGACTTTCTTTGGCGATTATTTCGACGTGAAGACCTATATTAACCCGACCAACACGGCCTATACATCCGCCGCGCTGGAGCTTCACACCGACACACCAGCGGAAGAACACGCCCCAGGCATTCAGTTCCTACATTGCCGCGCCAATAGCGTGCAGGGCGGCGAGAGCCTTTATGCGGATGGGGTGGCGGTGGCCAATGATTTCCGGCAACGTGACCCTGAGGGTTTCAAGCTGCTTTCCGAGGTTTCTGTCCCATTCTATTGCGAGCATGACGATTACGACATGCGCTCGCGCCAAACGGTGATCGAGTTGGATCAACATGGCGCGGTTTCGGGTCTTACGATCAGCCAGCACATGCTGGATATCATTGATCTGGATCAGGAGCTTCTTGACCGTTATTATCCTGCCTTCTGCCGTTTCGGCCGGATGCTGCAAGAAGATAAATACATGATGCATTTCCTTATGCAGGCGGGCGAATGTATGGTGTTTGATAATCACCGCATCGTGCATGGGCGGGCGGCCTATTCGGCAACCAGTGGCGACCGTTATTTGCGGGGCTGTTACACGGATCGCGCCGAAATGCGGTCGGTCTATCGCGCGCTGGTTAGCGAAGGAAGGTTCAAGGCATGAACACCCATGTTTCCCCTGATCAATCTCTCGCGGATCCTATTGCCCTGAGGCGGGATCTCGCGGATGCCTTTCGGATTTGCCATCAGTTGGGGTGGAGTGAATCTGTTGGCAATCATTTCAGTGCAGCGGCCTCGGAGGACGGGGCGCGTTTTCTGCTCAACCCCCGTTGGCAGCATTTCGCGACAATCCGTCCCGAGGACCTCTTGCTGCTCGACAGCAATGACGAGACGGTGCTCAACAGCCCGAACGCGCCTGATGTGTCAGCTTGGTGCGTCCACGGCACGCTGCACCGGCGCAAACCCGAGGCGAAGGTGATTTTACACTGCCATTCGCCCTACGCCACTGCGCTGGCCTGTCTAAAAGACCCAACCGTAGTGCCGTTAGACAACAACACTGCGCGGTTCTATGGCCGCACGGCCTATGATCTCGACTTTGGCGGCATTGCCGATGCGGAGGAAGAGGGCGAGCGGCTGGCAGAGCGGCTGGGCGACAAGTCGGTTCTGGTTATGGGCAATCATGGGGTGACCATCGTTGGCGATACTGTTGCTGGTGCATTTGAAGATTTGTATTTCTTCGAAAAGGCAGCGCAGACAATCATTCTGGCGCATTCATCGGGCCAACCCTTGGCGGTGCTTTCAGATGCTGTGGCGCAGAACACGGCAGATGGTTGGATTGCCTATCGCGGCATGGCCCAGCGGCATTTTGAATACCTCAGATCGCAACTCCCGCCTCTTTGATTCACTGTGCTGGATACCTTTAGGGGCAGTCGTTTTGATCTCGAAAGGACGCTCTTGATGCGCTATGCTTCGAGGGCGTTTTTACAGGAGAACCGCCATCAAACGTTTTCCCTCAATCCAGGCGCTGCGTGTGCTTGAAAGTGTGGAGCGCAACGGCGCGCTGTGGCGTGCCGCCTCCGAGCTGAATGTCACCCGCAGCGCGATCAGCCATCAGCTTCGCCTCATGGAGCGGGATCTGGGGTTCAAACTTGTTGAGCGCAGCGGCAACCGTAGTGAAATCACAGCACGCGCACGTGCCTATGCCGAGGATGTGCGCCGCGCACTGAATATTATCGCAAGATCTACCGCGCGCGTCTCTCAAGACCGATTGAGCGGCCGTTTGGCCGTAAGTGCACCATCGGGCTTTGCTGCCGCGTGGCTGTGTCTGAACATAGGTGATTTTCTAACTGCAAATCCAGAGGTGGTGCTGGATATCATTAGCAGTCATCAACTTGGCAATATCAGCAACCCTGACATCGACACTTTTATCACCTTTGGTCATGAACCACGCGCCCATGTCGCAGCGGAACTACTATTGGCGGTCGAATTTACCCCCCTGTGCAGCCCAGCCTACCTTAGCCGGTTCAAAAGCTTCAACGACCCGAAAATTCTTAATTCTGCAACGCTCTTGCACATGCATGACTTCACCGATTGGGAAAATTGGATGCAATTGTCGGGCTTACCAAAGGAAAATGCCCATCGGGGGGTTTGTTATTCCGATATGAATATCGTGCATGCTGCGGTGCTTGCGGGTGAAGGAATCGCGATTTGCGATACGGTTCTTTGGGCGTCAGATTTGCGCGAAGGCCGATTGATGCGTCCGTTTTCACAGTCTTTGCATTCTGATACGGGTTATTTTCTCTGCACGCCGGAAGAAAACCTAGAAAACCCGCTTGTGATTGAATTTCATAACTGGTTGAAAACACGTTTGGAAGTGAGCCGAATTGCTCCAAATGAAGGGGCATGACAAATAACGTTTGTCAGGTGAGATAAGAAGTTTCATTTGCAATTAACAAGACCATTCGCAACCCTCACCCCTAACGTAAAGGTTGAGAAGGCGAGATGCTTGTGTCAGGTTCAACGCAAATTAAAACCAGTTTTGGTGGAAAAATATTATTAAGTTCCAACAATTTACCTGACAGCACCCTTGGCATCAAAGGCGGTGAATTTATGTCGCGCCTGACCACCTTGAGCAATTGGTTTCTGTTGCGATCAGCACCCCCTTGGCGAAAGGTACCCAGACCCAGCTGATCCCAGCTCTTACCCATAGTTTAGACAGCGCAGCCCCCGTCACGCGCTGTTTCACCCCTAAAAACAACATCCTTTCCACATGAAGGAAAATACATCATGCATTTTGGCCTGACCTCCGAACAAGAGATGATCGTCTCTACCGTCCGCAGCTTCGTTGAAAACGAAATCTACCCCCATGAGGCGCTTGTCGAGCGTATGGGCGAAGTCCCCGCAGAGATTGCGCAAGACATCAAACAAAAATGCATGGACTTGGGCTTTTACGCCTCGAACTTCCCAGAAAGCGTCGGCGGCCCTGGCCTGTCGCATCTTGAATTTGCGCTGGTTGAACGCGAACTGGGCCGTGGCTCAATGGCGCTGACACATTTCTTTGGCCGCCCGCAGGGCATCCTGATGGCCTGTAAGGACGATCAGATCGAGAAATATCTGATGCCAGCTGTGCGCGGCGAAAAGATGGACGCGCTGGCAATGACCGAGCCTGACGCAGGTTCCGACGTGCGCGGTATGAAATGCACCGCTGTGCGCGATGGCGGTGATTGGGTGGTTAATGGCTCCAAACACTTCATCTCTGGCGCGGAACATGCTGATTTCGTGATTGTGTTCGTGGCGACTGGCGTTGATGAAACACCGCGCGGGCCAAAGAAGCGCATCACCTGTTTCCTCGTGGATCGCGGCACGCCTGGCTTTGAAATCGCAAACGGCTACAACTCTGTGTCGCACCGCGGCTACCAGAACAGCGTTCTCTATTTTGACAATTGCCGTCTGTCGGACGCGCAGGTTCTGGGCGAGGTTGATGGCGGCTTTGAGGTGATGAACGAATGGCTCTATGCCACGCGCATCACGGTTGCGACCAATTCTGTCGGCCGCGCGCGCCGCGTGTTTGATTACGCGCTGAACTATGCCGCCGAGCGCAAACAATTCGGCCAGCCCATCGGCAAATTCCAAGGCGTGAGCTTCCAGATCGCCGATATGATCACCGAAATTGACGCCGCTGACTGGCTGACGCTTTCCGCCGCTTGGCGCCTCGATCAGGGGCTTCCAGCCAACCGCGAGATCGCTTCCGCCAAGGTTTATGCAACCGAGATGCTGGCGCGTGTGACTGATGCAACGCTGCAAATCCACGGCGGCATGGGGTTGATGGATGAGCTGCCGATTGAGCGCTTCTGGCGCGATGCACGGGTTGAGCGCATCTGGGATGGTACCTCGGAAATTCAGCGCCACATCATCAGCCGAGATTTGTTCCGTCCTTTGGGAGCGTAACACGCATGAAATCTCTAAGCCGTTTCTTCTCACCGAAAGCTGTCGTTGTCATTGGCGGCGGCACATGGTGCGAAAGCGTCGTGCGCCAATGCCGCGACACTGGTTTCACAGGACCGATCTGGCCGGTGCATCCCAAAAAAGCAGAGGTCGGTGGCCTGCCGGCTTATCCTGATCTTGCAAGCCTGCCGGGGGTGCCTGATGCTGCTTTCATCGGCGTGAACCGCGCGTTGACCGTTTCGGTCACAGCGGAGCTTTCCGCCCTGGGGTGCAGTGGTGCCGTGTGCTTTGCTGCGGGGTTCAGCGAGGCCGTGTCAGAGCTGACCGATGGGGCAGAGCTGCAGGCTCAACTGGTTGAAGCCGCAGGCAAGATGAGCGTTTTGGGGCCGAATTGCTATGGCATCGTAAACGCGCTCGACGGCATGGCGCTTTGGCCAGACCGGCACGGCATGACCCCAGTTGACAGCGGTGTCGCTATCGTCGGCCAGTCTTCCAATGTGTTGATCAACCTCACAATGCAACGGCGCGGCCTGCCTCTGGCGGCTGTCGTCGCAGCGGGCAACCAAGCGCAGGCCACGATGTCCGACCTTGGCATCGCCTTTTTGGAAGACCCCCGCATCACGGCTCTGGGGCTTCACATCGAGGGGATCAGCGACCTCCCTGCGTTTGAAGAGCTAGCGCGCCGCGCGTCTGAGTTGGGCAAACCGATCGTTGCGCTGCGTGTTGGCAGCTCAGAGCAAGCACAGGCGGCGGCCGTCTCGCACACAGCGTCTTTGACCGGCTCTGATTCAGGTGCGCGCGCCTTGCTCAAACGTCTGGGCATTGCGCAGGTCGATACGCCGACGGAACTCATCGAGACGCTGAAGCTGCTGCACGTCACCGGTGGGTTGCGCTCTAGCCGAATTGCATCGGCGTCCTGCTCTGGCGGTGAGGCGTCTCTCATGGCGGATATGGGCGAGGTGGCGGGCGTTATCTATCCGCAGCTGGACACCAAACAAACTGAAGGCCTACGCGCCGCTTTGGGCCCCAAAGTCGCACTGGCCAATCCGCTAGATTACAACACCTATATTTGGGGTGACGAAGCGGCGCTGACCGCGACGTTCACCGCACTTTGCGATGCGGCGCTTGGGCTTGGCTGTGTTGTGTTGGATTATCCGCGCGACGATAGGTTTAATGCGCCAGAATATGATCAGGTGCTGCGTGCCATCGCCAAAACGCGTGAGGTGACGGGCACGCCCATGGCCATGGTTTCGCTTTTGGCTGAAGGCCTGCCCGAAGCCGTAGCGCAGCGTGCGCTTGATCTGGGTGTCGTGCCGCTTTGTGGTATGGGTAATGCTTTGCGCGCGATTTGTGCTGCTGCGGAGGTCGGCGCGCGTGTTGATACCGCCAAGCGCCCTGCCCCCGTGCTGCAACCGCTGAAGGGTCTCGGCGATCCGCGTGTTTTCTCAGAAGCTGAGGCAAAGGCGCTTTTGTCGAGTTTTGGTGTCCGTGTGCCCCAATCCCAACGCGCGATGACAGCGGCTGAGGCAGGTACACAGGCCGCAAAAATCGGCTTTCCCGTTGTGCTCAAAGGTGAAGGCATCGCGCATAAGACCGAAGCCGGCGCAGTGGTCCTGAACCTCACCGAGGCGGGCGCGGTCACCAAGGCTGCGGAAACAATGCCTGCCAAAAGCTTTCTCGTCGAGGAGATGATCACCGGCACAGTGGCCGAATTGATCGTCGGCGTGACCCGCGATCCAGCGCATGGGTTTGTCCTAACAATGGGGATGGGGGGCATCCTGACCGAACTTATCCGTGACACCGTTTCCCTGATCATCCCTGCCGGCCGCGACGAGGTGCGATCCGCCTTGTCCGCACTAAAGACCGGCGCGCTTTTGACTGGCTATCGTGGCCGTGCGCCTGCTAATCTCGACGCCGTACTCGATACGGTCATGGGGCTTCAGGCGCTAGTGGGCGAACACGTCGGAACATTGCACGAAATCGAAATCAACCCGCTGATCTGCCGCACTAAAGATGCCGTAGCGGCGGATGCACTTATTAGAATGGAGGAGTAGCCATGAGCGCTCAGAACGTCCAAACCGAACGCCGAGGTGCGGTTCTTGAAGTTACGCTGAACCGGCCTAAAGCCAATGCAATCGACATGGCAACCAGTCAGGAACTTGGTGAAGTTTTCACCGCGTTTCGTGATGACCCAGAGCTGCGCGTGGCGATCATCACGGGCGCGGGGGAAAAGTTCTTTTGCCCAGGTTGGGATTTAAAAGCGGCCGCTGACGGCGAAGCGGCGGATGCAGATTACGGCAAGGGCGGTTTTGGCGGCCTGCAAGAACTACGTGGGCTGAACAAGCCAGTGATCGCGGCGGTGAACGGTATCGCCTGTGGCGGCGGGTTGGAGTTGGCGATCAGCGCTGACATTATTCTGGCGGCAGATCACGCCACCTTTGCCCTGCCAGAGATCAACTCTGGGACCGTGGCCGACGCCGCCTCGATCAAGCTGCCAAAGCGCATTCCCTATCACATCGCGATGGAGCTGTTGTATACGGGCCGTTGGTTTGATGCCGAAGAAGGCCACCGCTGGGGGTTGGTGAACCGCATTTTGCCCGCAGCTGATCTAATGACTGAGGCGCGCAAAATGGCGGATGAGCTCGCCGCTGGTCCGCCGCTGGTCTTTGCCGCGATCAAGGAAATTGCGCGAGAGGCCGAAGACATGAAATTCCAAGATGCGCTGAACCGCATCACCTCCAGCCAATTCGAAACTGTTGAACGCCTCTATCGCTCAGAGGACCAAAAAGAAGGCGCGCTTGCCTTTGCCGAGAAACGCGATCCGGTCTGGAAGGGCCGGTAAGAGGATCAGTAAAATGCCACGATCAATGAGCCGAACACATTTCCTCACCGCTGGCTGTAACTGGTCGGGCTTCAACCTTGACGTAATCGAACGCGCAATGCCTGAGGTGAAGGCATGAGCCGCGCGGCCATCATCGGCGGTGGCGTCATTGGCGGTGGCTGGGCCGCACGGTTCTTGCTGAATGGCTGGGACGTTGCGGTCTTCGATCCCGACCCAGAGGCGGAGCGTAAGATAGGCGAGGTTTTGGACAATGCCCGCGCGTCACTGCCAGCGATCTACGACCGCCCCTTGCCAGCCGAAGGCAGCTTGCGGTTTTGCGAGAGTATCGCTGAGGCGGTGACCGGTGCCGATTGGGTGCAAGAGAGCGTGTCCGAGCGGCTTGATCTCAAACATAGGGTCTACAGTGAAATCTCGCTTTCATTGTCTGAGGGCGCTTTTATCGCGTCTTCGACCTCTGGTTTCAAAGCTTCTAATTTGGCCGCCAAAGGCGCGCCTGTGGTGGTCGTGCATCCGTTCAATCCAGTCTACCTTTTGCCGCTTCTGGAAATTTCGGGCGCGCCGGAGCTGTGCGAAAAAGCGACGACGATTGCGACCTCCATCGGGATGCACCCCCTCATTCTCAAAACTGAAATCGACGCCTTCATTGGCAATCGGTTTCAAGAAGCGGTCTGGCGCGAAGCCCTTTGGATGCTGAAAGACGGCATCGCCACCACCGAGGAAATCGACGATGCAATCCGCATGGGCTTTGGCCTGAGATGGGCGCAGATGGGTCTGTTTGAGACCTATCGCATTGCCGGTGGTGAAGCGGGCATGAAAAGCTATATCGAGCAATTTGGCCCGTCCCTTCAATGGCCATGGACCAAGCTGACCGATGTGCCCGAACTTGACGACGCCTTGATTGGGATGATCAGCGAACAGTCTGACGCACAATCTGGGCACATGTCGATCCGAGAGTTGGAGCGCCTGCGCGATGACAATCTGGTCGCGATCCTACGTGCGCTTCGCCATACAGGCAGCGGCGCTGGCGGGGTTATCGCCACACATGAAGCAAAGTTGGAAGTCGCTGGAGAGATCGAGGGATTACCAATCACGCTGCGCCGCGCGGTACCCGTGGTCTGGACCGATTACAACGGTCACATGAATGAAGCGGCCTATCTCGAACTTGGCTCTTGGGCGAGCGACGGGCTGATGCAGATGATCGGGGCTGATGCCGAGTATGTGGCCTCTGGCAAAAGCTATTTTACCGTCGACACCCGCATCCGCTACCTCGACGAAGTGCATCGCGGTGAGATGCTGACGGTGACGACACAAGTACTTGAGGGGGCGGGGAAAAAGATGAAGCTGTTCCACCGTGTGATCAAAGAAGATGGCACGGTCTGCGCGACCCTTGAGACCCTGTTGCTGCATACAAACCTGAGCACCCGCCGCGCCTGTCCGCCAGAGGCGGCCGTCGCCGACGCGCTGGAGGATCTGGCCAAGGCCCATTCCGATTTCTCTGCTGAAGGTGCGGGCGGATCGGTTGGGGATCGAGGATAACCCGCTGTTGAATTGGAGAGATTGATGACCCCTGAAGAACAAAAGACCCGAGAAGAGCTCGCTGCCTGCTACCGCTTGGCGGCGCTCTATAAGTTCACCGATTTGATCTATACCCATATCACAGCGCGTGTGCCTGGTGAGGATGAGCATTTTCTCATCAACCCCTATGGTTGGCGTTGGGAGGAAATCACGGCCTCTTCGCTGGTAAAGATCGACGTTGAGGGAAACAAAGTGGACGACAGCCCATACAGGGTAAACCCCGCGGGCTTCACCATCCATTCTGCGGTGCATATGAACCGCCATGATGCTGCTTGGATTATGCATACGCACACGCGCGCAGGTGTGGCCGTGTCTTGCATGGAAGAAGGACTTTTGCCGCTCAACCAGATCTCTCTGCAATTTCACAATCGCATTGGCTACCATGATTTTGAAGGCATCGCGCTTGACCTCGATGAGCGTGATCGTATCGTTGCCGATCTCGGCGAGCACCCCGTGTTGATGCTGCGCAACCACGGCTTGATCGCCACAGGGCGCAGTGCCGCCGAGATGTTTAGCAACATGTTCTATCTTGAACGCGCCTGCGAGATACAGGTGGCCGCGACATCAACCGGCCAGCCGCTGCGTTTGGTGGATGATGTAATTGCCACACGGGTGCATGAGCAATTTGTCCAGATGAATGAAGAAGATGGCGATCTGGAGCTGGAATGGCAGGCGCATTTACGCTCAATCGAGGGGCTAGGCGCTGACTATCGTGGTTGATTGCCGGTGGACCTGTCACCGTTTAGTTCCGGACTATTTCAAGCGATGTTCGCAATAATGGGGAACAATTTTGACAACTGTCATTAGCCCATAAGAGAGCAAATTTCGTTTTCGAATCAAAGTGTCAAAGCCATAAGTATATGAAAATAAACAATATAGCATGGGGGCAGGCGGTGTGCATCCATATCCATGCAAAATTCATCCATAAGCGTGCAAATTTTGCCGTTCCGAACGAGAGGTGCACATAAAAAAACCGCGCAATGCGCGGGCTCATAGCTGTTTATGGGATAAGGTCTTTATTTCGGTCGTCGCTTTCGATCCTCTGATTTTCCGGCCACCTCGGACCGACGGACCATATCCAAGATTTTTTGCGTATCGAATGCTTCTTCGTAGTATTCGATCGAAATCGGAGAATGCCCCACTGCAAACCCTGTTCGATCAGTAAATGATTTGCAGAAATGTTCAGTGTCGACCTGCGCTACGTCATTGAAGTGAGCGATCTTCAATGCATCAATAACAAGCTCAATCAAAAGTCCCCAACGATTTGCTGAGCAAAATGCCAGCCGTTTTGTGAAGTCTGAGGTCCAGAGATTTTCAGGAAAATCGATCCCAACTTTGCCAGCATATAGATGACAAAGGTCACTGATTTCTTTGAGATCTACAGTATTATTGGGTCGAATTTCAGTGAAGACCACCGGCCGTAGAAGGTAAGAAAGCTGCTCTTCTTCAGAAACATACTCAGTGAGTTCATTTACACCAGACAGGATCAGCATCAGCGGCCAATCGGTCCGTTTCAGCAGCGATTTGAAGCTATCCAGAATAATTTTTCGAACTGACGCGCTCTTGCCGGAAAAGATATGTTGGCATTCATCAAAATGGATACCCACGACACCCTGTTCTTTTGCTTGGAAAAACACTTTATCCCAGACGTCGCTCTGGTTCGCACGGCTTGAGATTTTGTCCGATCCCGTTTTCCCGTATCCAAGGCCATCTTTAAGTGTCCGCCTGCCGAGTTCCTTGAAGCTCAACGATCCATCTAATGTTACCTTCTCGATCATTGCCGGGCGGCCATCGGGCATGATGGTGCTGCCGTCGTTCACAGCTTCAAGCATTTTGCCGATTTCACCGGACTTTCCGATTCGAGACGGCCCGGTCACAATCAGCCCTTTGGCCTCGAAAGGCTTTCCGTTCGAGCTTTTTGCTGCATAGTCAGTGATCATCCATTCCATCCCGCTCCGGAGCACTTTCGCCCGTTCGAAGTCGTAGTGCGCCCCTTCGAGGGTCTTGGTGACGGCGAAGGTCTTTTCTTGAATGAAGCTCATGAGAGTTTTCCCGTATCTTTTGGAGGCGCAAAGCGCGTTGGTTCTGAAATGTCTTGCCCATCGGTGGCATCGTTCTGATCAGTTGCATGATCCGGCAAAACATCCCGTGCCGCATCCATAATGCCGCCAGCGGGAGTGGTCCCCGCCATCGGTTTTTCCGGGCGGGACTCATGAAGTCCAGTACGGATGACATGTGCCTTCGCATTGGCCTCCGCCAACGTCATGAAACTGCGAGGTAGTTTGTGCTCAAGCGCCAGGATTTTCATGTGGTCTTCCCGCTCGCCGCGAATGCGAGCGAGTTGGCTTTCAATAAGTCGAGTTTCTTCCGGCGTTTCCTTACGTGCTTGTAGGGCAACTTCCAGAAATTCTGGGAGTGTGAGGTCACGCATGGCTGTCCACATAAGCTCAACCAAAATTGGATCAGGGTGACCAGCGATCAAGACAGTGGCATCCGCGATGTTATCTGGGTCGACGTAAACCGTGACCTTAGCTCTCACCTCGTCCCGTAATTCTTGAAGAGCTGAGGAGTTGTAGGGTAGGTTGAAGACCTTCACACCTTCATCAGTAATTTTAACTTCAGAAGCCCACCCAAGCTGGATGCGGCGATCATGATCTGGCGGCGGCAGGATCATCCCGTAATCATCGTTCACAGCTTGCGCCATATTCGCCGGGCGCGCTCCCATCATCGTAACGCCGTAGTGACGTTCATAGGGGTATTCATCGACCAGATAGCGTGTGATGATGCCGTAGAGTTCCTCAACATCAAGAACTCCACATTTGATCGGGTCGTAACCAGGCAGCTGCCCTGCGCGGCGCCCTGTGTAGCCATGCAGCAAGTTCAGCAGGATACTCTCGATCGTTCCGAACATGCGCTCGATGTAGGGTTTATCAACGCCATGATATGCGCGGGCATCAACTGTTTGGGTTTTGATCCCGAGCGCCGAGGATTTTACCTCCGAGTTTCGCAAACCTGTGCCATTGTCCCCTTTCAACGAGCCCAATCCGGTGGCGGGCATAGGATCACATTCACAGCCATAACGCCGCGCTTCACGTGTCTTGTCGCGCGTCGCCATCCGAATGACGTCGAGGGTTACGTCAGCAGAAGGATTATCGGTAAGCGCCCAACCGAGAGGCATGCGTGACGCAACATCGATCATCAGTACAAGCCAAATGCGCTTCTTGATAATCTCGTCGATCTCATCAAGTGCGTCTTGTTGGTCCAAAGACAGCCGTTGCCAAAGGCCAGTCTTTTTTGCGACGACAATCAACGATAGCTTACATTCATCGATCTCGACCAACTCACCGATCATCAGAGCCCGATAATCTGTCGAACCGCTTGACCTATTGTTTGCAGCATATCGTTCACCACTACGCGCAATATCTCGCGCCGTCTTACTGATGTTTTTAACGTGCCTATCGATTGTTTTATGAGCGACCGCTTTTAAGTCTTTTAGATCATTGAGGCGACGGATTTCGTTCTCCTTAACAACCAAGTCCTTATGCTTTCGCAAAACTGCAGCAGGCGTGGGCTTCCGGCTATCAAGAACAACTTTTTCGATTGCCTCGCTGATCAACTCGTAAACACGTAGGGACACGCCGTGGTTGGTCCTGTTCCCACGCAAATGAGCCTGATCTGGCAGAACCATGTCATCAAAGCCAGACCCGACCCACATTTCGTATTTGTCCATTAGCGTTCTGCCACGGGGGATTACTGCGACCAACGAAACCGACCCACCACGCAAAACAGCTGAGATCGGGTGATCCCGATACTCTTGGCGCGCAATATCGCGGATCATACTACGGATTTCCGGATCATTGAGCCCTGTGGCGTAAATGCGGAAGCCTTGCTTCTCAATGCATTGGATAGCACGCATTAACGCACCTCGAAAACGCTTCTGCTGGCGAAACTG
This sequence comes from Sulfitobacter donghicola DSW-25 = KCTC 12864 = JCM 14565, assembly GCF_000622405.1. Taxonomy (NCBI): domain Bacteria; kingdom Pseudomonadati; phylum Pseudomonadota; class Alphaproteobacteria; order Rhodobacterales; family Roseobacteraceae; genus Sulfitobacter; species Sulfitobacter donghicola. Next base: position 1,066,857 of record NZ_JASF01000005.1, read on the forward strand.
AGGTGTAAGTTGCCCTTCAAAATAAAGCCCACCGTCTCGGATTCTTGCGCTGCCAAATGAGGTCGGTCGGTTCCCGTTCGCCGCAGAAGTGCCTGGGCGGCCCAACATCGATACCATTTCCTTGTAGGAGAGAAATTCGGTATTGCCAGTTTCCAGGCTGACAGTGTTGTAACCGCCGTCGGAATTTTCCGTGACGCTTAACGTACCAGTTCCACTATGCGACACCTGCATGCCGCTTTGAATTTTGTACCGTGGCATCAACATATTCAGACCTTCCAAACACGGGAATGGTGGCAGATCACTGCATCCATGTTTGCACCGAGACGGCCTCTCGCGATCAATCGATTACATGCTTGAAAGATCCGCGCCTTCGACAAAGACATCACTCTCCAGAGATCCTTCATCAGCCAGAGCGTCCTCAACGATTGAACAGTCTCAAAAACCATTTCATCGGCCAAGGGATCAGGCTGAAATACCACCAAGCGATGCATACGACGCAGGTTGTCCCGGCGTGCTCGGGTATAATCATCGGCGTTCATGACAAAAAAATCATCCGCTTCAGAGCGAGGGTAGGCCGCTTTGATTGCCTCGATTTCCTCCCACGTAATTTTATCCTTTAAGCTTTTTTCATACCTTACAAAAATAAGGATGCGCTTGCCGGAAATTGTGGTCAAACGCATATCAATCGTATGCGTACGGGAGGTGCCAGCAGGATACTGGTATGGAAACTCAAGAGCCTGAAACTCAAGATCATAGGTCTCTGGAGAAATTAGAATCTCATCTGAGACAGAAGTTTCGCCCAAGCTATCAGTAAGCCCCACCTCATCCCTGAATCCCGTAGCAGGGACTCTGTAAACGAAAGTTGTCTTTTGCGAGGACGCACTGGTGCCGATGGGATTACGCACAGCGCGTGAAGGCGAAACGCCGTAAATTTCGCGTGGCTCGATCACGCTTTGGCGAGGCCGTTTCTTAATCCCATAGAGGGTTTCGTAATCTTCGATATCATCGATGGACATAGCTTCTCCGTTTGCGCACGTTATGGCGCAGTTTTTAAGGTTCAAAGGTTTGGTGGAGGCCGCTGATGCGACCCACGTCTGTTCCGGCCAGGAGATAAGCAGGACTGTTTGCGCGCTTTGAAAGCTGTTGAACGGAGACGTAAAAGATACTATCTCGGGGTTCAGAAGGTGATTGGTCGCAAGATCAGTCGGCAGGGCCTCGTTGTGTCACCAACGAGGCTTTTGCTTTTCTACCTCGGCTTAGTGTCCTCCTCTGTTGGGTTTCGCCGGGTCGTAAGGGTAATCAGTTTCCGTAATCGCAGCAAAATGCACAGATCGCGACCGGAGTCGAATCCTTTATTTACAAGGCGTTATGCGATTTTGGTGACTTTTTCGTTTTTCGCAATCTGGCTCCTTTATGATGACCAACAGTCGTTCCATGACTTCGAGTTAGGACAGTCTTTTACGTATTGGAAGGCGCTGAACCGCGATCGATATATACTTAAGTCAGGTCATAGCACTGAAATGTATACTTATTTCAGGCTCTGTGATTTTCAGCCAAAATCCAAGAGCAAGGAAGGATCCTGCTCATCAATAAAATCGCGATACCATTCGTCAGCGTAGCTTGCAGGAGTCATCTCATTAATACAGATCAAGCTCCCCCAAAATCCACCACGGTCGGTCTTGAGATCAGCAAACATAGACAATCTTTGATTTCGGGCAGGCACATAAGAGCAACCCATGACCTTCTGCAATTGAGAGATCGTTCTCTGGGTACTTAGATCATCTTTTGCCAGTGCCCAAATCAGTGAACTCGCTCCATAAAACAGTTTATGCAGCGGTATCCTAGAACGCCGCAGAGGCGAGACCGACCTTAAAGAAAATTGTTTTTTTCTGCACTTCTCTCGCCTACACTGCCGTAGATTCCGCGATTTAATGTACCAGGAGTCGTCGGTTTGACACTTGGGACAACGCGGACCGTCTGGCCAAACAACTGTTGCAAGGCGCCGCTCCGCCGCGGCGAGGGTTGGAAAAGCATCTTTAATATCTTGTTTTGGCAGACCAGAAGCCAACATACGCCAGTGCGTCACGTCCAGTTCATCGCCAGAAAGTCTTAGCATAAACGGCTCATATTCACTCTTTGGCCCGTCACACCATCGACTCGCTCATTCGAGAAAGACCATGCTGGGAATTCTCAAAGAACTGAAACAATGCATCGGTTTTCACGTCCAATGCATCCTCATTGTATTTTGAGGGCGGCAAACCCGTTCTTTCATCATATAGAAGGTCGTAAATTTCTTGCCGAAGTCCGTCCCGCGTACTCTGCTTTTCAAAAACGTCTTGGACAGCTTCTATCTTGCGTTGGATCGATTTCAGCAGCGTGGCCGATGCAGACTTGATTTGCTTGATCTCTTCTTTCGAAAGGTCTTCTTGTACCAGGAGGTCGAAGACAGGCTTTTGATCAGCAGTAAGCCCCAATGCGACATGCGCTTGTGTTTCGCCCTCCATCTCGGCCGTAAGCCGCATCAGCGCTTCAAAAGTTGCTTCGATCGTATTCTTGTCTTTTTCCTTGTTATATTCGGCGATGATCTCATCAAACCTTTCCTGAAAGTCATTCAGCGTGGGATTTGCCGCAAGCATTTTCGCGAGGCGCTTTTGCAAGACACTGCGAAGGTCTTGCACGTCGCCGGCCTTCCGCTCGCTTTTTGCAAATTCCTTCCGGAGCATCTCAAAATTCACCTTAGAGATGTCGAAAATCCGATCCTCCTCCCGGTCTGCCTTTATATCGATAGCTTCCGCGACGATTGCGTTCAGTTGTTGAATGATGGCCGCCGTATCAGCGTCAGCCTTGTCGTCCTGAAGAGAGCTGTAAATGTAGTTGATCGCCTGATAGTCGGCCTTAAAGGTCTCGACACGCTCAAACGTCAGGCATGCTTTGTATTTGCGAAACACGGCGCGACAGGCAATCTCAAATCCTTTGCGCGTCTCGTCATTCGTGTTGATCAGCTCTTTCGCATCCTGCAAAGCCTTCAGCTTATTAAAACCAGACGCGTCTTTCATCCGATCAAGGTCATACCCTTCCGCAGTCAGCCGCTCGCGCACCAGTCCGATGGCCTCTGCCAGCTCGCTGAGCAGTTTGTCATCAGGGTTCAACGGATCAACTTCGGGTGCCTCGCCAGGCCCTCCCACAGGTCCCTCGCCCGTATGCCCGGCAAATGTGGCCAGCGCTTTGCGCAGGTTTTTCAGGATGCCGCAGTAGTCCACGATCAGGCCGTTGTTCTTGCCCTCTTTCACACGGTTCGCGCGCGCGATTGCCTGCATCAGGGTGTGCGCCTGCAACGGCTTGTCCAGATACAGCGTAGAGAGCGAAGGCACATCAAAACCAGTCAGCCACATCGCACAGACGATAACGATACGAAACGGATGGTCATCACGCTTGAACGCAGTCTCAACATCCAACCGCTTCTCTATCTCACGTCCGCCCACGGTCTCTTTGACCGTGAAGCCATCTTTCATCAGCTTGCGGTGCGGGATGATGTCCAAGCCCCAGTCCGCGAACCTTTTCACCTCGCCCTGTTCGTCACTCACGACGACGGCAACCTCGGTCTCGCGCATCCATTCGATCTGCTGGCTGCGGATGACCTTTTCCTGATCATCACCAACGGTCTTCAGCTCGGCCTCAAGCGCCTCAATGCGCACGGCCCACGCGGTTTTGATGTACTCATACATCCGCACAGCTGTGATCTTGTCGATGGCCACATACATGGCCTTGCCGCTTTCCCAGTTTGTGGAAAAATGGGATGCGAAATCCTTGGCCACATGCTGCAAACGCGGCTCGGCCGTCACGACATGGTACTCACGCTTCAGATCATCCGACAGCTTTGCCGCAACATTCGGGTCGTCAATCTCCGCATCCGCAATCGCCGCCGCCAGCTTTTCGTTCAGCCCCTCACCCGCAACCTGAAGCTTGTCGCCCCGTGCATCGTAGAACAGCGGCAAGGTCGCGCCATCAAGGATCGCATCCTGAAAATCGTAGGTGGAGAGATATTCGCCAAACACCTGCTTGGTCACTTCGTCATTGCCGAACAGCGGCGTTCCGGTGAACCCAATGAAGCTGGCGTTGGGCAACCCTTTGCGCATGTTCAGCGCCAGCGTGCCATATTGCGTGCGGTGCGCTTCGTCCGTCATGACGATTACGTTGTCACGGTCGGAATACACGCCGCCTTCGGCCTCCGCATCCGTGAACTTCTGGATCATCGCAAAGACGACCTTCTTCTGTTTACCCAGCAGATCACGCAAACCTGCCGCTGATCCGGCGCGGCACGGGTCCTTGTCGTTGTTCGCCAACCCGACCGAGGCGAACGTCTTGTAAATCTGATTGTCCAAATCGGTTCGGTCCGTCAGCACCACAAAGGTATAATCGCCCCCCAGCTTGCGATGCACCTTCTGCGTGAACAGCGCCATCGAGAACGACTTGCCCGACCCTTGGGTATGCCAGAACACGCCCAGCTTGCCCTTGAGGCTTTCGCGCCGCTCCACGGCCTCCACAGCGCGGTTCACGCCGAGGTATTGATGGTTTTTCGCAAGGATCTTTGCTGGCCCGCTGGCCGTATCGGCAAACAGAATGAAATTCTCGAACAGATCCAGAAACCGCCGCTTGTCGCAGACGACCTTCAGCAACGCCTCCATCGGCAGCATGTCATCGCGGCGGTCGCGCTCGTCCAGCTTCAGCCAGTCCGCGAAATGCTCATAATCGGCGGTGATCGAGCCCATCTTGGCCTCGCCCCCATTGCCCAGAATAACCAGCGCGTTGAAATGGAACAGATGCGGGACCGTGTCTTTGTAATCGCTGAGGTTCTCGGCGTAGGCCCGCTTCAAATCCTTGTCGGGGCGTTTCAGCTCGCAAAACATCAGCGGCAACCCGTTGACGAAACCGATGATATCCGCGCGCCGCCGGTGGGCATAGCCGCGTATCCACATCTCGCGCACACAAAGGAAATCGTTATTCTCGGGGTCATCGTAATCGAACACACGCAGGCGGAGGGTCTTCTGCTCGCCGTTCTGGCGGAACTTCACCCGCACCCCGTCGCGGATCAGATGGTATTTATCCTGATTGATGCGGATCAAGGATTGGGAACCGAAGATATCGGTTATTTCGCGCAGCGCTTGTTTATACGCCACATCAGGCAAATCAGGGTTCAGCCGCACCAACGCTTCGGACAGATAGCGCGTCAGCACCACATCCTTATCCGACTTACGCCCGAGCGTGCCCTCAATCCCGAACGTCTCACGGTTCCACGCCATGACAGAGCGCCAGCCGTGCTCGTCACGCAGGTAATCGGCCATGGTGGTCTGGACCAACTGGTCCTCGGTAAAATCATTCATATCAACAGATTATACTTATACGGGAAGACGTCCATCCATAAGTCGCGGGAGGAGGAGATCACGGGCCTTGGTGAGTTGCTCAGTGCTTTTCTTCAATGATCTTATTTGCTCAATCATCACTCTGACCTTTGTATCAAACTTCTCAACCATATCGGGGGCAGGCACGACGACAGAAAGGGCGCGAAACTTGCTCTTGCTGATCTCGGTATAGGTCGAACCGCCCGCATGCGCCCTGATTTCCTCCACACGATGCAACAAGTTGAAGAGCAGATAGAAACGCATTGCCTCATCATTCGGTATGATGTTGATGAAACCTTGGTTGGTGCAAACTTCTTTGTCAGCGATGCCAAAAAACCCAACCGAAGCCCGACTGGTCATAAGTATTGTATGCGGCGGCACCATCTTTGCCGAAGAGTTCTTTAACCCTTCTTTGGTTATTCTCTTTGCCCCGTCCAGCAAGGTCAAACAGTCATTACGGGTGATATCCGTGGGCGTGATCCATGGGACATCGCCATCGTCCCAATAGGACGCCACCTTCGTCGAAGGCGTACCGCCCCCAATTGTTTCACAGACATCGGAAAACAATTTTACACCCCACCCCTCCGGCAGCCCATCGACAAACTCTACTGTCTCATGGCCGGGAAAGCGGAAATGGACGAACCATTCACGGTAGAGCAACCTTGCGGCCTGCTCCAACAACGCAATCCGCCGCCGGTTGTTCTCGATCAGGTCGTCATAGGCCGAAAGGACCTCGGCAATGCGTTTTTGAGCGGGAAGGTCGGGAACCTTGATCTTAAAGTTATCAAGTATGCCTTTGGTCAGATACTGCGTTGTGGCACCTATGGATTCACTCTCGAATCTTTTCAAAGCTGGCCTGAGGGCGAAATACAAAAAGCGAGTATTCAGCCGTTCTGGATCAAGGGTCTCAAGGATATAAGTTCGCTGATACGCATTGAACCGACCATTGTAGTGTTTGAGGGCAAATACACCATTTGCATTATTCCCAGCCAGCAGAACAGCTTCTGTGTCAAAGGCGTATTTATCAATCTGAAAAGTTTCTTGTGCGCAGGTGAAAAATGGGAACTCCCCATCCAAAACAGCAGCGTTTGAATTGAGCTTTCCAGTCTTGAATGACGCAATTTCGGCCAGCTTATGAGTTTCCCAACTCATACAATCAACTCTTCAAAGTTCTTTGCGATCGTCTCGGCCAGCTCCACCGCCTCTGCATTCAGAACGTCGATCTCCAGATGGATGTCCTTGATGGTCTCATCGAAATCAAAACCCTCATCCTCCACCTCTGGTGCAACGCCCACATAGCGTCCCGGTGTCAGGCTGTAGTCATTGGCGGCCAGCTCCTCCTGCCCCACCAGTTTGACCAGCCCCTCCACATCGCGCAGCGTACCGTCAGGAAAGCGAGACAGCAGCCACTCCGCCTGCCCCTCGAAATACCGCGCGCGTTTCAACGTGCCGGTCACGCTCAGCTGCACATCTGGATCACCCGTCAGCGGCACGCGAGCGCTGGCAATCACCGCCAACAGCTTCTTGCCCTCCGCCGCTTTCTCTCCGCCAGCCACAGCCGCCTCCTGCGCCTTTTGCGCCAGCTTCGCCAGATGGTCGATTTCCTTGATCAGCGCCTTGGCCTGATCCGCCACAGGCTGCATCGCCGCCTGCACCTGCGTCAGTGCCGCCACATCCCCCGCGGGCACCGCCAGTGCCACCGACGCGGACACAAAAGCCGCCGCATCCGTTTTCAGCTTTGCCAGCCCCGCCTGCATCTCAGCCGTATCAGTATGTTTGCCCAGATAGGCCTGCGCCGCGTCAAACGCCGCCTCAAGCGCTGCAAAATCCGCCGCCTGCGCCTCATCCCGCGCCGTGGCCAAATACTCCTGTACCAGCCCCGCGAACCGATCTTCCTGCCCACGATACAACCAGACAATCGACGTCAGGTTCTTCATCTGCTCAGGCGAGAAGTCGAAAATCTTGCGCGTCACCTTGCGGAACACATTGCGCGCATCCAGCATCAGCACCTTGTCGCGCAGGTGCTCCGGCTTGCCCTTGTCCATGAACCAGATTTCACAAGGCACCGTGCGGGTATAGAAAAAGTTGCCCCTGATCGCGCACATGATGTCGATGTCGCCCGACTTGACCATCGCCTCGCGCACCTTCGCCTCTTGCCCACCTGCCGAGGACGCCTGCGACGACATCACAATCCCCGCACGCCCGCGCGGCGACAGATAGGCGTGGAAGAAGGACATCCAGACGTAGTTGCCGTTCGACACCTTGCCGCCTTTGTTCACACCCGGCAGGCCGAACTCCAAGCGCGGATCGTCTTTCATCTTCTCCGCGTCGATCTCGTCCACGTTGAAGGGCGGATTGGCCATGACATAGTCAAACGGCCCCTGATCCTTGTGCGGGTCCTCATAGTAGCTGATTGCCTTTTGGATATCGCCATCAAGCCCGTGGACCGCGAGGTTCATCTTGGCCAGCCGCAGCGTGGTCGGGTTCTTCTCCATCCCGTAGAAGGTCAGCTCATCATTCGGACTGGCCTTCATCGCCTCAACGAAATGCGCTGATTGCACAAACATGCCCCCTGATCCACAAGCAGGGTCGATGATCTTGCCGCGCTTCGGCTCGATGATGTTGACGATCGTTTCCACGATACTGATCGGCGTGAAGAATTCGCCGTTGTCATGCGCCTTCTGGTCTGCGAACTGGGTCAGGAAATACTCATAGATGCGCCCGAAGACATCGCCATCCGCCTTTTGCAGCGCGGGGTCGTTAAAGATGCGCAGGACCTGACGCAGTGCATCATCATCCAGCTCTGTATACTCTTGCTTAGGCAGCAAGCCCGCGAGGCTTTCATAATCCTCCTCGATCGTCTCCATCGCGTGAATGACAGCAGTGGACGGGCTTTGATCCTCAGGCAAGCTGACAAGGTAATCAAACTGCGCTTCAGGCCGAAGGAAGATCGCACTGCGGCTGGAGAAATCTGCCTTCGTCAAGTCACGCACGACGCCGCCGCGGCTTGGCAGCGTAGGGAGGATTTCATTGCGGACTTTCAGATAGCGCGAGCAGGCATGACGCAGGAAGATCAGCCCCATAACAGGCATGAAATACTCATTGCTGGCGAAATTGGACGTGGACCGCAGAACGTCTGCTGAGGACCACAAACGTTTTTCCAGATTGCCAATATGTTCCAATGCTATGCTCCGACTGTTTTCTTCGTTCTGTACCTCTACATGGAAACCGTGTGGCAGTGCCAGAATGGGTTTTGCTTCGGTGCTGCTTTCTCAAATACTGTGGCATTGGCCAGAAACTTTTTGTCAGCATGACGGCATGTCGAGACCACAATCTTTGCATCGCAGCACATCGCCAATAAGTTCGTCTATCGCGGCATAAATCTGTACTTCAGCCTTATCATCACGAGCGCGGAGAACTCCCGCAAATTGCGGTAGAACATCGGCAAGCAGTATCGGCACGACATGTGCCAAAATACTGACAATATGCTGATAAGAATGTGATTATTCACATCTGAAGATCGGCAGGATTCACTGATTTTGAACTTGGTGTACCCGTATTTCGAGATGATATCTTGTACTTCACAGCACGCTTTCAGGAGCACCCCCCTTCACCGCGTGAATCCGCACCTCAGCCTGATCCCCTCTGGACCGAATATGTGCGTAGCCCAGCTGTGGTCTGTAGGCCGCCCCGATATCGAGAGCGATGGTACGGTGGCTCTCTACCCCGTCACAGATTTCAAGATCCGCATCGATGGCAATAACGCTGCGCAGCGCAGGCGTATGACCATGCACAATCACTGTACGTTTCTCTTCACGACGTTCCGGATCAGGATCTCGCAGGTCCCACCCCTCCCGATGCGACAAAAAGGGGTACCGGATCGTAGCCCAGTGATAATCTTCTCCTATGAAGAAGCGATCCTGATCCAAGAATTCTGGGATATCACCGTGTGGATGTACTCCTGCATGCACAAAAAGTAGATCGCCCAGTTGCAGGAAGGTCGGGCCATCTGCCATCAGCTCAAGGTAATCAGGATGCAACATCTTCCGGAGCTCTCCTTGTATTTCCAAAGTCGTATGGGCTTCCTCAGAAATGCCCATCTCAGAAAGAACCGTCTTTCCGCCACCGGAAATCCAGAGCGATAGCAAGTTCTCAGATAACAGGCCGAAGTGGAGAGCCAGATCATGATTGCCCGGCAGCACGTGCAACACGTCAGCTTTTGCAAGCGCGGCACCTCGCATAGCAAGATCAACAGCGCGGATCGATGAGGGGCCACGATCAATTAAATCACCAAGGAAAACCAAATGCCGTGCTGCGCCATTCCGCGGCGTGTGCCTGATTTCTTCGAGAACCCGTTCAAGCAGATCAGCTTGACCGTGAATGTCACCGATGGCGAACACTTCGACATTTTCTGGTAGAAGGCCTGGAAGGTCTCGCCAAGGCAGCGAATATGAGCTGAATTTCATCTCAATAGTCATGGATTAATTCCGGTCATTTCGTAATCCCGTTCGGGCGGGACGTGATGCTCTGTCAGGAGGCTTTCGTCGAGATAAACGCAAATACCACGTGGCCTGCTGCGATATGTGGTCAAGATAAAACCTTCCTTTCAAAAATCGAACCAGTCATCCACTGTCGGCACAGCTTAAAGTGGATCAGGACGTTTGCCCTAACTTCATTAATCTCTGAGCCCCTCATACATCTGGTCCTCGGCGATCAGGGCCTGCACCTGCCAGAACTCAAGCGCAAGATGTGCTAATCTGGCCGCTTTGAGTCCCAACCCCTCAAAAAGACTATCTGCCGAAATTGGATCACCCAGCTTATACCATCTCGACGCGGTCCGAGCCCACGTCCTCTCAGCATCGATACCGCAAAGTCTTGACGTGCTTATCAAAGGGACTTGTACCGTCGGATGCCCTGCTTGCCTGCCGATCAGGATGGCCCCACCGCACTGAGGATCCCGGATTGCGATCCAGGGTTCCAACACCGGCGCGTGCGCAAGATCATCTGGCGACGGCCCAGTAATGGCCAGTTCGAGGGAACGGATAGCCATCCGCTTCATAAGCTTGACGATCAGCCGCTCTCTGAAAGAAAACCAATCACCGGCCGTCAAGCACCACGCATCGCGTGCTTTGACATATTGTATCGAAGGGGTCAGTGTCTCGAAAGCATCGAGCACCTTGCGCGGTATTGAATCGGCCAGGGCGTAAGATTTACCGTCGGCAGTCGCAAATGTGACAGGATCGGATTGCCTCAGAACATCGAGTACCATTAGATCTTCTGCGTTCGGCTCCACTGCAGTCCTTCTCTGACAATGATCAACATTGCTCCAAACTGACAATGATGCTCTGCGCCTGTCAATGATATAAGTGCATGAAATAATTCTCTAAATGCGAAAAACAGAACTCGCAAGATTCCCGAGGCCATTTTGAGTTACGACTATACTTTTTCTGCTTGATCAAGTGCCCGTGCCCAATTGGCTTTCGACCAATATGCCTCTTTGCGAAAAAAACAAGCGCACCGGTCAAAGCGCAGCTGTCCTTGGAGCGGAATGCTGATCTTGCCATCTTCATAGCAATAGCTGGCTGTTCCAGGAAAGCTTCGGACTGAACTTCGAAGTGTCGTCGATCATAGACATTTGTTATCGTATCGCACCAAGAAGGGATAAGGTCCCACTATAGAATTGCGGTGAGATATTAATGCCAGAACCCCTTCGCCTTCGTCCAACGCCAAAACATAGAGAGACACACCTATCTTATTTGTCTCGCCTGGCAGCCACAAATGGCGTCAATATAGCCGACTTCGCACTGGATATGGGCTTCTCCTTCAAACGTATAGTCTCACAAGAAAAACAGGCGATTATTGACCTTGCTGAGTGCGGAGGTCTCACGGCGGAACAAATTAATGAACTTTTGTCTTGGACCGGTGAGGCAGCCGGAGACGTCCAAATCAAGTTTCGCAATGAAATCATCGGCTCTCGTTCTTTGCGCAACGCGGCAATCCGTGGCTGTCCAGTTTGTCTTCGCAATGATGCTGACAGCGATCTGAAAATTCCGGCGCGCGCGATGACGATGCGCGGGGATTGGCAGTTTCGTGAGGTCAGTATGTGTGTCGAGCACGAACATCTTTTGGTCCAATTATGGGAACGAAGTAATCTTTCTGAAAGGTACGACAATTCAGCTCGCCTGACTGAGATCTTGCCTGACATCCTGAGTGGGAAACTTGACGTTCCCTGCGAAAGACCCTCGCAGTATGATCTATGGCTGGATCAACGCCTTGAAACCAGCCGAGACCCAACTTGGTTGTCAGACAAGTCAGTCTATGCAGCATCCATTTTTTGCCGGTTACTGGGCGCAGAACTTTTACGCGCTGACGATACACCTGATGATGACCTCGCCTCAACAACACGCGTGGCACAAGCGAAAGGGTTTGCCGTCGCTCACCAAGGCGAAATCGCAATAGAAGACGCGCTTCAATCGCTGGCGGCTCACGCTAATGGTCGAGGCGATGAGGCCAAGAAGGCCTTCGGCCAGCTGTATTCTGATTTGAATACGCTATACTTGGACAAGCAAGCATTTGCTCCGTTCAGGCGTATATTACGAGACTGTATCTTGTCGATTTGGCCCGTCGCAGCAGGAGAGGCAGTGCTTGGAATCGTTCAGCATGAACGTAAGTTGCACTCGATTCATACAGCCTCCAAGGAAACCGGGATCGGACCTTTCCTCCTCGAGCAGTTCTTGGTTCACGCTGGTGCTTTCAAGGTTAATGACCCGCGACCACTTGCACGACGTACATTTAGTGCGGAAATGTATGCGGAATTGCTTGCCGAAATACCCACCTTGGTTGGCCCAATCGAGATGCGCAAAGCGATGGGTGCAACGTTGCCGCAGCTCAAATCGCTGGAAGCCGATGGGGTTCTGGTCCCTCGGATCGACATATCCACGATTAAGTCGCCATGGCGTATAGGTGATGGTTTAGAATTGGTTGAAGAATTGGACGCCTTGGCATGTTCTGTTTCCTCGTCGGACGATCGGTGGGAAACCGTTCAAATGGCAAAGAAGCGATCCAACGTAGGGGTGGGGGCGATAATCGCTGCTGCACGTAGTGGCCAGCTTCAACTTGGCCGATACTCGGATGTGGTTGGCTATGCAGGCTTTTGTGTGCTGAAATTCGAAATTGATACGATAGCCCCCTTAAAACATCAGCAGCGCAAAAGCTTTGCAGCTCAAAAAGGTCACGTGTCGCCGGCTGCCTTTGGGCGATCAGTCGGTATTCGGGAAAGTGGTTGGTTTGAGACGCTTTTCCATGGTGGGCATACGCCAGCTACGAGGTTGCCACATCCGAAGACCGGCCGTGAGCTGACGTTTGTCTCGGTTTCCGACGCAGCAGCGTTTCATAAGCGCTTTTTGACTGGCGCGACGATGGAGAAAGAGTACGGGGTTCATCGGCGTTCGCTCTTCGCGAAATTGCGAGCTGCTCGAGTCGACTCCTTCAGGCCAGAACATCAAGATTTTGGACAAATTTATCTTCGTAAGGACGTTGAGGCCATTCTCGGTACGACTATCACGCAAGATTCATCTTAAAAGGGCGGAGAGGAGACCTTCGCTGCACTTTGCACAGAGGTCCGGTGTGCGGACTAAGCGGCCTTATGCACGCGCGGCTATTGCTAACGCAGCATTTCCTCGCAGTTGCAGCAGATTTCATGCTGCGATGCAGCCCAAGTCGCGAAAGCAGCCATTCATTGATGCCGACGTCAGTGGATTTCAGACCGACCCTTCGCCGCATCTTGCACGAATTGACAGAGGGCGGACAGAACCGTCGTTCACTTTTCCGACTTCGCTGACGCAGCGTCCTCTCGCAGATGCGGCAGGTCTGTTGTTGCGATGCAACGCGTGTCACCGAAGCAGTCGTTCACTGGTGCCAACCTGACCCAAACCCATACCGCGCTTTCGCTGCTGGCAGCACAGACCATCGAGACGCGGGACAAAGGGCCAATTCGCTGCGGTTACTCGAACGGCCGCTTTGGCGTGAATCTAAATTCAAACAGCAAAGCGCCCGATGGGTTTCACCGGGCACTTCTTTCTCAAGCCACCTCGAAATTACTTGATAGCGAGAATGTCGAAATTGTCGACGTTTGCCACCACACCGTCTTCCCATCCGCCTGAGACCAATTCGGAAGCCTTTTCATTCAGGAGTCCGGCGACTTGTCCGGCAAAGTGCGCTTCGCGGCCAGAGTTTTCGGCAAAGATGTCGAAGATGGCGAAGTTATTTTCGTCAATCTGCAGCGCCGCCCAGAACAATGTCTTGGGTTCGGTATCTGCGACGATGGGGCCGGCGGCGGTCAGCAAGGCTGCCAATTCGGGGCCTTTACCTGGAGCAGCTTCGAGCTTGATGTAAGTTGCGGTCGTTGCCGTGTAGAGATCAACCGGCGCCTTTATCGACAGGACATCGGAGTTGTTGATTTTCGCGACAACACCGTCGTCCCATCCGCCGTCGACCAGCGCGTCGGCGTTTTGGTTCAAAGCCGCAGCAACTGCTCCTGAGAAGTGAGCGTCGCGTGCTTCTTCATCTGCGAAGATGTCAAAGATTGCGAACGTGTCGTCGGCTTGCAGAGCAAACCAAAGGACAGTGCCCGGCTCTGTTTCTTCCACGACAGGTGCAGCACCAGCCAGAAACTCTGCGAAGGCTCCGGTCTGGCCTTCGGCGGCGGGCATGGCGATGTAGCTGGCAGTGTGATTTTCCATTGGGTTGTCCTGTGCAGTTGCAGAAGTCGTGATCAGAACCAGTGCGGCGAATGTCTGAAGGATTTGCGTTTTCATGGTCGTCTCCTGATTTGAAGTTCATCGTGTTTGGTTTCGATGCACTCTTGTCCCATGCCGGATGCCTCGGACTCCAATTCCGAACTTCTATTCTTTGATAGACATGGGCTATCGAAGCTGTTTTCATGGCCTAGACTGAGATGTGACGGAGAATGCGGCGATGGAAATGAACCAGATCAGGTATTTTCTCGCTGTCTGCGAGCACCGAAACTTCACCCATGCGGCCAGTGCCTCCAATGTCTCCCAACCTTCCTTGACGACTGCGATCAAGAAACTTGAAGACGAGCTTGGAGGTGACCTTTTTGTCAGGGACCGTGCGGGATGCAGGCTTACGGCCCTCGGAAAACTCATGCAGCCGAGGTTGCAGAAGGTTCACGAGGAGACGCGACAGGCCAAGGCAGAGGCAGTCCGTCATGTGCGCCTGGAGCGGGTTCCAATCTCTGTCGGTGTCGGCGAAACGATTGGCCACAGCAGGATCTCGGCAGCTATGGAGCGTACTCGTACGCGATTGCCGCAAGCCGAAATCGAACTGATCGTTGCGTCATCCTCCGAGCTTCTTGCCGGGCTGCGAGATGGTGAATTTAACGTAGTAGTCACCGCAGAGAAGGTCAGTGAAGACCTCTATCGTATAGACCATCTCTATGAAGAGGACTACAAGGTCGTGGTGTCCAAGTCGCACCCGTTGTCTGAACTGGATGCGATTTCTCTTTCGACTCTTGCCAAAACTGACATGCTTGACCGCCTAAATTGCGAAATGCGGGATGCTTTGCACGGGACTTGCGCGGATTATGGTCACGAACTCTACGCGGCCTATCGGTCAAATCGCGTGGATTGGTTGGTTGAACTTGCTCGGCAAGGGTCAGGTGCGGTGATCCTGCCGGCCACCGCTATTCCTTCGGACATGGGCTTGGTGTCGAAACCCATCGATGGTCTTGAAATATCAAGAGCTGTTTTGGCCCTTCGATATCGGCACCAAACGACGAGACCGGAGACAAATGATCTGATCCGTGAGATGACGCGTACGCCGGCGTAGTGAGATCGGTAATCGACATTCGCGCATCGTGCAGCATCTGGATTTTGGGCTCTGAGCCAGCATTAGTGGGCACGCCGCCGCGCGTCCGGTCTTGGATGGCGAACGGCAAGAGCCGGAAAAATCCAGCGTCCGGCGATCCAAGGTTGGGTAGCAGTGCTACACCAGTTCAACAGGATCACGGCAGCTACAAAGAATACATACTTGGGGGCCACAGTTCTATAACTGTTGCCCCCATTTAGTCGATCTGACAGTCCAGCACCGTTCTTTAAGACTCGGCACTGCCAACAGCCGGGGACCTGACGACTCGCTCGTTCAGCACCGAAACTGCGGCTCCCGCCACCAGTGCCCAAAACGGCGCGCTGATGCTCAGGAACGACACGTTCGACATCGCCACGATCAGGGCGACGAAGGCTCCGATCTGGTAGCCCGCATTGCGGTCGAAGGCGGATTGGAACGCGCTCAGCAGGACGGTGATCATCGCCAAACCCGCCACTGCGCCGATCAGCGGTCCGGGCAGCGCCATGATGAGCGGCACCGCAACCCCGGCGAAGACCCCGAAGGCGGCGAAAAGCACGCCGTTCAGCACCGTGGCCGCATAGCGCCCCTCGGGATTTTCGCCCGCTTGATCGGACGAACAGATCGCTGTCATGGGCCCCGCGATATTGGCGTTATGCCCACCGATGACCCCCGCCAGCATGCCGCCGATGCCCGAGATCACGGTCATGGCGTTGATCGGCGGGCGGTAACCCTCGGCGTAGAGAACCCCAATAGCCTGAGCATTCTCGGCCCCGATCACCAGCACGGCAAGCGGCACGGCGATGGCGAGGAAGGCATCGATCGTAAAGACGGGTGCGGTGAATTCCGGCGCGACGAAGCTGATTGCCGCCTCGCCTCCCTGGAAGCCTCCGGTCAGGGCCACCGCAACAAGGCCCACAATCAGTGCGGTCAGAACCGGTGGGACGGCCCGCAGGAACCGCATCGACAGGAAGAAGGCGATGGTTGCCGCGCCAACGACGATGGGCAGCTTTTCGATCGAGGTGACTGCGCCGATGCCGAAGCGAATGAGCGCCCCCGCGATCATCGCCATGACGATGGGCATCGGAAGCCAGCGCATCACCTTGCCGATGAGCCCGGTGATGCCGAGCACGAAGACCATCGCGCCGGCCATCAGGAAGGCGCCGACCGCCTGTTCGAACGGGAAGGTGCCGAGCGCGCCGGCGACGAGCGCCGCGCCTGGGATGGAATAGGCCCCCGTCACCGGCAGCTTGTAGTAGAGCGCCATGATCAGGCTTATCAGCCCGCCGAGGCCGTAGATCGCCAGAAGCCAGGCCACGGTCTGGCCTTCGGAGAGGCCGCCATTGTTGGCCGCGCCGATCACGATCAGCGCCGGCCCCGAGCATCCGAAGATCGCCGCGACCAGTCCCGCGCTCGCGGTCTTGATACCCAGCGCCTCGCGCAGGCCCGACAGGCCCGCGCCGAAGCCCGGTCCTTTCTCGATCCAGTTTGTCTTTTCCGTCCGTTCCATCTGGGTCTCCTCCCTTGAATGGGGTTGCATGGCCATCTCAGCGTCCGGTGAAAGCGGGCTTGCGCTTGGCGTGGAAGGCCTCGACGCCCTCGCGGAAATCCTCCGATTGCCGCAGGCGGCTGTAGTTCAGCCCCTCCATCTCGATTGCTGTGCTGAGAAGCGCGTCGTCGGTGTCGTTCAGCAGCTTCTTCGCGGTGCGCTGCGCCATCGGGGAAAACTCGCGGAGCTCGTTCACGAGGTCTGTCACCGCCTGTTCGAGATCGCCATCGGGCACGCATTCGGTGGCGATGCCCCAGTCCAGCGCCTGTTGGCCCTTGATGCGCTTCGAGCGCATGACGATGTCCTTCGTGCGCGTCACGCCGACGATTTTCTGCAGCCGGGCGGAGCCACCGGATCCGGGGATCTGGCCCAGCTTCTGTTCGGGCAGCGCGTAGCGGCAGGTCTCGGACACGATGCGGAAATCGCAGGCCAGAGACAGCTCGAAGCCGACGCCGAAGGTGTAGCCGCGATTGGCGGCGATCACCGGCTTGGAGCAGCGTGCCGGAGCCGCTATGTTCCATGCCAAATGCGAGACATGTTCTGGGCTGGCCTCGAGGAAGCCCTTGATATTGCCGCCGGAAGAAAAGTGCTCACCCTCGCCGGAGACGACGATGATACGCACGCGGTCATCTTCATCGAGTGCCTCGAAGACGAGGCGGAGCTGATCGCGGGCTCCCATCGAGATCACGTTGTAGGGCGGCCGTGCGAGGATGATGTCCGCGCGCTCGCTGGCTTCATCGAACTGGACATGGAAGCCGTCGAGCTCGGAAAGGCGCGGATCGGAGAAGGTCATTGTCTCGGTCATCGGAGTATCTTTCATCTGGGTGTCTTTCTATGTACTTACGCAGTGGTGGTCTCAGCCGGTTCGACCTCGTATTCGCCCGCGACAAGCAGGCGGCGGAGGAGTTTTCCGACAGGGGATTTCGGGATTTCGCGCACGAAGACGTAGCGGCGCGGGCGGCGGAAATTGGACAGGTCCGAGCTGCGGCAATGGGCGTCGAGATCGTCTTCGGTGACATCGCCGCCCCGCTTGACAAAGGCGGTCACCACCTTGCCCCAGCGTACATCGGGCAGGCCGACAACGGCGACTTCGGCTACGGCGGGGTGCAGCGACAGGCAGCTTTCTACCTCGACCGGCGAGACGTTCTCGCCGCCGGTGATGATCATGTCGTCGGCGCGCCCCGTGACGAAAAGATCGCCGTCTTCGTCGAAGAGCCCGCAATCGCCGGTGAAGTACCAGCCGTCGCGAATGGCCTTGCGGTCCGCTTCGGGGCGGTTCCAGTAACCCTCGAAGGCCTCGTCACCCTGCATGGAGGCGACGATTTCGCCTTCTTCGCCGGGTGCGCAGGTCTGGCTGGCATCCGTCGCGCCCAGCGGCACCACGCGCAGGCGCTGGTTGATCGCGGCGCGGCCCGCCGATCCGGGTTTGGCCGCGGCGTCCTGGCAGATGGAGAAGGTGTAAATCTCGGACGAGCCGTAATGGTTCACGAAAAGCTCGGGCTGGAAGGCCTCCGCCAGTTTCTGCAGCAGACCGTCGGTCATCGACGCCCCGGCAAAGCCCAGCTTTCGCACGCTTGCCACTCGGTCCGGTGTGAACGCGGCGTGGTGGACGATGTCGTGATAGAGTGTCGGCACGAGATAGAGGTTGCTGACACGATGCTGCTCGATCGCAGCAAGCGCGCCCGGTACGTCGAAACGCGGCAGGCAAACGAAGGCACCGCCGATCACGCTGGCCGACAGGAGCGAGCGGATCCCCATCGTATGATAGAGCGGCATGACGCCAAGCGTGCGCTCGCCATGTCCGTACATGTTTTGCGCCACATGGGCGATGGCCGCGGCCCGTTCGGCCCGGTGGCGGCGCGGCACGCCCTTGGGCTTCGAAGTCGTGCCGGATGTGTAGAGCATGACCGACAGATCATCCGCCCCTGCCTGCGGCGCTGCATCGGCGGCGCTGCCCGACAGCATTGCAGCGAGGCCCTGATCGCCGCCCAGCGGCAGCACTTTCAGATTTGGGACGAGCGCCGATCCGGCCACTGCCTCGGACGCGGCATCGTCATGCACCAGAACGCGGGCCGCACTGTCGTGCAGCGCATGGTCCAGCTCGTCGGCGGTGACGCGCCAATTGACTGGCGTGATGACAATTCCGGCGATTTGGCAGGCCCAATGCAGCGACGCATTCTCCCACCGGTTCTGCATTGCCGTGACGAGCGTGTCGCCCTTGCGCAGGCCGATCTGGCCAAGCCCATCCACCAACGCACTGATCCGGCGATACCAGTCGGCATAAGTGATTGTCTGGTCCCCTTCGGCGATGGCCATCGCGTCGGGGTCGCGTTCCACGGACGCGAGAAAGCTGGTTCCGAGGTCAAGCATCGATTGGTCCTCCCTTGATGCGGTTGCGGGCGGCCAGCGCCGCCTGAACGATGGGCGCGTAACCCGTGCAGCGGCACAGATGGCCCGAAAGCGCCTCGCGGATCGCGTCTTCATCCGCGTCCGGTTGGCGCGAAAACAGCGCGTCGAGCGTCATTAGGATTCCCGCGGTGCAGAAGCCGCATTGCAGCGCGAAATGCGCGCGAAAGGCCTCTTGCAGCGAGGTCAGCGCACCGTCTGTCGCGAGCCCCTCCACCGTGCGGACCTCGCAGCCCTCGGCCTGTTGGGCGAGCATCAGGCAGGCGCGCACAGCCTCCCCGTCGACCTGGACCGTGCACGCACCGCAGACGCCGTGCTCGCAGCCCACATGGGTGCCGGTCGCGCCGATCTCTTGGCGGAGGACATCCGTCAGCAATGTGCGTGGCGGCACACGCGCCGAAACGGGACGTCCGTTCAGGGTGAAGCGCACCGGGTGCGTCTCGTCTTGGGTCAGTCGCGGCATGACAGGGCCTCCTTCAAGGTTGCGCGGCCGAGCTGCCGGACCAGATCGCGGCGGTAGCGGGCGGTCGCATGCAGGTCGTCGCGGGCCTGCAAATGCCAGGCGAACTCGTTCAACCGGTCATCGAGATCTTGCGCGTCTGAGGGCAGATCGAGCGTGCGGGGCGTGTCGGCGACGCCGCCCACGCTCAGCGTGGCGGTGCCATCGGGTCGGGCGATGGCGGCGCAGGCGACGATGGCGAAATCACCATGGCGGCGGGCCACTTCGCGGAAGGCATATCCGGAGCCTTTCTGGCGGCCCGGGAAAGTGACCGAGGCGATCATCTCGCCGGGGGTTAGGTCGGTGGACATCATGCCCTGGAAGAAATCGCGCGCCGCGACGGCACGCGTCTTGCGGCGGCGGCGCAGGATAACGGAGCCGCCGAGCGCGATCAGGCAGAGCGGCAGCTCTGCGCTGGGATCGGCATGGGCGACAGAACCGCAAACCGTGCCGCGATTGCGCAGTTGCGTGTGTCCGACCCATGGCAGCGCGGCGCGCACCAGCGGCAAGCGATCCGCCAGATCCGGCCAGCGT
Source organism: Sulfitobacter donghicola DSW-25 = KCTC 12864 = JCM 14565 (assembly GCF_000622405.1). Lineage (NCBI taxonomy): Bacteria > Pseudomonadati > Pseudomonadota > Alphaproteobacteria > Rhodobacterales > Roseobacteraceae > Sulfitobacter > Sulfitobacter donghicola. The sequence continues at coordinate 1,087,108 of NZ_JASF01000005.1, forward strand.
TCAAGCGTGCTCTGGCGCACGGCGGCCCCGATGGTGACGTTATCGCCCTTGGCCTCGATCCGTGACAGCTCCGGGATGCGAGTGATGTCAACGAGTGTGGCAGGGCGCGCGAGGCGCATGTTCAGCATCGGCATCAGCGACTGGCCGCCCGCGATGACCCGGGCCTCGGTGCCACCCTGATGCAGTGCTTCCAGCGCTTCGCCCATCTCCGTGGCGGCGACATAGTCGAATGGGGCGGGCTTCATGACCGGCCTCCTTTCGTTATGCGGTGGAAAAGGCCCATGAGCCGCGCCAAAGGCCCGGTGCCCGCGCCGCCGCAATGGCGGGCCAGCGCGCGGAAGAACTCGCCGATCACGACCTTGGCCGCGCCGTCCAGAAGCCGCCCGCCGACCGAGGCGACCTTGCCGCCGATCTCGGCCTCGTAGCGGTAGGCGATCTCGGTGCCGTCGTCGGTGTCGGTCAGTGTGATGCGGCCATGTCCGCCACCGGTGCCAAGCGCGCCGACAACTTGGCCCGACAGTGTCACGGCGTTGGGCGGGTCGAGGTCCGACAATTCAATATCGGCCTTGTAGCGGCCCCGGACCGGCCCGACGCCCAGCGTCACATCCGCTTTGAAGCGTGTCTCGCCGACCTTCTGCACGCCGTGCGAGCCGGGAATAATTGCATCGAGCGTCGCGGGATCCAGCAGCATCTGCCAGACATCGGTGCGGCTGGCCTGCACCACGGCGCGGCCTTCACCCGTGAGCTTACGCCCGCCAGTCGTGGCCTCGGCCTTCGTCTCGGGCACCGGGCTTTTCGGGCTGGGCTCGTCGCCAAAGATACACGCCGCGAGCTTGGACGCGGTCACTGGGAGGACGATATCTGGTGCATCGCCTTCGGGGGCCAGCGCGTCGGCCACGGCATTGGCGATGCAGACGGGCGTCGACATGCAATTGCCTTCGCCCACGCCCTTGGCCCCGAGCGGCGTGAAGGGCGACGGCGTCTCGTGATGCAGTATGACCAGTTCAGGCACCTCCATTACAGTCGGCAAGAGGTAGTCGGCCAGCGTGCCGGACTGGAACGATCCGTCCGCGCCGTAGGCATATTCCTCAAGGAACGCCGCGCCCACCGCCTGGGCAAAGCCGCCACGCACCTGACCGTCGACCATCGCAGGATGCAGGATCCGCCCGCAATCGTGCATGGTCACGTAATGGTCGATCTTAGGCTCAGCGGTCTCGGGGTCGATCTCGACCCCGCAGAAATCGAAGATGAACCCGTGACAGAGCGAGGAATTGATCCCGTCCTCGGCAGTCGGGGCCTCCAGTTCGGGCGGGCTCCAATAGACCGTCTCGCGCAGGGTGTGATCCACGTCGTCCGGCAGGGTGCCCGGCGACCAATGCGCCGTGGCGGCGACCCGCGCGAAGGACAGGCTGTTGTCGGGATTGCCCCTGGCGCGTATGCGGCCCCCTTCGAAGGACACGTCCTCGAGCGCAATGTTCAGCTGTGTGGCCGCGACCTTGGCCAGTTTATCGCGCAGCCGCGTTGCTGCGATCTCGGTCGCACCAGCAACCGCCGGGGCAAAGCGCGAGGCGTAGTTGCCCGAGGCGATGGACCAGGCATCGCGCATCGTGTCCACATCAGCCAGAACGCGCACCGCCTCCATCGGCAGCCCAAACTTGTCGGCCACGACTTGGGCCAGCACGGTCCGGTGGCCTTGACCCTGCGGGACCGAGGCGACCTTGACCGTGACTGAGCCGAGTGGGTCGATTGCGATGGTCGCGGTTGCCTGCGCACCGTTCTTGGGCCCCGCCTTGGCACGCTCTTCGGGGGTCAGGACGGTGGTGATGTAGCCCATGTTCGACACCGAAGGCTCAACCACGCAGGCAAATCCGATGCCGTAACGTCGGCCTTCGGCGCGGGCTTTGTCGCGGCGGGCGTAAAGGTCGGCCAGACCGCCTTCGGTGACCGCGCGGTCCAGCGCCGTGGCGTAATCGCCCGAGTCGTAGAGCGCGCCGCTTGCCGTGCGGTAGGGAAACGCCCCGGCTGGGATGAGGTTGCGGCGGATGACCTCCAGCTTGTCCAGCCCAAGCTGCCGCGCAATGGTGTCCATCAACCGCTCCAGCGCGAAATAGATCTGCGGGCCGCCAAAGCCGCGATTAAGCCCGGTTGGCGTCTTGTTGGTCAGCACGACGCGGTTGCGGATGCTCATGTTCGATATGTCGTAGGCGCCGGTCATGTTGCCGTGCATCCGGTAGAGCGTGGCAGGTTCCGGCGCGCGCAGATGGGCACCGCAATCCTCGATCTGATCCCAGTCAAGCGCGGTGATCCGGCCATCCGCCGCGACCGCCGCCTCGATCCGGGTCTGGCGATTGGTGGCTGAGACGCTGGCCGACAGATGCTCCAGCCGGTCCTCGATCCACTTGACCGGCGCGCCCGCGATGCGCGCGGCAACGCCAGCGAGGATCATGTAGGGAAAGACGCCCTGCTTGATCCCGAAAGAACCACCGGAATCGGGCGGCGTGCGCAGCCGCAGCCGGTTGCCCGGCACGTTCAGCGACCGAGCCACCACTGCGTGGATCGAGAAGGGGCCCTGGAAATTCGCGGTGACGTCAAAGGCATCCTCGCCCGGCTCGTAGCTGGCGATCACGCCGTAGGTTTCAATCGGGGTGCAGGCGCTGCGCGGATAGGTGACGTCGATGCCGATCCGGTGCCGGGCGGCCTCGAACGCCGCCTCGGGATCGCCGTAGCGAAAGCGCCGTTCGTTGATGAGGTTGCCACCGAGGCTGGAATGCAGCACCGGTGCATCGTCCGAAAGTGCCGCGACCGGATCGACCACCGCGCGGCGCGGCGCGTAGTCGACCGCGACCAGATCGGCGGCATCCTCGGCCAGGTAGCGGTCGGTGGCGACGACCATGGCCACCGGCTCACCGACATAGCGCACCCGCTCCACCGCCATTGGCCAGCATTCCACATTGGCCTTGACACCGACGGTCATCGACCGAGTGCGCAGCGCGACGTCCTGTCCGGTGATGACGGCGACGACGCCGGGCGCGCATGCTGCCTCGGCGGTGTCGACCGACCGGATGTCGGCGTGGCCGTGTGGCGACCGCACGAAGGCCAATGCCAGCGTTCCGGCTGCCACCGGCAGATCGTCGATGTAACGCCCGTGCCCCGACAGGAGTGCCGGATCCTCGACGCGCGCGACCGAGCGGCCAACAAGTGGCTCTGTAACGGTATCTTTCATGTCTCCTCCCGGCTTGGCATGGGCAAGCCCTTGGGAAGGGACGTTAGGCGGTCATCCGTAGGCCCCGCGATCCCGCCAGGTCTCGGACCTTACCGAGGAGTCTCAAAAACCGGGGTCAGCCGTTGTCGCGAAGTGCCGAGACATCGCGGAATATGCTGGGCGAGGAGCCAGCATGGTCGTGAAAGAAGCGCGAGAAATGCGCCGGCACCGAAAAGCCCAGATCGTCGGAGATGTCGGTGAAACTGCGGGTGTCGTTTGCGACCGCCTGCACCGCGCGTTCGACCCGCTGGGTGTTCAGATAGACACGCGGAGAAATGCCGGTCTCGGCCTCGAACAGCCGGAAGAAATGCGCGCGGGACACACCGCTTTCGCGCGCCAGCCACTCCATCGATGGAATGCGGGCCGGGTCCGCGCGCATCAAGCCCAGGGCCCGCGCGATCCGCCGGTCGGGTGCGCGCATTGCCGTGGCCCGCGCTCGGAGCGACGGCTGCGCTTCGCGCCAAAGCGCCAGCCGCTCGATGATCGAGACCATCAACCGCCCGATCAGCCGCTCATGTGCTGTGGCGTCGCCCGGGGCCTGCACCATCGCCTCGGCGGTTTCGCCGACCTGGCGGCGGATCTGTGGGGTGATGGCACCGCCCGGATGCGGAAAAAAACCCGGTCCCGCGCTCGCCTGCCAATTGCTGCGAAACGCGCCCAGCCAGTTCGGCTCGATGTAAAGCGCGAGGATGATCGTCGGTGGCTGCCCGGCGCGGTGCACGTAGCTGTGGTGTTCCCAAGCGTTGATGAGAACGGCGCTTTCATCGGTCAGCGCCACGCGCCGCCCGCCCACGTCAAACTCGGTATCCGCACCTTCGACCTTGAGCAGCGCGTGGCATTGCGCATGTGCGTGCTTGACCAAAGGCCGATCCATATCCAAGAGAGCGACCCGCCCGAACGACCCGATAGCAATCCTCAGAGCAGACGACATATAACAACCTTAGCAGTTTGCCTGGTCTGGTCAATTTTGCTTGCTCGCTCGCGTCGTAAGCAATCCGCGTTCCAGGTGCCTGCTGATGCGGAATATGACCGATACCGGTAGGCGGATAAGACTGCATTAAGGTCGGCTGGGTCAAGAAAATTGTAGATCCGGGTTCTCTTCCTCGCTGCAACATACATGAACGGCTGCTTTTTACGCCGCGCAGCAGCGCCAATAATTATGCGATCGCGGCGATTTTCTTGCTGCGAGCGCGCGCAGCGCGAATTTCGAATTCACAGGATGGGCTCGAAGCCGACCTTCGCCGCGAACTGCTCGAACGGCAGCTCTGGGCCGTTCGTGTCGGTCGACACCATGGGCGGAAACCGGACCTTAGCTGCACCTGCAAACATCTTTTTGCAGATCGGTGAAAGCGGTCATTCGAGACCCCGAAAGCCCAACCAACCATGCTGCGCCAGCCATCAAGGTCAGCTATGCGCAGAAAGCGTACTTTGCAAATTCACGCGAACGGCCAAAAATTACCGCTCGAGTTGGCCCCGCACGCTGCGACGCAGCTTCCCCGAAGCAGTCATTGATACGTTGATGCAGCATTATTGAGGTATTAAGGTCTGCTACGCGGACGGAGCGGGCTTTCGCTGCGGTTGCGCCAACGACCGCTTCATAATCACATTTTGCATATGTCCCAGACTACTCCTGGAGCGGGTCAGAAATTCTTTCCTTTTCAAATCCAACTAAAGCTGCCAGCTTTCCGTCAAGCAAACTAGAGAGTACCGGACCAAACACACGCGAACCGATCGGTTCATTATTGTTATTGAGAAGGACCGCTGCATGACGATCAAATCTCACTACTGAACCGTCTTCGCGACGTACTTCCTTGGCTGTGCGAACAACAACAGCCTTGCGGATGTCGCCTTTTTTCATACGGCCACGAGGAATAGCTTCCCTTACTGACACGACGATAATGTCGCCAATAGAAGCGTATTTGCGTTTGGAACCGGCCAAGACCTTGATGCACTGAACACTGCGTGCGCCACTATTATCAGCAACATCTAGAATCGTCTTCAATGCAATGAAATTGACCTCTGACTCAGGCTGAGTTTTTTCGTTAACTTGGCCAATCGCTTTGTCATAAGCGACCTTCCACATTCCACGGTCAATTGCAGGAAGTGAGTTTCCACCTCTAAAAAGCTGGCCAAACACTCTAGCGGATAACGTTTCAAGCGCTTCCGTGTGGTCATCTTCGGATTTGTTCTCGAATTCAGTCATTCTGCGTTTCCTGTACCAGACCCACGATTTCCTAGATCGTCGATGAGGGATTGTATCAGCATAGCATTTGGAAAATGTGTTGCCATCATCAACTCATGCAATAATTCTGTTCCCAAAAATGGCTTCTTGTTTGCAGGCGACGGCTGAAATAAGATCAGGCTGTACACACTTGCGGCGGCAACTACGCGGGAAGTGTCGCGCTGGATTCTGGTTAGGGTATTTAGGTCAGATACACCGCCAACCTCGCAAAATTCAGTGGCTAAGGCGTGGCTTGTAATGGCCTCATCATGCGGTTGATTTGGGTATCCGGCTGCGATTAACACATTTGGCGGGATGTATTTCGAACGGCGCCAAACATAAGTTAGAATCTGGCGCCCTACAATCGTTGAAAGTTTGTTCCGTGCGGAAAACCGGTCTTGTAGATCACTTTCGGCGCTGCAATTCTCTTCGAGAAAAACTTGTTGCTTAAGTGCCTCATGGTATTGCGCTTCCATCCGATACTGCAGATCGGCAGCCATGAGCGAAATTGTAATCTGACTGTTTTTGTGTTCTTCAGGTTGTTTCAATTTTCTGGTTCCATATGCACATGGATATTAAGGATCTCACGAGAACAACTGTAGGCTAAGAATCCCAAGAGGACTACAAGACAAATTGTCGGGTCAATCCGTCTGCTGCTTAGGTCTTCCGATACTGTCTATCTTAAGCGTCTGGTCTTAATGTTGAATTTTAAACACTTCACTTTGCAATTAGGTCTGTTTCTCGAAGGAGAATTCAGATGAAATGTAAGTGCGAATACCGCTCTCTCGTAGTCAAAGTACCCGTCCCGTGGTCTCAAATGCCTGTCACTATTGAAGCTTCACATCGTGTGGCCATATGGTGGGGTGTAGCGGCCTCAGCTAGTCTTGTGTTGGCCATAGCACTGAAACTTCTGTGATCAGCGGTTTGCCATGCCTCAGAAATTGGTCATGTTTAGAAATGCCGACCTTCGCTATCCTGCGGCAAGTTGGTCACTCTGGGCTCCTTGCTGCCGTTCGCTGCGGTTGCAAACGAAATCACTGCTAAATTGGAAGGCGAGAGGCGGCAATGCGGACAAAGCTGCCTTGCAAACTATGACTTTTTCTCGATCTGCTCCGCAAGACGCTCGATTTCGAGGCTCGCTAATTTTCCCCCAGTGCCAAGCCACACCACTGCTTCTTCGATTTCTTCCTCAGACAAGTTTTCTGATGTGGCTGCATTCGCAAGGCTGTCGAAACCTTCAGGTCCGCAGTTGAATACGCTACGTCGACCAATATCATCTATATAACTGACAAATCCTGATTTTTCCAAGACTGATGCGGCTCGTTCCAAGTCCCCGGAACACATATTGTCAAAGGTCCAAAGCTCTCCTCCTCCAACATAGCCTTCGGGTTTGTATTGATTATCGTAAACGCTTTTCGCCAAAGCGAGGAGCAACATGTGTTTTGTGTAAGCGGGTTGATGAGGCTTAATTGAATAGATCATGTGGCAATAGTATGAATTCAAGCTTTGCCCGACAATAGAAACAAGGGCTCTTTGCCGACTTTCGCCGCGATTGCACATCGAAAAAGCTGGGTCGCAGCCCTGAGCGTCCGCTTTCTTCAAATTGCCAGTTTCGTTTGCGGGCGCAGCGAAGGTACGCAATCCGCCCAAGGTTTCGTTGGCCATGTCTGCTTTGGGCTGACAGCCGTCATCCGGTGTGATTGCTCAGGCCGGTGGCAGGGAGTTTTGCGCAAAAAAACACGCGCTGCATCGCCGCAAGTCCGCTTAGAGCCCTTCTTGACCAGAAGCTCTCGACCAACTTGTGGGCTCAGACTATGGTAATAGGGGGGATGAAAAGCTAAATGCAGCAATGGCTAATCTTACTGGAGCTGTTTTTCTTGGAGGTAGTTTGATGACCAATGAAATAGATCTGCACGCGGCAAATCATGTGCCAGCTTCTGGGTTGGGCCGATCGCTGGTATATTACTATTTTGTTTTGATTTTGTCGGTGCCGGTCATCCTGTTTGGCATAACCAATACCACTTTGAAATTCGGTATTCTTGCTTTGATGTTAAGCGCTTTGGTTGCGCCGCCGGTATACGTTTTGCGGAAAAAGCGAAGACTGCGTGCGCTTCGTCAAGCACAGGTTACGGCGCTAAGAAAACGTTCCGACGAATGACTGCTGCAGCGGTGGACAACGGTCACTTTGTCCGCATTGCGGTCATCGAACCACTTAAATGCTGCGCACCTTTGGCAATGTCCGCTTCGGGGAAGCTGCACTGCGGCGTGGCGACCATTCGTCAATGGCTGGTTTGGGCCGTAAGTACCACAGCTTGAAGCCGTTTTGCTCTGTAAGCAGCGAATCTGAAAGTCTTTGATAATCGGCTTTGATGAGTGAATCAGCGCTTGGTCATGGGTCAGTAACATGTGCAAAAATGAAGGTATTGACACCCATTTGCAGCCTTATGGTCCTAAATTTGCATTCTTATGGGTTAATGACAACAACAATGATAGAATTTGGCGAGCCGTGGAGGACTCGAACCCCCGACCTGAGAATTAGAAGTTCCCTGCTCTAATCCAGCTGAGCTAACGGCCCGCGTTTGTTTGTTATATCCGTCAATTACCCCAAGATTGTCAACGTACTAACGTAATATTGGTCGGGGGATTTAACGGCAGGGCCTTCTAAACATCAGCAAACCACTCTGGCAAAATGGTCCGGCAGACATAGTTTATAAATGGAGGCTTAACGATCCCGCGCTCTGGATCACGAACTGGATTGTCTCTGATCTGTTCGTAACCGTAAGCTACGGCATCATCCCATGGCAGTTCCTTCGCGGCTGCGAGCTTGCGAAAGAAACGTTTCGCATGGAAATCTGGTTTAGCCCAACCATTAACACTCCAATCCTCACCGACGCTATCTGCAACCGATTGCCGCACAGCGTTCGTTTCTTTTAGGGCTTCTGAATTCGCATGCTTTAAGTGAACGAGGAACACATCATCAGGCATCTCAAAAGGAAAATCCGCCGTTTTTCGGTGCCCGCAGAAAACCCCATGCCATCTAAGCGGTAGTGCCTTCCGAACCGCCCAAGCCTTGCTGTAGTTGCCAGTTACTGCGGCGACATTCCGTGATGGAAATACTTTTTCCCCCTCCTCCAAGGGGGCGTCCCCCTCGATCTCAGCCAAGTTTAAGCCTAGGGCAAAAAGAGCCGGCGCTGAGGTGCTTTCGAAAAGCGCTTGGAAAGAAGGGTATTTGTTGGGGTTAAAGCAGATCAATTCATCTGCGTCGGTCTGGATAACCCAGTCGTAAATGTTATTTAGCCCTGATTGAAAACCATTGATCAACCGCATCCGCACCCGGTCAAAATGCTTCAACTCATCCCTTGGTATCGTGATAACGCTGGCTTTTGGGCAGATCCGCTGGATCTCGGGGTCATATCCGTGAGACACAATGTACAAGTTTTCATGCCCAATATGCCCCCCAAAGTGTTCGTACCACTGGTTTAGAGCCCAATAGTCCTTGTGAACCATGGTAATGGCACAGATTTTCATTTTGTGGCTTCCAGTTATTCTCTGCAACGCTTGCAGGGTATTCGGAATATACTGTGTATGGAACGTCAAAACGCCGCTGAGAATTACCACAGCGGCGTTTTTTGAATGTTTTGTTTATCGTCGAGAGATATTTAGGAACTTATTAGGTTTGGCGATGACCTACTCTCCCACGCCTTAAGACGCAGTACCATTGGCGCGACGGCACTTAACTGCCGGGTTCGGGATGGGACCGGGTGTTTTGCTCGTGCTATGATCACCAAACCAAATAAATTCCTAAATTGTCCAAGTCAGCACGCTGATTGTGTGTGTATGCTTTTGACTAGTAACAGAAGTCTTTCTGTTACTGGATCAAATCAAGCCTATCGAGCCATTAGTACCAGTCAACTGAACGTGTTACCACGCTTACATCTCTGGCCTATCGACGAGGTAGTCTACCTCGGCTCTCAGGGATACCTTGTTTTGAGGGGGGCTTCCCGCTTAGATGCCTTCAGCGGTTATCCTGTCCGATCATAGCTACTCTGCACTGCGGCTGGCGCCACAACAGATCCACCAGTGGATCGTTCACCCCGGTCCTCTCGTACTAGGGGCAACTCCTCTCAAGTATCCTACACCCACGGAAGATAGGGACCGAACTGTCTCACGACGTTCTAAACCCAGCTCACGTACCTCTTTAAACGGCGAACAGCCGTACCCTTGGGACCTGCTCCAGCCCCAGGATGAGATGAGCCGACATCGAGGTGCCAAACACTGCCGTCGATATGGACTCTTGGGCAGTATCAGCCTGTTATCCCCGGCGTACCTTTTATCCGTTGAGCGATGGCCCTTCCACTCGGGACCACCGGATCACTATGGCCGTCTTTCGACTCTGCTCGACTTGTCAGTCTCGCAGTCAGGCTGGCTTCTGCCATTGCACTCAACGAGCGATTTCCGACCGCTCTGAGCCAACCTTCGCGCGCCTCCGTTACGATTTAGGAGGCGACCGCCCCAGTCAAACTACCCGCCACACAGGGTCCCGGATCCGGATAACGGACCGCGGTTAGACATCAAGCAGAACAAGGGTGGTATCTCAAGGGAGGCTCCACAGAGACTAGCGTCTCTGCTTCAAAGCCCACCACCTATCCTGCACATGTTCGGCCTAATGCCAGTGTGAAGCTGTAGTAAAGGTGCACGGGGTCTTTCCGTCTAACCGCGGGTAACCGGCATCTTGACCGGTAATTCAATTTCGCTGAGTCTATGTTGGAGACAGCGGGGAAGTCGTTACGCCATTCGTGCAGGTCGGAACTTACCCGACAAGGAATTTCGCTACCTTAGGACCGTTATAGTTACGGCCGCCGTTTACCTGGGCTTCAATTCAAGGCTCTCACCTCTCCTTTTAACCTTCAGGCACCGGGCAGGCGTCAGACCCTATACGTCGTCTTGCGACTTCGCAGAGCCCTGTGTTTTTAATAAACAGTCGCCACCCCCTGGTTTGTGCCCCCAGCCCCTAGTTGCCTAGGAACCGGGCCTCCTTCTCGCGAACTTACGGAGGTATTTTGCCGAGTTCCTTCAACATAGTTCTCTCAAGCGCCTTGGTATTCTCTACCTATCCACCTGTGTCGGTTTAGGGTACGATCTCATGATGGAGCTATTTCCAGGAACCTCTAAGCAGCCCATTCAATCCGATAAGGATGAACTACAGTCGAGATCCGTCACTTCCATCTGGCCCAGGAATATTAACCTGGTTCCCATCGACTACGCCTTTCGGCCTCGCCTTAGGGGTCGGCTTACCCTGCTCAGATTAGCTTTAAGCAGGAACCCTTGGATTTTCGGCGAGAGTGTCTCTCACACTCTTTGTCGCTACTCATGTCATCATTCTCACTAGTGATCTCTCCACCGGATCCCTCACAGGCCGGCTTCACAGAAAGCTCCTTGTGTCCAATTCCACCCGAAGGAGGATAAGGACACATGGAACTATGTCACACTACGCTCTGCTACCATGCAATAAATGCATCCTAAGCTTCGGCTCATGGCTTGAGCCCCGTTACATCTTCGCCGCAGGACAACTTATTTAGACCAGTGAGCTGTTACGCTATCTTTAAAGGATGGCTGCTTCTAAGCCAACCTCCTGGTTGTTTTGGTCGTCCCACCTGCTTTCCCACTTAGCCATGAATTAGGGGCCTTAGCTGTAGGTCAGGGTTGTTTCCCTCTTCACGACGGACGTTAGCATTCGCCGTGTGTCTGCCGACTAGTACTCCTCGGTATTCGGAGTTTGGTTAGGATCAGTAAGCCTGTGGGGCCCCATTACCCATCCAGTGCTCTACCCCCGAGGGTATTCGGTCGACGCTCTACCTAAATAGATTTCGCAGAGAACCAGCTATCTCCGAGTTTGATTGGCCTTTCACCCCTAGGCACAGCTCATCCCGATCTTTTTCAACAGATGTGGGTTCGGTCCTCCAGTAAGTGTTACCTTACCTTCAACCTGGCCATGCCTAGATCACTCGGTTTCGGGTCTGATCCCTCAAACTCATTCGCCCTATTAAGACTCGCTTTCGCTGCGCCTACACCTAACGGCTTAAGCTTGCTTGAGAGACCAAGTCGATGACCCATTATACAAAAGGTACGCTGTCAGGTCGCAAGGACCCTCCAACTGATTGTAGGCGTTCGGTTTCAGGTACTGTTTCACTCCCCTCGTCGGGGTGCTTTTCACCTTTCCCTCACGGTACTGGTTCACTATCGGTCAGTAAGGAGTACTTAGCCTTCGAAGGTGGTCCTCCGATCTTCAGACAGAATTTCACGTGTTCCGCCCTACTTAATACGTCCTCTCATGCTTCTTATACGGGACTATCACCCACTTTGGTTGCGCATTCCAACGCATTCTAACCACAATTGAGGCTCGGCTGGTCCCCGTTCGCTCGCCGCTACTAGGGGAGTATCAATTGATTTCCTTTCCTCCGGGTACTTAGATGTTTCAGTTCCCCGGGTTTGCTTTTCTAAGTCTATATATTCAACAAAGAAATACCTGGTTTACCTCATTATTAGCTGCTCATTGCTGAGCAATAATAACAAAGTATCAGGTGGGTTGCCCCATTCAGAAATTCATGGATCAAAGCTTATTCTCAGCTCCCCATGACTTATCGCAGAGTATCACGTCTTTCATCGCCTCTTACTGCCAAGGCATTCACCAAACGCCCTTTTCGCGCTTGATTTGATCCAGAAAGAGAAAGACTAAAAGTCTCTCGTATCACACAGAAGCTGGTAAGAAACTGTGCGAACTGTTCCTAGATCAAAAGCATACATAACTGTAGCAACCCGTGCGGATTGCTACGTTTCAGACAGCCTTACGACTGTCTCGGTTAGTGTACTTGACTTGGACAACACTGTTCATTTCAGATGGCAAACACTTACGGAACCGAGGAAACAGTTCATGGTAAATGCTCGCGTCAGACCCGAAGGTCATCAGCACCATACTGAGATCATCGCCACACTCGGCGCGATCAAACAGTGATGTTTGTTACTTTAATTACTTAAAGTAACTGTATCTCTCTTTACGATGTTAATTCGTCCAATTGGACGGTTAAGAACTGCGAGCAGTGCTTAACGGTCAAATTGATCTTTGTCTTAAGGTGTCCTTCTCGTGATCTTGCTTCGCAAGACACTGTCAGGACTTCCCATCTTACTGTGTAAGATGCTTGGTGGAGCCTAGGAGGATCGAACTCCTGACCTCCTGAATGCAAATCAGGCGCTCTCCCAGCTGAGCTAAGGCCCCATCAATTCCCTTGCGGGATCTTGGTGGGTCGAGGAGGACTTGAACCTCCGACCTCACGCTTATCAGGCGTGCGCTCTAACCACCTGAGCTACCGACCCATACGAGCGGTAGCTCGTGTTCTGTTTCTGAAGAGATATGAGGACGGCTCGGTCCGAAGAGTGCACCGAAGTGCCTCTAAAATATGGTCAGTTTTGTTTACTGACCTGCTAAGTGTTTCACGATGACTGTAAACAGTCATAGCTAGAAACATCCTTAGAAAGGAGGTGATCCAGCCGCAGGTTCCCCTACGGCTACCTTGTTACGACTTCACCCCAGTCGCTGATCCTACCGTGGTCCGCTGCCTCCTCGAAAGGTTGGCGCACGGCCGTCGGGTAGAACCAACTCCCATGGTGTGACGGGCGGTGTGTACAAGGCCCGGGAACGTATTCACCGCGTCATGCTGTTACGCGATTACTAGCGATTCCGACTTCATGGGGTCGAGTTGCAGACCCCAATCCGAACTGAGACATCTTTTGGGGATTAACCCATTGTAAATGCCATTGTAGCACGTGTGTAGCCCAACCCGTAAGGGCCATGAGGACTTGACGTCATCCACACCTTCCTCCCGCTTATCACGGGCAGTTTCTTTAGAGTGCCCAACTAAATGATGGCAACTAAAGATGTGGGTTGCGCTCGTTGCCGGACTTAACCGAACATCTCACGACACGAGCTGACGACAGCCATGCAGCACCTGTCACTGCGTCACCGAAGTGAACGCCCGATCTCTCGGGTTAGCACAGGATGTCAAGGGTTGGTAAGGTTCTGCGCGTTGCTTCGAATTAAACCACATGCTCCACCGCTTGTGCGGGCCCCCGTCAATTCCTTTGAGTTTTAATCTTGCGACCGTACTCCCCAGGCGGAATGCTTAATCCGTTAGGTGTGTCACCGAACAGTATACTGCCCGACGACTGGCATTCATCGTTTACGGTGTGGACTACCAGGGTATCTAATCCTGTTTGCTCCCCACACTTTCGTACCTCAGCGTCAGTATCGAGCCAGTGAGCCGCCTTCGCCACTGGTGTTCCTCCAAATATCTACGAATTTCACCTCTACACTTGGAATTCCACTCACCTCTCTCGAACTCAAGACCAGGAGTTTAGGAGGCAGTTCCAGGGTTGAGCCCTGGGATTTCACCCCCTACTTTCTGATCCGCCTACGTACGCTTTACGCCCAGTAATTCCGAACAACGCTAACCCCCTCCGTATTACCGCGGCTGCTGGCACGGAGTTAGCCGGGGTTTCTTTACCAGATACTGTCATTATCATCTCTGGCGAAAGTGCTTTACGACCCTAAGGCCTTCATCACACACGCGGCATGGCTAGATCAGGCTTGCGCCCATTGTCTAAGATTCCCCACTGCTGCCTCCCGTAGGAGTCTGGGCCGTGTCTCAGTCCCAGTGTTGCTGATCATCCTCTAAAACCAGCTATAGATCGTAGACTTGGTAGGCCATTACCCCACCAACTATCTAATCTAACGCGGGCTGATCCTTTACCGATAAATCTTTCCCCCGAAGGGCACATACGGTATTACTCTCCGTTTCCAGAGGCTATTCCGTAGTAAAGGGTACATTCCCACGCGTTACTAACCCGTCCGCCGCTCGCCCCGAAGGGTGCGCTCGACTTGCATGTGTTAGGCCTGCCGCCAGCGTTCGTTCTGAGCCAGGATCAAACTCTCAAGTTGAAAAGCAATTACTTGCTTATCCTTGACGTCGAACCTCTGCACATCGACCATATGACCTTACTGAAATCATATGGCGTCTTTTCTGTTTGATGTACTTAAAGTTACCAAAGTAACCGAAAGCCGTTCAAACAGTGAAGCTGACACTCTATCATCGGACATAAGCCCTAAGAGCGCGATATACAGACGTTGATCCATCGAAATAGACCAAACCGCCCACATATCTCTTCAGATATCTAATTTTCAAATAACGTAGAGACAAAAACCAACAAGATGCGCTAAACTTAACCTAGCGCGCCCCGCCGTCAGTACCTCTGAATTTCTCTTTCACTTCAGTCCCTTAGCGTCTCCGCTTCGTTCCGTCCGCTGCCCCGTTGCTCATTGCTGCGCTTCGGTAAGGGGGGTTCTAGGGTTTGTTCTAAGAACCCGCAAGCTGTTTTTTCATCTAAATGCGTTTTTTTGTGACTTTTTTAAAAATGAAGCAAAAACAATTGGTTATGCAGAGGGTTTTTCGACCCTAGTCCACGGCACCCTATTTTCCGTGGCCAACTTTGGCCAAGCCTTCGCGCCGCCCCTTCCATATATTGGGTTATCCACAGGGTTACCCACAAGAGGAGCCAAATCAGCCCGAATCCGGCAGCGATTCACGCGGTTTTTGCGACTCGCTTTGCAGCCTTCTTTCGTGCGCTTGCGACTCGTAATGCCAATAAGACCAAAATCGCGGCCATATAGAGGATTGGTTCCAGTTGGATGCCCTTAACCAGCCAGAGATAGTGAACGCCCCCCAAGATCACCGCGAGATAGGTAATCTTGTGAAGGCGACGCCAAACCGCGCCACCTAGCTTTTGAACCGAATAGTTGTTTGAGGTGATGGCCAGAGGGATCAATGCAACAAACCCTGCCATGCCAATCGTTATATAAGGACGCTTCCAGATGTCCGCCCACATTTGCGACCAAAGCAGGCTCATGTCCAAGGCGATCCAAACTGCCAGATGTAGCGTGACATATATAAAGGCCAGAACGCCGATAGCGCGGCGGAACTTCATCAAGTTGATACCAATGTGTTCGCGCAACGGTGTCACGCACAAACCGAATACCAATAGCTGTAACGCTATCTCGCCCAACTCATGCTCCAGTGCTTTGATCGGCTCCCGACCCAGCCCGCCCGTTTGGGCCAAATAAAGAAACCACGGCACCGGTAGGAGACATAGTATATAGACCAGCCATTTTGGAACGAACCGAACAGCACGGTTTACGGTATCAGTTATCTTTTTCAATCTTACGTCCTTTGGGCCAACAAGTGCCCTTTGATGCAAAAAGGGTCGTCGCCTTTTACAGCGCCGACCCTAATCTATCTCATTCTTTGTTTAGATGTCTTTTCGAAGATCCATCCCAGCATATAAATCCGAAACCTCATCGGCATAACCATTCATCATGAGGGTTGGTATGCGTTTGGCAAACAGCCCCCCTCCAATTTGGCGCTCCGAGGCTTGGCTCCATCTGGGATGATCCACCTCTGGGTTCACATTACTATAGAACCCATATTCCCGAGCATTGGCTTTGTTCCAGCTTGTCGGCGGTTGCTTGTCCGTCAGTGTGATGCGCACGATGGATTTGATGGATTTATAGCCGTACTTCCATGGCACCACCAAACGCAGGGGCGCGCCGTTCTGATTGGGGATGTCCTTACCATATATACCAGTCGCCATCATTGTCAGTGGATGCACGGCCTCATCCAGCCGCAGGCCTTCGACATAGGGCCAGTCAAGAACAGGGAACTTAACCCCCGGCATTTCATCAGGGCGGTTTGCGGTCTCAAAAGCAACGTATTTCGCGCCCGATTGCACACCCGCCATATCCAGCAGATCGGCCAGTTCAAATCCGTTCCATGGAACAACCATCGACCACGCCTCGACACAGCGGAAGCGATAAATGCGTTCCTCGATGGTCATGGCAGACAGGATATCTTCCAGCGCGTAATCACCTGGTTTGTCGACCAAACCGTCAATCTTTACCGTCCATGGCTGGGTGGTCAGTGTATGGGCGTATTTCGCGGGTTCGTCTTTACCGGTCCCGAATTCATAAAAGTTATTGTACTGCGTGATGTCCTCATAAGAATTCGGCGTCAGCTTTTCGCCCGCAGCAGAGGCCTGCCCAGCGCCCATTGTAGCCAAACCCAGACCAGCCACAGCTGACCCCATCAGCTGACGGCGGTTCATAAACGCGGCCTCATCAGTCACATGAGAGTCTTTGAGCGTGTTCTTCCAACGCATAGCCATCGGGTTATCTCCTTACTTGTTCAGAGTAGAGGTAATAGCAACGGCACCAAGCTCCAAACCATTTCACCCTACATTTCACTCAGCACACTCTAATGTCAGAGGAGCAAAACGCGATTTATTGCAAGTAACGCACGTATAAATTGCAATTCACAGACCGCATGACGGCCTTTTTAAAATTTTTACACTTTAAATTCAGAATACTACAGCCTCAGGCGAAAATCAGGCCAATACGGTCCCATTTATTTCAATTTTTAGCCCTTTCCGATAATTACAACACCGCCCACTGGAGCAAAGCCAACCATTTTTTCCGCTCCAGTTGTTATTAACACTATCATTAAGAGGCAAAAGCACATGGCAATTATTACAGAAGGTATCGATGCGGCGATCAACGCTGGCGCATCCGGCAACTACGGCTTGCTTGAAGGTGACACTTTCAACGGCAACCTGGGCGGAAGCGACACCGAAGACGGGATCAACCTGTCGGGGCTAACCATTGGCCAAACCTACAAGGTTTCCGTCACAGTCGATGACATCGCAGGGTTCAACGCACTGACGCTGATCAACCACACAAACTTTCACTCTATTACCCATCACGTAACGGATGGCATTTCACATGAAGTAGATGGCGGGGCCGGCTGGATCCGTGATTTCGTAACCGCTTCCACTATCAGCATCGACGGCAACACGCTTTCATTTGAATTCACGCCACTACAGCACACCAGCCTCGCGTTTCAGATTCAAAGCAATGCAGCCGCCGAGGCATATTCCGTATCGTTCGCGCCCGCGATCATTGAAAACATCATCGATGGTACAGCAGGCAACGATAAAACCAACGGCGAAGATGGCGTTGACATCATGTCTGGCCTCGCGGGCAACGACCAATTGGATGGCAAAGCCGGCGACGATGTTTTGGATGGTGGTGACGGTAAGGACAAGCTGACTGGCGGCCTTGGCGATGACACTGCTATCGGTGGAGACGGCAACGACCTTCTTGAAGGTGGCAGCGGCAATGACCTACTTCAAGGTGGGAGCCGAAACGACCGCCTTCATGGTGGTGATGATGACGACATCCTAGAAGGCGGTAACGGCAACGACAAACTTTATGGCGATGCTGGCGATGACGCTTTGACTGGCGGCTTTGGCAAAGACGTCATGTCAGGCGGGGCAGGTGCTGATACGTTCCACTTTGAATCCCGCAGCCACCGCGACACGATCACCGATTTCGAAAACGGCGCCGATATGCTGGATTTCTCGGCTCATGCAAGCATCAATAGCATTGCAGACCTATCCATTGCCCAGAACGGCAGCAACACCGTTATTAGTTATGGTGGCCCAGACAGCGTAACGTTGTTGAATACAGATATGGCATTGATCGAAGAAACTGACTTTATCTTCTGATCATATCGATCTTTCATAGTATAAAAGCAAAAGGCCCGCTGCATTGGCGGGCCTTTCTCGTTTCTCGGTTTGTTTGGCTCAATTAATGCACTGTGGCATCATCAGGCTTTGGGCGATTGCTTTCCGATATCCTGTCGCCAATGATCAAACCATCGGCACCGGCGCTGACAGGGATTGTATCCCCGTCACTTACATCCCCAGCCAACAGCATTTCTGCCAGCGGGTTTTGCAACGCCGATTGGATGACCCGCTTGAGAGGGCGTGCACCGAATACGGGGTCATACCCTTCGTCAGCCAACCATTTGCGCGCGCCTTCGTCCAACTCCAGTTCGATCTTGCGTGCGGCAAGCCGTTTGAGCAACCGCGCCATCTGGATATCAACGATACCGTCCATGTTTTCCCGATTGAGCCTGTCAAAGATGATCGTTTCATCCAAACGGTTCAGGAACTCTGGGCGGAAGTGCGCACGCACCGCGTCCATCACATCCCGTTTTGCCTGCGACATGTCGCTACCTTCGGGCGCGGTGCTGAGCGCTTGCGCCCCAAGGTTGGACGTGAGGATGATCAGCGTCTGCTTGAAATCCACTGTCCGCCCTTGGCCATCGGTTAGAACCCCATCATCCAAAACCTGCAACAGCACGTTAAAGACATCCGGATGCGCCTTTTCGACTTCGTCAAACAAGACGACCTGATAAGGGCGGCGGCGAACAGCTTCGGTCAACACACCGCCTTCGTCATACCCGACATATCCCGGAGGAGCGCCGATCAGACGCGCAACAGCGTGTTTCTCCATATACTCAGACATGTCGATCCGCACCATTGCGTTGTCGTCATCAAACATAAACTCGGCAACAGCCTTGGTCAGTTCGGTTTTACCAACACCCGTTGGCCCCAAGAACAGGAAGCTGCCAAGCGGGCGGTTTTCATCGTTCAGACCAGCACGGGCACGGCGGATCGCATTTGATACCGCTTTGACCGCAAGATCCTGACCGATCACCCGATCATGCAAATGCTCTTCCATGCGCAGCAGCTTGTCCCGCTCGCCTTCCAGCATCTTGCCCGCTGGAATACCGGTCCAACGTTCAACCACCGAAGCGATCTGATCAGGGCGCACGGCCTCTTCTACCATCATCCCGTCTTCACGGCTTTCCGCTTCTTGCAGCTGACGCTCTAGCTCAGGGATAACACCATAGGAGAGCTCACCCGCCCTTGCGAGGTTGCTGTCGCGGGTGGCGATATCCAGATCAGCGCGCGCGCGGTCCAGTTTTTCCTTGATGTCACGGGCGCCTGCCAGCTTGTCACGTTCGGCCTGCCAAGCAGCGGTCATTTCTGCGCTGCGTTCTTGCAAATTTGCTAGATCTTTTTGCAGGGTTTCCAAACGGTCCTTCGACGCTTGATCGTCTTCCAGTTTGAGCGCCTCTTCTTCGATCTGCAATTGCAGCACTTGGCGGTCTAACGCATCCAGCTCTTCTGGCTTGCTATCTACTTCCATGCGCAAACGGCTTGCCGCCTCATCCATGAGGTCGATCGCTTTGTCTGGCAAGAAACGGTCGGTGATATAACGATGGCTCAGCGTTGCCGCAGAGACCAACGCGCTATCCGTGATCCGAACACCGTGGTGTAGCTCATACTTCTCTTTAATACCGCGCAGAATGCTGACTGTGTCTTCCACCGTAGGCTCCAGCACCATTACGGGCTGGAAACGACGGGCCAAAGCGGCGTCCTTCTCTACATACTTGCGGTATTCATCCAGCGTTGTTGCACCGATGCAGTGCAGCTCACCACGGGCCAAAGCAGGTTTAATCAGGTTCGCGGCATCCATTGCGCCGTCTGCTTTACCTGCGCCGACCAGCGTGTGCATTTCGTCGATGAACAAAACAACTTCGCCAGCGGCCTCTGTTAGGACCGCCTTCAGGCGCTCTTCAAACTCACCTCGGTATTTCGCACCAGCAATCAGCGCGCCCATGTCCAGCGCCAACAGACGTTTGTTGCGCAGGCTTTCTGGCACATCGCCGTTGATGATCCGCAATGCGAGACCCTCGGCGATTGCCGTTTTCCCCACACCAGGTTCACCAATCAAAACCGGGTTGTTCTTTGTGCGGCGCGAAAGCACCTGTATCGCGCGGCGAATTTCTTCGTCACGGCCGATGATCGGGTCGATCTTGCCCTCTTCTGCGCGTTCGGTCAGGTCCTGCGCATATTTCTTTAACGCATCATAACCATCTTCGGCGCTTGCACTGTCGGCGGTACGCCCTTTACGCAGATCATTAATCGCCGAGTTCAGGTTCTGTGCGGATACACTTCCGGCATCCAACGCAGCCTGAGCGCCGGATTTAACCATACATAACGCCATCACAACGCGCTCAACCGGCACAAAGCTGTCACCAGCCTTTTTCGCCAGATCTTCCGCCTGCGCCAGAACTTTGGTCGTCGTATTATCCAGATAGGTCTGCGCGGCATCTCCAGTCACCTTGGGCATTTTGCCCAAACCGATATCGACCGCTTGCTTTACCGCGGCGGCGTTTCCGCCTGCCGCACTGATGAGATTGCTGGCAAGGCCCTCCTCATCATCCATCAATGCTTTTAGCAAATGCTCAGGCGCCAGCCGTTGATGGCTGTCACGTGTGGCAATTGTTTGGGCCGCTTGCACAAAACCGCGCGACCGCTCCGTGAACTTGCTTAGGTCCATGGTCGTCTCCTCTATAAAAGCGTCCACCAAAGAGCTACCCGCTAGGCAGCATAGCTCGGCTGTGAACCTCACGTTTAGTATTTGGGGAGTAAGCGAATGCTGATCAAGGTCAATTCTGTAACTGATTTTGATAGAATGAAAGAAACCTCACAGCAGAGTGAAACAATTATTTCAAGGGGTGGCGGAAAATGACCTATAACAACACACTGATTTAAAACGATTTATCAAAAATTGTCGAATCAACCAAATCCCAATCAAAACTTTTTTTGCTTCCCCCATTTAAATTTCATTAACCGTGCTCAAATATACACAGAGAGCAACAAAGCTTCCGCAAAAAAATGGAGGCAGACGAGGTTAAACAAATGAAACAGACAAAGATTCAGCTAAATGACGTTATCTATAACGCTGCAACACAGTGCTTTGAGGCTTTGGTAACCGTTTCCGATGACCAGCGCAAAAAACGATATGCCTGCGCAATTGAGGCGCCCATTAACATGACCTTTGAACAGGCGGCTGAGGGCCTGAAAAAACAAGCGATGCGAAAACACGTCTCTGGCCGCAGCTTGTTTTCACAAGTTCTCCCCCACCGCCCAAGCGTGCGCGCCGGACGGGCCGCATTTGATCCAAAATCATGGCTCGAGCAGCTCGGCTTTGGCTCGCAACAGAATGCAGCCTAACACCGCGCTAAATTGAATTCCTTTTGCGCCGGCTGTTAAGCCATTCGTGCACCTGTCCCCGCACGAAGGTAGCCCGCGCACTTCCAGAGACGTCTGCCTGCCTGCACTGTCTCTGATACTATGGCCCGATCTGCATTTTGCGATCGGGCCTTTTTTCTGTACATCGTCCGCCCCCTACCCTATGTCCCAAGACGTTTGCCAACCTTTTGCCATATGGAGCCGCCAAAATGACCACCTCCCTTTCGGACGACCGCCTAATTGTTGCACTAGACGTTCCCAACGCAGTCGCAGGCCTAGAACTTGCCGAGCGCTTAGGCGACAGCGTCAATTTTTACAAAATTGGCCTTGGCATGCTGACTGGTGGCGGTTTGGCGTTAGCCAATGAGCTAAAGCAGGAACACGGCAAACGGATATTTTTGGATATGAAGCTGTTCGATATTGGCGCGACCGTCGAGGCTGCTGTGCGCGGCCTTGCCCAGTTTGATCTCGATTTCCTGACAGTTCACGGCGATCCGCACGTGGTTCGTGCGGCCAAAGAAGGGGCTGCTGGATCAGACATGAAAATCTTGGGCGTGACCATTTTAACCTCCCTTGACCGTGCTGATCTGGATGCAGGGCTGATCCGTGATGGCAACATCCCTGATTTGGTCGTAGAGCGCGCCGTACGCGCATTTGAAGCAGGTGCAGATGGCGTCATCGCCTCTCCGCAAGAGGCCGCCATGATCCGCGCCCAATCCGAAGCAAACGGAAAGCTGATCGTCACACCCGGTGTCCGCCCTGCAGGCGCTGATTTGGGTGATCAGAAACGCGTGGCCACCCCAGCAAAAGCGATTCAAGACGGCGCAAACCATATCGTCGTTGGGCGTCCGATCCACCGTGCAGAAGATCCCGCAAAAGCCGCACGAGACGTACAGGCCGAGATCGCAACTGTGACAACAACAACCTAGCCGTGTGTTATATCCATCACTATGCCTGATTTTGGCCTTTCGGTAAGGTATCCCACACTATGTAGGTTACGTAATCCGTGCTAAAGTAAGGTTGGTGATACTCCCCGACGAACAGGTTCTTCCTATTGTTCGTCACCTTCCCCCCGCTGAAAGCGGCGGGGGGGTTTTTCGAAAAAGTCGAAAAACCATACCCTTATGTGCGTTCGGCAATCCAGATTGCCAGTCTTTCCTGAAAGACCGGGACAGCCTTTGGATGATCAAGAAACCTGCTTTCCTCCATCAACGCCCACTTCTGCCCCTCATCCCCAAAAATGACGTCTTCAGCGGCCCCCTGTGGCATCTGCGCAACGAAAAACCACTTCGCCAGAGCCCCCTCCCAGAACTTTCGCCCCCAGATAACGGCATTTTCTGGCACCACTAATCCCAATTCTTCACGGCACTCTCGCAAGGCACATGCCAATGGCGTTTCAGCACCTTCTCGCCCGCCACCAGGCAAATCCCAGTGATCCGCAAAAACCAAATCAGGCTTGTCGTCTCTTAAGATAACGGCCAGCTGGTCCCCTAGGTATAGGGCCAGCTTGGCCCCCTCAAAGGGAAGGTTATCGTAATCGGTAATGTCGAATTGCATGGTTCTCTCCGTGCAGGAGCCCTATGATTGGCCATCTCGTAACAGATCACAATCCCCTTATGCCCGCCCTTTGTCGCGATTGCCTAAACCAATTTGAAAGCGCCCGTCGCTGCCCCGCCTGCGCCAGCCCACGGGTGGCGCGCCATGACGAGTTATGGGATTTGTCGATTGCACATATGGACTGCGATGCCTTTTACGCCTCGGTCGAGAAACGTGATGACCCCAGCCTAGAAGGCAAACCCGTTATCATCGGCGGCGGCAAACGCGGGGTGGTGTCGACCGCTTGCTATGTTGCGCGTATCAGAGGCGTTCGATCCGCGATGCCCATGTTTCAAGCGCTAAAGCTCTGCCCCGAAGCCGTTGTCATCCCCCCTCGCATGAACGAATACGTCAAAGCTTCCCGCGCCATTCGGGCGATGATGGAGGAATTGACCCCAGCAATTGAACCCTTGTCCTTGGACGAGGCGTTTTTGGATATGCGCGGCACCACCAAATTGCACGGCGCCCCGCCAGCCGTAATGCTGGCCCACCTTGTCCGCAGGATGAAAAACGAATTGGGCCTGACCGGGTCCATTGGCCTGAGCCACAACAAATTCCTCGCCAAAGTCGCGTCGGATCTGGACAAACCCCACGGGTTTTCCGTGATCGGCAAAGCCGAAACAGCGGATTTTTTAAGGGATAAACCCGTTCGCATGATCTGGGGCGTTGGCCCTGCTGGCCAAGCATCCCTAGAAAAGGCTGGCATCCGCAGCTTTTCCGACCTGCTGCGGTGGGAGCAAACAGATTTAATTGCCCGTTTCGGCAGTATGGGCGAACGCCTTTACCACCTTGCCCGTGGCGAAGACCGCCGTCGCGTTTCAGCCCATGCGCCTGTGAAATCGATTTCTAAAGAAACCACCTTCTTTGAAGATACCTCGGACGCGGATCTGCTGGATGGTCATATCTGGCGGTTAGCTGAACAAGTAGCTGACCGCGCAAAGGCCAAAGGGTTGGCTGGCCGTGTGGTTACACTCAAACTAAAACGCGCAAATCATAGCTCCCTCACGCGCCGCGTGGCGCTGAGCGATCCCACCCAATTGGCCGACCGAATTTATCGAACCGCACGCGGTTTGTTTGATCAGGTTGGGAACCAAGGGCCATACCGCCTGATTGGCTGTGGGATATCGGAACTCAGCGATGCTGCGGATGCGGATAAATTGGGGGACCTTTTGGACCCAGACGCCGCGCGCCGATCAGATGCGGAACGCGCAACAGATGCCATCAGGGATAAATTCGGGGCAAAGGCAATCGTAAAGGGTCGCGCCTTTCGCTAGCTTACTCAGCCGCCAAGGGGATCCGACCTTGGCCAATCTTGGCGACCTCTTCAACGACGTTTTGAAGGGCCGCGCGTACGGCTTCAAAATCGCCGTTTGGGCGAATCAACTGTTCGTTCATGTAAAGGGAACGATCAATCTCGACCTGCACGGCATGTTGCCCTTTGGCCGGTTTTCCATAAGCTTGGGTAATATAGGCACCTGCAAAGGGTGCATTTCGCGTCACGACAAACCCCGCCTCGACAAATGCGGCTTCGATCCGGTCCACCACTTCGCCGCTGGCCGCCGCGCCAAACCTGTCACCCAAAACAACATCAGGCCGACGGATACCGCTGCGCGCAACGCCGTCCATCGCCTCATGCGGCATCGAATGGCAGTCAATCAGAACAGTTTGCCCATGACGGTTCTGCGCCGCAGTCAAAAGCGCCTGAAGGCGTTCGTGATACGGCTCCCAATACTTCGCAATCCGCTCTTGCGCCTCATTCAAAGGCATTTTCCCGCGATAAATCGCCCGCCCGTTTGCCACAACACGGGGAATAACGCCCAATCCCGATGCGATCCGCGGGTTATGCCCAACGCGGCGAACACCCTCGATCAAAGCGGGGTCCAGTTCATCACGCGCGCGATTCAAATCAACAAACGACCGCGGCGCGCCTGCTTTGATAAAGGCAGCGCCATAGTTTGGTGCGCAATCAAACAACTGATCTACAAAGGCATCTTCGGACGAACGGATCGCATGTTCGTTCAAAACGGTCTTGCGCATAAAGGACCACGCATAATCCCGCCCCGAATGAGGCGAGGCAAAAACCACGCAAGAAGCAGGCGTATTTGGCAATAAAACATCAAAAGCTGCGGCGGGCATATTGGTCTCCTTCGTAATAAAAGACATAGCGCACTTTATAACAAAGCCAAAAGCCCTTGATCACACTGCCGACTCCTTTTATAGCACGCGGACGGCGCGGTGTTTTCGCGCCCCATTTTTGTTTGGGGCCAAAGAATCGCGTTCATATAAGTGGGTGATTAGCTCAGCGGTAGAGCACTTCGTTGACATCGAAGGGGTCACTGGTTCGATCCCAGTATCGCCCACCATGTATTCACTGGCCCTTTGGCATTTGCCACTGGGTCGCCCGTAACCCGGCGCAGGCCCGCGCCACAACTTGGAAGGATTGGACCTATGAAAGTTCGCAATTCACTCCGCTCGCTCAAGAATCGGCACCGCGACTGCCGTGTTGTGCGTCGCAAAGGCCGCGTATACGTGATCAACAAAACACAAAAGCGCTTTAAAGCCCGTCAGGGTTAAGCACAGCTGTTAAAGTTGTTTAAAAAGGCTGCTCCCTCGCTGGGGCGGCCTTTTTGCCGTTAAGGAACGATAAAACCGTTCACATCTGTTTGATTATTTCGCTACGTCGAAAATTGATTTTCCTCTGGCGCTTGTAGCATTCCTAAGCCAGCCTATTTGCCAATCACTCTCTCCCGAAAGGAAACTCTGATGGCAAACGATCTAACGTATACCCCACCGAAAGTCTGGGCGTGGGAAGCTGAAAGCGGTGGTAAGTTTGCCTCGATCAACCGCCCGATTGCTGGCCCGACTCATGATAAGGAACTGGAAGTCGGCAAACATCCGATCCAGCTTTACTCTCTCGCGACACCAAATGGCGTGAAGGTCACCATCCTTTTGGAAGAGCTTCTGGCCCTTGGGCATAGCGGTGCGGAATATGACGCATGGCTGGTAAACATCGGTGAAGGTGTTCAATTTGGTTCGGGTTTTGTTGACGTAAACCCGAATTCCAAAATCCCTGCCCTAATGGATCACTCTGGCGACACGCCCCAACGGGTGTTCGAAAGCGGTTCAATCCTGCTGTATCTCGCTGAAAAGTTCGACGCCTTTATTCCCAAAGACCCCGCACAGCGCACAGAAATGATGAGCTGGCTTTTCTGGCAAATGGGTTCAGCCCCCTATCTGGGCGGCGGATTTGGTCATTTTTATGCATATGCCCCTGAAAAGTACGAATACCCGATCAACCGCTTCACCATGGAAACGAAACGCCAGCTGGACGTGATGGACCGTCATTTGGCCGAAAACGAATGGTTCGCGGGCGAGTATTCGATTGCCGATATCGCGATCTGGGCATGGTATGGGCAGCTTGTTCTGGGGCGTTTGTACTCTGCGGCCGAATTCTTGGATGTCGCAAGCTATAAGAACGTCATGCGGTGGGCAGAGGCCATTGATGCGCGGCCTGCTGTTACCCGTGGGCGGATTGTGAACAAACCCTTTGGCGACGACCCTGCAATGCAGCTGAACGAACGCCACGATGCGTCGGACTTTGACACCAAAACCAACGACAAGATCGCAAAAGAATAACGTTGGGGGGCTTCGGCCCCCTAATTTTTTGGGCGCGGCGGATCAGCGGCGCCCAACCTGACGGCAAATCAGAATAACGGGCAACAGCCCCATCGCCACGATCACGAGGCTCGGCACCGCGGCACCTTCCAGTCGTTCGTCACTGGCCAATCTATAGGCCTGAACAGCAAGCGTATCAAAGTTGAACGGGCGCATGATGAGTGTTGCCGGTAGCTCCTTCATCACATCCACAAACACGATAAGCAGAGCAGTCAGCAAACTGGGTGCGAGGATCGGCAGATGAACGCGGCGCAATGTACCGATTGGCCCCTGCCCCAATGACCGCGAAGCAGCATCCATATTCACATGCACCATCGCCTGTCCGCCTTCGTAAGCCCCCAGCGCCGCTGCCAAAAACCGCACCATATAGGCAATGATCAGCAGCCAGATCGATCCCGTGATCAACAGCCCTGTCGAGATGTCAAAGGTGCTGCGCATCCAAGCATCCAGCGCATTATCAAATGTGGCAAAGGGAACCATGAGGCCAACCGCAATCACGCCCCCCGGAACGGCATAGCCCAAACGTGCAACATAAGCCGCAGCTTGCGATACCCGACTTGTCTTCATCCGCTGAAAGAACCCGATACAAATCGCAGCGCAAACAGTCACGATCGCCGCGATAGAGGCCAGCGTGGCCGAGTTCTGGATAAACCCCAGATACCTCTCGCTCAGCAAGTTCTGCTCTGATCCAAGCCCCATCGCAAAGAGCACAATGATTGGCAACGCCGCGCCAAACAACACAGGAACCGCGCACAACAACACCGCTAGAGCCGCCTTGCCCCCCTTTAGCTGAAGAGGCGGAGCAACCTTGGCGCGCCTTGAGGGATCATGATATTTTGCGTCCCCACGTTGCAGCCGCTCTAACATCGCCAGCAGCAAAGCAAAGCTCAGCAAACATAGGGCCAATTGCGCGGCGCCCACACGATCAAAGAGAGAAAACCAACTGGTGTAGATACCCGTCGCAAAGGTTTGAACGCCAAAATAGGCCACCGTGCCAAAATCGGCGATGGTTTCCATGACCGCCAGCAAAACGCCTCCGGCAATGGCGGGGCGGGCCAATGGCAGGCTAACCTTAAAAAAGGCAGCCCACGGCGAAGAGCCCAAGGCACGCGCCGCCAAAAAGGTCGTGCCGCTTTGTTGTAGGAATGCAGCCCGCGCCAGCAAGTAAACATATGGATACAGCACAAGAACCAACATCAGCGCCGCCCCCCCAAGAGAACGGATATCAGGGAACCAGTAATCGCGCGGCCCCCAGCCCGTTAGTGCCCTGAGGGATGTCTGAACAATGCCAGGGTGGTCCAAAACATGGGTATAGGCATAGGCCAACACATAGGCTGGAAACGCCAAAGGAAGGACCAGAGCGACCTCAAAAATCCGCACCCCAGGAAAACGGGTCATCGTAACAAGCCACGCAGCCCCAACCCCGATTGCAAATGTGCCCAAAGCGACCAGACAAACCAATGTTAGGGTAGTGCGTGTATACCCCTCTAAAACCGTATCGACCAAATGCTCAACGGTCTCGGTGCCACCAGAGACTGCGGCCAAAAGAACGGCCAACATCGGCAAGGCACACAGCCCCGCAATCAACAAAGCACCCCACGACAACGCGCGCGCGCCATCGGGTTTTATCTTTGAGGTTTTGGTCGTCAATTGAGCCATACCCCCATGTCGACCATTTTAGTAAGAAAGAAAAGTCCCTAGCGTAACCCTAGTCGTAACTACGCTGATCTTCGATCACCAAACCATCCTTTGGCAGGCTTCCCGGCGTTACAACTTCGACACGACCTTTCAGCTTTAAAAGCTGGCTAACTGATACCGCATAAGCTTCGGCATCTGGTGAGGTGCTTTCGATTTGTACTGTCATCATGTCCTGTTCATTCTCACGGGTCGCGATGACACGCGCCTTGGTAATCTCATCGTGATTCTGAACCAGCTGCGCAACTTGCTCGGGGCGAACAAACATTCCCTTAATCTTGGTGGTTTGGTCCGCGCGGCCCATCCAGCCCTTTATGCGCATGTTCGTGCGCCCACAGGGGCTTTGCCCAGGCATCACGGCACTAAGATCGCCTGTCGCGAACCTGATCAACGGATAGTCGGGGTTCAACGTTGTGACGATGACCTCGCCTACCTCACCTTCGGGAACCGGATCACCCGTTCCTGGGGTAACGATTTCAACGATTACACTCTCATCAACAATCATGCCTTCGGCAGCGGGCGATTCATATGCGATGTTACCCAGATCAGCCGTCGCATAGCTTTGGAGGCAGGTGATGCCGCGTGCAGCATACCATTCGCGCAGGCTAGGAAACAGAGCCCCCCCCCCAACCACAGCGCGGGTAATGCCCAAGGTCACGCCCATCTCATCCGCTTTTTCCAGAATGATCTTGAGATAATCAGGGGTGCCTGCATAGGCCGTCGTGCCGATATCACGTGCCGCAATCACCTGAAGCTCGGTCTGCCCAGTGCCTGCTGGCAGGACCGCAGCACCAACAGCACGTGCACCGCTTTCGAATATCATCCCCGCAGGCGTAAGATGGTAGCCAAAACAGTTGTGAACAATATCGCCTTTGCCAATCCCGACAGCATGAAGGAACCGCCCCATACGCCACCAATCGGGATCGTTGGAAGAGGGTTCATAAATAGGGCCTGGTGATTGGAAAACATGCGAAAACTCATGTGCAGGTTTGGTGGTAAAGTCACCAAAGGGCGCACTGGTGGCTTGTGCCTTGCCGAGCTCTGATTTGCGCAAAACAGGCAGTTGGGCCAAATCGGTGACATTACGAATAGTCGTGGGATCGACGCCAGCCAAACTCTCCGAATAGCCGCCCAATGCTTGCGCCCGCGCAACCTGTGCCGGCAACATGGCGGCAATATCCTTTGCCCGCTGCTCTGTGCTGCGGGTTTCCAAGTTGTCGAAATGGGTCATATTGCTCACTCTATCTACTCTTCAGTTTCGCGCCATTCCTAAGCCATGGCGGTTCGTTTTCTTCGCTAAACGGACACACCAAATAGCCACCCAACAGCTGCTGTCACAGCCATTGCCAGACCTCCCCAGAACACAACGCGCACCGTTGCAGGCATCATCGCGGCCCCTCCCGCTTTTGCGCCTAGGGCACCCAGCATCGCCAAAGCACAAAGCGTGGTTATGACAACGATCGGGATCAACATTGCCTGCGGCGCCAATACAGAAGCGAGCAAAGGAACCGCAGCAAAAACACTAAAGGTAATTGCAGAAGTTACGGCTGCCAGCAGCGGTTGGGCCTGTTGTGTTTCACTTAATCCCAGCTCTTCGCGAACATGGGCGGAAAGCGCGTCTTTTTCCGTCAATTCCCGTGCGACTAACGCGGCGGTTTCAGGCGATAATCCACGTTGTTCATATATCTCGGCCAACTCTTGCAGCTCACCTTCAGGATCATCTATCAACGCTTGCCGCTCACGCGCGATGTCCGCGTTTTCTAGATCGGCCTGAGACGAAACGCTTACGTATTCGCCCGCCGCCATCGACATAGCACCTGCCGCCAGTCCCGCGGCGCCGGCAATCAACACAGCGCGGTGCGACGGGTCGGCGGCCGCGACCCCAACGATGATGGAGGCGACAGAAACGATGCCGTCATTGGCGCCCATGACTGCAGCACGCAACCACGGTACACGGTCAACCAGATGCGGATCATCGCTATGTGCCGAAGGTTTCGTCACCTTATGACAACCAACGCTTACGGCGGCGATAGCTGCGTACATCGCGAAAGCTCTTGCGGCCTTCATCAGACATACCAAGGTAGAATTCTTTTACGTCTTGGTTTTCGCGCAGATCTTTGGCCGGACCATCCATAACCACGCGGCCGCTTTCAAGGATGTAACCATAGTGGGAATAGCGCAGCGCCACGTTTGTGTTCTGCTCAGCCAACAGGAAGGTCACGCCTTCCTTTTCGTTGATCTCTTTTACGATCTCGAAAATCTGTTCAACCAGCTGTGGCGCCAGACCCATCGAGGGTTCGTCCAGCAAAATGGTCTCTGGTCGGCTCATCAGCGCGCGGCCAACGGCGCACATCTGCTGCTCCCCACCCGAGGTATAGCCAGCCTGCGATTTGCGGCGTTCGCGCAAGCGGGGGAAATAGTTATATACCATCTCGAGGTCGGCAGCGATTGCACCCTTGCCGTCTGTGCGTGTGTAGGAACCCGTCAACAGGTTTTCCTCAACCGTCAGGTGCTCAAAGCAGTGACGCCCTTCCATCACCTGCACAACACCCTTTTTAACCGTCTCGGCGGGATCCTGATGTTGGATCAGACCGCCACGATATTTGATCGAGCCTTTGGTGACTTCTCCGCGTTCCGAGGCCAACAGCCCCGAGATCGCCTTGAGCGTCGTCGTCTTGCCCGCGCCGTTACCACCAAGCAACGCGGTAATGCCGCCCTTGGGCACGTTCAGGCTCACGCCCTTCAGCACAAGAATCACGTGGTTATAGATCACTTCGATGTTGTTCACTTCGAGCAGATTTTCGACCTGCACCTCGGTGGGGTTTGCGTCCAACATGTCCCTTGTACCCTTCTGGAAATTCTAGAAAATCTCTGGCCACTACAGATGTAGCAGCCAGAGAAGAGCGGCTTACTTACAGCCAGCTTCGATTTTGTTTTCCGCCGCATATGCTGCGGAATCTTCGGTGATCAGCGGCCCGATTACTTCGTTGTCGCTTGCGGAAAACTCGGAAATCAGGCTCCACGTTTTTGCGGATGCATCCCACTGGGTCACACCAACAAGGCCGTCACCACCGTGGTTCTGGCAGGACACTTTGAAGGAAGGACCAAAGTTCGGCAGACCAAGGGCCGCCATCTTTTCTTCGGTCATTTCCAGTGCTTCCATGCCATCACGCATCATTGCTGGGGTGATATCCATTTCGCCGTGGATTTCCTGAGCTGTCTTCACAGCTTCTGCTGCCAGCATCGCCGCATAAAGGCCGCGGTTGTACAAAACGGTACCGATCTGGTCGCCAGCGCCAGCTGCTTTGCCAGTGTCAACAACATGCTTTTTGATGTCGTCGAAGACAGGGAAATCATCGCCCACACCGTGGAACGTCAGCGCCTTATAGCCGTTGGCCGCTGCGCCAGCTGCCAGAACGTCGTTTTCAGAACCAGACCACCAGATGCCAATGAAGTTTTCCATTGGGAAGCGGATGTTTGCAGCTTCTTGAACCGCAACTTGGTTCATCACACCCCAACCATACATGATCACATAGTCAGGCTTGTCGCGGCGAATTTGCAGCCACTGTGATTTCTGCTCCTGACCTGGGTGGTCAACTGGAACGCCTTTGAATTCGAAACCGTGCTTTGCTGACAGCTCTTCCAGGGTACGGATTGGCTCCTTACCGTAGGCCGAGTTGTGATACACGAGCGCAACTTTTTTGCCCTTCAGATCGCCACCGTTTTCGCCCAGCAGATAGTTGATCGCACCGGACGCGCCGTTCCAGTAGTTCGCAGGATAGTTGAACGTGTGGCTGAACACTTCACCGTTTGCAGCAGATGTACGGCCATAGCCCATCGTGTGCATCGGGATATTGTCAGCCGTTGTTTTTGGGATCAGCTGGTATGTGATACCAGTGGAAAGCGGTTGATACACAAGCGAGCCTTCGCCCTTTGTGCTCTCGTAGCATTCAACGCCCTTTTCGGTGTTATAACCGGTTTCGCATTCCAAAACGCGCGTCGCTACGCCGCCGATGCCACCGTCACGCTCGTTGAGCATGGTGAAATAATCAGCGTAACCATCAGCAAACGGGATGCCGCCAGCAGCGTATGGACCAGTGCGATAGCTAAGTGACGGGAATACAAGGTCCGCCATTACGGGGCTTGCTGCCATCAGGGCCGCTACGGCCATTGTACCTAGTTTATATTTCATCGGTGTTTCCTCCCTTGGATGTAATCCGACTAGTTTTTTTGGGCGGGGTTCTCCCCGTCTCCGATTTTTGCGACCTCCCCGCCTTAGTGCGGGAACGGCCACAGTCTTAATTTCTCTTTGGCCACGCGCCATAGCTGGGCGATGCCGTGCGGCTCTGCGATGAGGAACACGATAATCAGTGCGCCAACAATCACCAGCTGCAAATGTGCCACGATATCCGTGGGCCAACCCAACCAATCAACACCCACGACCTTCAGAACAACAGGCAGAACAACAAGGAACGCCGCGCCAGCGAAAGAACCAAAGATGCTGCCCAATCCGCCGATGATGATCATGAACAGAACGAGGAAGGATTTAGTGATGCCAAAGGCTTCGCCAACTTCGACCGCGCCCAGATAAACAGCAAAGAAGAGCGCGCCAGAAACCCCGATAAAGAAGGAAGAGACGGCGAAGGCTGTTAGCTTTGCCCGCAGTGGGTTTACGCCAATGATCTCGGCCGCGATGTCCATATCACGGATTGCCATCCACTTACGCCCCGCCGAGCCGCGCGTCAGGTTGCGGGCCACATAGGCACAGATGATCGTAAAGAAGAGGCAGAACAGATAGGCTGCCCATGGCGCCACGGAAGGCCCCGTAATCAGGATGCCGAACATGCTGCGCTCTGGCGCGCTGATCTGGCCCGATGCCGAGTAGTTGTAGAACCACGCAACACGGTTGAACAACCAGACAAGGAAGAACTGCGCAGCCAGCGTCGCAACGGCAAGGTAGAACCCTTTGATCCGCAAACTAGGAAGGCCGAACAAAACCCCGACAACCGCAGTCATCACGCCGCCCATCAAGACTGACAAAAAGATGTTGAGCTCTGGCAGCCTGAACAGCAGTTCGCCTCCCCACCAGATATCAATACCCGTCATGAATTTGTAACAGCTATACGCGCCCACAGCCATGAAACCGCCGGTTCCCAAAGACACCTGACCGCAATACCCAACAAGAATGTTCAGCCCCAGCGCCGCGATCGCGTAGATCAGGAATGGCAGCAGTAGGGAGTTCACCCAATAGTCGTTCACCACAAACGGGATCACAACGATCGCGATAAAGAGAACAACGTAATAGCGATACCGGTCAAACTTGATCGGGAACGTCTGTTGGTCGTCAGCGTAGGTCGTACTAAAATCGCCTGCTTCACGGTAGAACATTAGCTTACCTCCGCCAAAATCGATGGTCTGTGTCGTTGAATAGAGAAAAGAGAACCTACGGTTACTGAACCGATGTAATCATTAAACACGCTCAATGATCTTCTCCCCGAATAGGCCCTGTGGACGGAAGACGAGGAAGACCAGCGCCAACATATAAGCAAACCAGTTTTCTGTCGCACCGCCAAGGAATGGCGCACCGATCAGGAATTCGAACAACTTCTCACCCACACCGATGATCAGTCCACCCACGATGGCACCCGGGATCGAGGTAAACCCACCCAACATCAGAACTGGCAGAGCTTTCAAAGCGATTAGCGAGAGCGAGAATTGAACACCCGATTTCGCGCCCCACATGATCCCTGCAACCAAGGCAACGAACCCCGCCAGCGACCAAACCAGAACCCAGATAAAGTTCAGCGAGACACCAACGGACAGGGCCGCTTGGTGGTCATCAGCAACCGCACGCATTGCGCGGCCTTGCTTGGTGTATTGTGCGAACATCACCAGCCCAGCGACCAAGAGGATCGCGATCACACTCGCCACGATGTCTAGGTTGTCGATGAAGAACCCATAGCCGAACGCCTCATAGGTTGTCCCCTCAAGCCACATGTTCATACCCTGTGGCAAACAAGCGCCCTCAGCAGCACAGACATTCAGCGCCTTCAGCTCGGAACCCCACATCAGGTCAGCAACACCTTCAAGGAAATATGCCAGACCGATGGTCGCCATGAACAGGATGATCGGCTCTTGGCCAACCAGATGCTTGAAAACAAACCGCTGCACGGCCCACGCCAACGCAATCATCACAACCACGGTTAAAGCAATCGCGAGGAACGAATGAACGTGCCATCCGAATTTGTGCACCTCTGTGCCAAATATCGCGTTAATCAAATGCGCAAACGGCACCTGCCCATTCTGAATGCCTACCAGCGTCATCGCCGCAAAAAGCGCCATAACACCTTGGGCATAGTTGAAAATACCGGACGCCTTGTAGATCAAGACAAATCCAAGTGCGACAAGCGCGTAAAGCACCCCTGCCATCAATCCGTTGAGGAAAACCTCAATTGTAAAAGCCAGTTGCTCGTTCATGACACAACTCCCCAAATATCAATCATGTGCCACACCCAAATACGCATCAATCACCTCTTGGTTGTTGCGCACTTCGTCCGGAGTACCGTCGCCAATCTTTTTGCCGTAATCCATCACAACCACGCGGTCGCTTAGATCCATAACAACGCCCATGTCGTGTTCGATCAGCGCGATTGTGGTGCCAAATTCATCGTTCACATCCAGAATAAAGCGGCTCATGTCCTCTTTTTCCTCAACGTTCATGCCTGCCATCGGTTCATCCAACAGCAGCAAGGAAGGCTCGGCCGCTAATGCGCGCGCCAGCTCAACCCGTTTTTTCAAACCATAAGGAAGGCGCGCAACGGGCGTCTTTCGGATCGCTTGAATCTCAAGGAAGTCGATGATCTTTTCCGCGATTTCGCGGTTTTCGACCTCTTCTTTTTCGGCCGAACCGCGCCAGAATGTCTGCGCCAACATGCTGCTTTTCATATGGGTCAAACGGCCAGTCATCACGTTGTCCAGAACGCTCATCCCCTCAAAAAGGGCGATGTTCTGGAACGTTCGCGCAATCCCTTGCTGTGCCACCTGAAACGGTTTCATCGCTGGGCGCGGTGCACCGCGGTACCAGACCGAACCTTCCTGCGGAACATAAAACCCCGAGATGACATTCAGCATCGAAGACTTACCAGCGCCGTTCGGCCCGATAATCGCGCGAATTTCACCTTCACGGATGTCGAACGAAATGTCTTTGATCGCTTCTACACCACCAAACCTCAGGGTGATGTTCTTCATTTCCATGACAACAGGACCAATCGTGCGCCCGTCTTCGGTCACATAGCTTTCTGCGTTATCCTTCACGCGATGCCCCCCTGCTTCATTCGTTTAGTCATTTTCAATGTACCCTTGCGGGATGGTGGGCGGGGCGTCGGCAGGGCCGCGCGTCGATCCATCATCATTCCGCCGCCATTTTGTGCGCCACTGGCATCACTTTCGCGTCACGTACTTCCAGCGTCGCTTTGATCGATCCCTTGCGCCCATCTTCATAGGTCACTTCAGTCTCGGTGCTCACGCTGTCCGATCCATCATAAAGTGCCGCAATGATATCGTCGTATTTTTCTTCGATAATCCGGCGGCGCACTTTCCGTGTCCGCGTCAGCTCTCCGTCATCTGCGTCCAGCTCTTTGTGCAGGACAACAAACCGATGAATCTGACAGCCTGACAGCATTTCATCTTCGGCGACGCTTTCATTCACGGCTTCGACGTGTTCCTGAATCTGTGCCATTACCTGTGGGTGACGCGCCAGCTCCTGATAGGATGCATAGCCGATGTTGTTACGTTCGGCCCAGTTGCCAACGGCAGTCAGATCAATATTGATGAATGCGGTGCACTGTTCTTTGCCGTTCCCAAACACCACAGCTTCCAGAATATTCGGGAAGAACTTGAGTTTGTTCTCAACGTATTTTGGCGCAAACAGTGAACCATCGGCCATTTTGCCAACGTCTTTCGCACGGTCAATAATGCGTAAATGCCCTGAGTCTGGCTCAACAAACCCAGCATCACCTGTCGCAACCCAGCCTTCAGGGTCCTTTGTGTCTGCCGTGCTTTCTGGGTTCTTATAGTACTCTACAAACACACCAGGTGAGCGGTAAAATACCTCGCCATTGTCTGCGATCTTCAGCTCAACACCAGGGCATGTGACCCCAACCGTATCACTACGCACCTGCCCGTCTGGCTGTGCAGTAATGAAAACAGTTGCTTCGGTCTGGCCATAAAGCTGCTTTAGGTTGATCCCAAGCGAGCGGTAGAAATCAAAGATTTCAGGGCCAATCGCTTCACCCGCTGTATATCCCACACGCACACGGCTAAAGCCCAATGTGTTCTTTAACGGCCCATAGATGAACAACTCACCCATGCGATATTTGACCCGATCCAGAAAGCTGACGCTCTCGCCGTCCAGAATTGCAGGCCCAACCTTGCGTGCATGCGCCATGTAGTGATCAAATAAGCGCTTCTTGAAACGGCTAGCATCTTCCATACGGATCATCACGTTGGTCAGCTGCGTTTCAAAGACGCGCGGCGGCGCAAAGTAATATGTCGGGCCGATTTCACGCAAATCCACATGCATCGTGTCCGCGCTTTCAGGACAGTTGGTGCAAAAACCAGTCCACAACGCCTGACCAACAGAAAAGATGAAATCACCAACCCACGCCATAGGCAGATAGGCCAGAATTTCATCCGTCTGGCGCAGGTTATCAAACTCTGACGACGACTTTGCCGTTTCGATCACGTTACGGTTGCTCAGCACAACGCCCTTCGGCTTGCCCGTGGTGCCAGATGTATAAAGCATCACGCCCGTGCTGTCGTAGTCCAACTTGGCCTGACGCGCCTCAAGCTCTTTGATGTGCTTGTCGCGATTCTGGCGGCCCATTTCCTGAACGGCTTGATACTGGTCCAGAACGTCGTGGTCGTATTTGCGCAGACCTCGTGGGTCGAGGTAGATCATCCGCTCGAATTCGGGCAGCTCGTCTTGCACCTCAAAGATCTTGTCGACCTGCTCTTGGTCACCAACGATGGCAAAACGCGCACCACAGTGGTTCATCACATAGGCCATCTCTTCGGCGTTTGCGTCCTGATAGAGTGGCACAGGTACGGCGCCACACATTTCGGCGGCCATCATGGCCCAGTATAGGTAGGGGCGGTTACGTCCGATGATCGCAACAAAATCACCCTCGTTGATACCAAGCTCCATCAAACCCAAGGCCAAGGCCTCTACCTCGTCTCGCGTCTGGCTCCATGTCCAGCTTTGCCAAATACCGTATTCTTTTTCACGGTAGGCGGGCGCATTACCAAACTGTTTTGCATTGCGATGCAAAAGAGCTGGAACAGATGCGGGTTGTCCCGCGGGACATTGTATCGTGGCCAAAGTGTATCCTCCCAATCCCGTCTCTCCCAACGGGTTGATCGCATTTTTGCGATTCAGTATGGCGCCAAGAATGGCAGGGTTACATTCGGCGTCAACTTTTTCCTGATGTTTTCTCAATCCTTACGAATTGTAACAAGGTGAACTGTTCCTTTGACACCCCTGTGCGCGGGTGCAAACTGCGCTTTATGAAATACGCTGAAGATCAAACAAAATCCATGACGATGGCAGGCCTCAATTTGATCGGTCAGGCCCTCAGCATCTATGACCGAGACCTAAAATTGGTCATTTGTAACGCTCCGTTTCAAACAATTTTTGACCTACCAGAATCTCTTGTTACACCCGGGGCAACGTTTCGCGACACCATTACCCACCTCGCCGAAAGGGGCGAATACGGCGAAGTCGATGATTTAGAAACATTTGTACAAGAACGGATCGAACAGGCCCGCGCCTTTGAGCCTCATTATATGGAACGGACACGCGCCAACGGGCGAACCATCTCGGTTGAAGGGTCACCATTAGCCGAAGGTGGGTGGGTCACTGTTTACACAGATATTTCTGCCACCAAGGCCCAAGAAGCCCTTTTGCGCGCCCGTTCAGATGCGCTGAGCGATCAAGTCCTCGCTCATACGGAAAAACTATCCCAGACGAACCGCGAACTGGCTGCGATGATTACAGCGTTGGAAGAAGCCAAACGACAACTCACCGCTGCCGAAGCCCGCGCCCGCCTTACAACCGAAATGATGCCAGCGCACATCGCCCATGTTGATGCCGCTGGACACTATACATACTCAAACCAACGCCTTAGCACGATCATTCCTAACCGCCCTTCAAACATATTGGGGCGCCATATCAGGGAGGTTCTGGGCCCCGATAACCATGACAGTGTTTTCGACGCCCTCAACAGCGCATACAGTGGAACACCCGCCGTTCAGGAATTTACCGATCCAAATAGCGCCCGTCGTATTCGGACAGCGTTTACGCCTGACAGGGCAGACGGCGTCTATATTCTCTCAATGGATGTGACCGAAGAAACGCAAACCCGCGCTGCGTTACAACAAACGCACCGGCGCGCTTTGGCGGCACAAATCACATCGGGGCTGGCGCATGACTTCTCGAACCTGCTCACCATTATTCTGGGGTTACAGTCCCGATTAGGCCGCCTACCCAACGTGCCATCCGGAGCCGCACCTTTAATTGAGGGCACCTTAACCGCTGCGCGGCGGGGCGGAACGCTTCTGAGCTCGATCGCCCAAATCTCAGACCCGCGCAGTCTGCGGCCCACCGCAACGGACATCTCTGCCATGATGAAGGATTTGGTTACCCTTGCTGAACCCACGTTACCCCAAGGCACAAAGCTGTCCTTGAAGGTCGATGATATCGGGGTTGTTCTGCTTGATCGTGGGTTGCTGCAGGATGGTTTGTTAAACCTGATCTTAAACGCCCGCGATGCAATGGGAGCGGAAGGCGATATCACCCTGAGTGTGCGTAGGGTTCATGATACGAGAATCGAATTCCAAGTTCAGGACACAGGCCCTGGTTTTTCTGAAACCGCACTTAAACAGGGACTGGATCCGTTTTTCACCACTAAAGGTGCAGAAGGTTCCGGCCTTGGCCTTCCCATGGTTTACGACACCACAAAACTAGCGGGCGGTGATCTAAAACTTGCCAATACCGCAGAAGGTGCCCGCGTCACGCTATGGCTCCCCTACCGCGAGCCAGTCCCTGCTACGACTGGTCTGGCGTTATTGGTTGAAGATCGGGATGATCTACGCGCTGTTCTGCGCGATATGCTGATGGAGCAGGGGTATTCGGTTATCGAAGCGGTTTCGGCGGATGAGGCGGCGGCGTTACTAGCTGATCTGCCTGACATCACGCTCATTCTGTCTGATCTTCAGCTGGAGGGGGAGGCAACAGGCATCGATCTGGCAAAAAGGCTAGGCACCGCCAGCCCCCCAATCGTTCTCATGACGTCCCTCCCCTCTGACGCGCCGCTGTTCCTAGAGGCACAGCAACACGCGCCCGTTCTCAGGAAACCATTCACTTCAGATGATCTGTCCATGCTTATCATCCCCCAACAGGAAACTTCTTCATGACAAAGCCGCTGGTTAGCATTCTGGACGACGAGCCTGAAATTCGAACGCTTCTGTCAGACGTTTTACAAGAAGCGGGGTTTGAAACCCAAAGCTTTGGCCGCGCAGCCGCCTTTGAAAAAGCGCTGGCCCAGCGTACGCCCGATGTATGCCTTGTGGACCTGTCGCTGCCCGATACGGATGGTCTGACCATCGTTCATCGACTGGCCCTAGAGAAAGGTGCCGTCGTCATCATCATCTCTGGTCGGGCCCAAGTGCAGGACCGCGTTACAGGGTTAGAATTGGGGGCAGACGATTATATCAGCAAACCCTTTGATCCGGCCGAAGTCGTGGCCCGCATCCGTGCCCGCCTACGCGGGGCCCGCCCTGCAACCCGTACAAGCAACACCGCCACCTTTAATGGCTGGACCGCGCATTTTGATCGCTACGTTCTGGAAGACGACAGCGGAACGGAAACCCCGTTCAGCCATGCAGAAGGCGAAGTGCTACGCCTATTCTTAGATGCGCCGAAACGCCTGATCAGCCGCGCACAAATGCAAGAAAGTCTGGGGGGCGCAGCATCAGAAAGCTTTGATCGCGCGATGGATGTTCGAATTTCGCGACTGCGAACCAAACTGCGCGAAGACCCTAAAAACCCCCAATTGATCAAAACAATCTATGGCGCGGGATATATATTTTTGGGCGACATATCGTGGATTTAACCTAAGAAAAGGTGGGCAGGTCCGCGCGGTTTCCCACGAACATGCCCACCATTTTCTTTTTCTATTCAGCCGCAATCGGCGCTGCGGCGGCTTCGACCTTCACAGCCGAGAATTTGAACTCGGGGATCTTGCCATAGGGATCAACCGCAGGGTTTGTCAGTATGTTTGCAGCAGCTTCAACATAAGCAAACGGCAGGAACACCATATCCGGTGACACCGCACGATCCATGCGCGCCATGACCTCGATGCTGCCGCGTTTGGTCGTCAGGCGAACCAACTCGCCAGCCTCGACGCCCAATTTGCGCAAGGTCGACGGGTGCAGCGAACAGTTCGCCTCGGGCTCAACCGCATCCAATACTGTTGAGCGGCGCGTCATGGAGCCTGTGTGCCAGTGCTCTAGCTGACGGCCTGTGGTCAGGATCATCGGATATTCTTCGTCCGGTGTATCATCCGGCGCTACGATGCTGGCTGGCGTAAACCGTGCGCGGCCCTCGGCGCGCGGGAAACCATCGGCAAATACAATCGCCTGACCAGGGTCTTCGGGTGTTAGCGACGGGTAGGTCACCGCGTTTTGCGCCTCCAAACGATCCCACGTGATGTTGTCCAGTGACTTCATGTTCAGCTTCATCTCGGCGAACACATCTGCAGGTGAAGCATATGACCAATCAAGCCCCAACCGCTTGGCCAGTTCCACTTCGATCCACCAATCCTCGCGTGCATCACCAGGGGGCGAAACAGCGGGGCGGCCCATCTGGACCTGACGGTTGGTGTTTGTGACTGTACCCGATTTTTCAGCAAAGGCGCTGGCAGGCAAAATCACATCCGCAAAGTTAGCCGTTTCAGTGATGAAAATGTCCTGCACCACCAGATGATCCAGCTTTGCCAAAGCCCCACGCGCGTGTTCAACATCAGGATCGGACATGGCAGGGTTTTCGCCCAAAATATACATGCCCCTAATATCGCCATCATGGACCGCATCCAAAATCTCGGTAACGGTCAGACCTTTTTCAGCACTGAAGTCGCCAGATTTCCAAACATCGGTAAAGGCCGAGCGCACACCATCTTCGGTGACCGACTGATAGTCAGGCAGGAACATCGGGATCAGCCCCGCATCAGAGGCACCTTGAACGTTGTTTTGCCCGCGCAGCGGGTGCAGACCAGCACCCGGACGGCCAACTTGGCCCGTCATCAATGCAAGGCTGATAAGGCAACGTGCATTGTCTGTGCCGTGAATGTGCTGGCTAACGCCCATGCCCCAGAAAATCATCGCAGACTGAGCACCCGCAAATGTGCGCGCAACATCACGAAGGGTTTCGGCATCGATCCCGCAGACCTCGGCCATTTTTTCTGGGGTGAAGTCCTTTAGGTGCGCTTTCTCAGCGTCCCAATTTTCGGTGTAGGCTTCGATATATTGCTGATCGTACAGCCCCTCTTCGGCGATCACATGCATGATCGCGTTCAGCATCGAAACATCTGTACCCGGACGGAACTGCAACATGTGGCTAGAGAACCGTTTGAGCGCCTGCCCCCGCGGGTCCATCACGATCAACTTGCCACCGCGTTTGGTGAACTGTTTGAAATAGGTCGCAGCAACGGGGTGGTTTTCGATCGGGTTACAGCCAATGACGATCGCGACGTCCGAGTTTTCAATCTCGTTAAACGTGGCTGTAACCGCGCCCGATCCCACGTTCTCCATCAACGCGGCAACCGAGGAAGCGTGGCACAGGCGTGTACAGTGATCGACGTTGTTATGGCCGAACCCTTGGCGGATCATTTTCTGGAAAAGGTAAGCCTCTTCGTTGGTGCATTTAGCCGAGCCAAAGCCCGCAACACCTTTGCCGCCGATATCCTTCAAACCCTTGGCCGCGAAATCCAGCGCCTCATCCCAAGTCGCCTCGCGGAAGAACTCTTGCCAGTTACCCGGATCAACGTTCAGACCCTTTGCAGGGGCATCTTCGCGGCGGATCAGCGGTTTGCTCAGGCGGTGGTCGTGGTGGATATAGTCAAAGCCGAAACGCCCTTTGACGCAGAGGCGCCCTTCGTTTGCTGGGCCATTGATGCCCTCAACGTATTTGACCTTGTCGTCTTTGATCTTCAGCGAGATTTGGCAACCAACACCACAGAAGGGGCAGATGCTCTCGACTTCTTTGTCAAAATCCGCGCTATCGCCCACCTGATTTTCATCAACCACAGTCGATGGCATTAACGCACCAGTTGGGCAGGCCTGAACACACTCACCACAGGCAACGCAGCTGGAGGTGCCCATCGGGTCCGCCATGTCAAACGTTGGATAGCTGTCGTGACCGCGACCCGACATGCCAATTACATCATTCACCTGCACCTCGCGGCACGCGCGAACACAGAGGCCGCAGGAAATACAGGCATCCAGATTGACGCTCATCGCGACGTGGCTGTCATCCAACAGGGGAATGCGGCCTTCTTCCAGCTTGGGAAAGCGGCTTTCGCTGACGCCGTTCATCTCGGCCATGTCCCACATGTGGCTGGATTTATCGTGCGAGATTTCTTTCTCTGGCTGATCGGCCATCAACAACTCAACAACCATCTTGCGGGCGTTTTCGGCGCGCGCGTTATTGGTGACAA
This sequence comes from Sulfitobacter donghicola DSW-25 = KCTC 12864 = JCM 14565, assembly GCF_000622405.1. NCBI lineage: Bacteria > Pseudomonadati > Pseudomonadota > Alphaproteobacteria > Rhodobacterales > Roseobacteraceae > Sulfitobacter > Sulfitobacter donghicola. Next base: position 1,130,378 of record NZ_JASF01000005.1, read on the forward strand.
CAACCATACCCTCGGAGGGTTCACGAATACAGGACGCCGCCAAGGTACGCTCGCCCTCGATCTCAACCATACAGGCGCGGCAATTGCCGTCTGGGCGATACCCCGGAGCAGGCTTGTGACACAGATGCGGGATCTTTAGCCCACGCCCATTTGCCACTTCCCAGATCGTCAATCCGGCTTCCGCCTCGACAGTTTTACCATCAAGCGTGAATGTAACCTTATCCGTCATAACGAGACTCCTCTTAAGCGGTTTAAGCCGTTCTAATCCCGCAACTGCGATCCAGAAGGGCTGTTCCCGACACGAGACTTCGCATTTCCGCCATGAGATGGCTCCGAAGTTTCCGATACGCCTCTTTCGCCCCTTTACGACCTCCCCTATCAAGGACGGGAAATCACAGGAGCGCTTATGTCTACCATCACTCTTATCCGTCACGGTCAGGCGAATTCCACAGCGACCGACGAAGCAAGCTATGACCGCCTAAGTGATCTGGGGCACGAGCAGGCAAAATGGCTAGGCGATCACCTGCGTGACACGCGCGCGCATAACACCCGTCTGTTTACCGGCACCCTACAGCGCCACATCGAAACTGCCGATGGTATGGCAACTGGCCTTGCCCCTACCCGCGACGCCCGATTGAACGAGTTGGAGTATTTCACCCTCGCCAATTTGATGGAACAACAACATGGCATTCCATTTCCCACCGAACAGCCCCAATTCATCGATCACCTCCCACAGGTTCTAAAACACTGGAGAGATGACAAATTGGAAGGCGCACCAGAAACGTATGACCAGTTTCAATCCCGCATCCGCGATGCTTTGAAAGAGATCGCAGCCGATACCGGCCCAGCGCTGGTCGTGACGTCTGGCGGGTTGATTGCGCATGTCATCGGGCAGCAGATGGAGCTCAGCATCGAAGCCACAGCACGAACGGCGATCGCGATCTTTCACACTTCGATGCATCAACTGCACCCGATTGGCGGGCACCTGTCACCGGTTCTATTCAATGCCACACCGCATCTGGATACACCGTCACGCAACCTGTCCAAAACGAACATCTAGAAAGGCCTTAATGTGAATTTATTCTATGCAAACGGCACCATCTCAATCGCACCCGCGATAGCCTTGCTTGAGGCTGGTATCGAACATGATCTTACGCGCATTGATTTTGCTAGTGCGGGTCAATCACAACCCGAATATTTGGCAATAAACCCCAAAGGCCGTGTTCCTGCCCTTGTCCTGAAAACCGGAGAGGTTTTGACCGAAACGGGAGCCTTGCTAGACTATATCGCTGCCAAATCAACGACGGCAAAACTGGTTCCACAGGCGCCTGAAACCGCAGCCCATATGCGAAGCGTCATGTATTATCTTGCCTCGACCATGCACGTCGCCCATGCCCATAAAATGCGGGGAAGCCGCTGGGCGGATAATGAGGCCAGCTTTGCTGACATGACCGCTAAAGTCCCCGAAACCATGGCTGCCTGCGCCGCCTATGTTGAATCTGAATGCCTAAAAGGTGACTACGTCTGTGGCGCGGAATTTTCTATCGCTGATGCTTACCTGTTTATCGTTTGCAGTTGGCTCAGCGGCGATGGCGTGAACCTTGATGATTTCCCGATCATCACTGCATTTATGAACAGGATGGAAGAACGCGCCAGCGTCAAAACCATGCGCGCCAAAGGGATGCTATAGGCGCGCGTTCTATTGCGAACTGCCACCTTTCGGCAGGTGCCCCCTAAAACATCAAATGCCGCCCCGAGGGGCGGCACCGTTGGGTCAAATGACCATCTTTTTCACCCCAGCAGGCGGTAATACACCCAATCTGGCAAAAACTGACATGCCCGAACCAAGGACGACAACCCAAACGGAAAGCTCTTTTTGAACTTATCCGTGTTCATGTGCTCAAAGATTTCGCGCGCCGCGTCTTCTGGTTCCATCTGTTGCGGCATCCAAAAGCTGTTTTGTTCAGTCATCTGCGTTTTGACAAAGCCAGGGTTAACAACCTGAACCTTAACGCCAGTGCTGCGCAGATCAGCATACATGCTTTCTGCCAAAGACAACGTCGCCGCCTTTGATGCCGCATAACCGACTGATTTTCGCAAACCACGGTAGGCCGCTAGGCTTGAGGTGATAACGATATGCCCCTCATCACGGTCTGTCATTGATGGCACAACCTGCCCCATCACACGCATCAAACCGGTGAAATTGACATCAGCCATAGCTTCACCTTGCTCGGCGTTCCAATTTTTGGCGCTAAAGGGGTAATAGACACCAGCAAGGTAAATAACGCCGTCGACAGCACCCACTTCTTGCGCTGCTTTTTGTACGCTTGCGGTATCGGTCACATCTAGCGGCACAAACTGCGATTTGCCTGGCAGATTATTCGCTACATCTTCCAGCTTACTGGCCGTGCGTGCCGACAGGACGACTTCCGCACCCGCACGGCTTAGCTGATGGGCCAAAGCTGCGCCTATACCGTCGCTTGCGCCGATCAACCAATATCGTTTGCCTTGCCATTGCGTCATGCTGTTCTTCCTTTGCCTTTGGTATTTCCATTCTGGTAGCACCACTGCTTTTGGTGCACCTCAGTTAATCAGCTAATATTGCGGTGGATATTTCAAAACCCCAAAGCAGAGCAAAAACTGCACAAAAAATTGGCAGTCGTACGCGCCTACTCATTGCTCAAGACGGCGGTCCTTTGGTCTTGTGAATAGGCAGCGGCATGTCCTCGCCAGTCACCTCTTCGAAATCAAAGTTATCCAAACGCGCAGCGCGTTTGCCAGCACGTTCCGCTGCGGTTCCAATCCCTTCCAAATCATCGCGCGCTTGGCGGAAATGCGTATCAAGTTTACCCACGCGCTCCACCACCAACTCAACGTCGCGATGCAAGAGGCGCAATGTCTTGCGGATTTCCCCCGCCTGTTCGCGCATTCGCGCGTCTTTTAGAATGGCGCGCATGGTGTTCAGGGTCGCCATGCAGGTCGTTGGCGATACGATCCACACCCGCGCATCAAACCCTTCGCGCACCAGCTCTGGGAAGTTCGCATGAAGCTCTGCATAGACGGCCTCTGACGGCAGAAACATCAGCGCTCCATCGGCTGTTTCTCCATCCAAGATGTACTTTTCTGCAATGTCACGAATGTGCTTTCGAACGCTGGTCCGCATGTTCGCAACGGCAGATTTCAGCTCCCAATCCGATTGCGCGCGGTGCAATGCTTCATAGGCTTCCAGCGGAAATTTGGCGTCTATCACAATCGGCCCTGGAGGGTTGGGCAGATGGATCAAGCAATCGGCTCTGCGCCCGTTGCTCAGCGTTTTTTGCATGGTGTAACTGTCAGAGGGTAGCGCCTTTGACACGATGTCATTCAGCTGAATTTCACCAAACGCGCCGCGCGTTTGTTTGTTGCTCAGGATATCCTGCAAAGACAAAACATCCCCCGACAGTTTGGTGATGTTGTTCTGCGCCTTATCAATGACGGCCAGCCGCTCTTGTAGCTGGGTCAGGCTGGTTGTCGTCCGTTGTGCTGATCCATGCAGACTTTGATTGGTGCGTTCTTGCATCTGGGCCAGCTGCTGCTGCATCTGCAATTGAACGGTGGCCAGCCGTGTCTCGAGGCTTTGGATCAGTTGTGTTTGCGCGTGCGCTTGTGTGTCAGACACGGTTTGCAGGTTTCCACGCAACTGCTCTTGGCCACTGCCAAGACGGTGAAGCTGCTGCGACAACGGCGCAGGGATACGCGTTGGGCGCAGGAGCACGAGGCACAGTAAAACCAGCACCAGACAAAGGATGCCAATGCCAATGGCCAGCCCCAGAACAACGGGATCGTTCAGATCAAACTGCACTTCGCCTAGCTGGATCATGTACGTCCGAACAGCCGTTCAATATCGGTGAGTTTTAGTTCAACATAAGTGGGGCGGCCATGGTTACACTGACCCGAATGTGGGGTTGCCTCCATCTCGCGCAAAAGCGCGTTCATCTCTTCACCGCGCATCCATCGGCCCGAGCGGATCGACCCATGGCAGGCAACGCGGCTCAGGATCGCTTCGATACGGGCCTGCACCAACAGGCTTTCACCCTCGCCCTCCAGCTCATCAATGATGTCACGCACCATGGCTTCGGCGTTGACCTCACCCAAGATCGCGGGCGTTTCACGCACGGCGATAGCGTCACCGCCAAAGGGTTCTAGACCAAGCCCGAATTTTGCCAATTCATCAGCAACGCTGAGGATCAAAGCACGTTCGGACGCGGAAAGCTCGATAATATCGGGGATAAGCAAAGCCTGAGACGCGACACCGTTTTCCGCCATCTGGTTTTTCAGCTTTTCATAGACCAGACGTTCATGCGCGGCGTGCTGATCAACGATCACCATACCCGTCGCTGTTTGGGCGATAATATAGTTTTCATGCACCTGACCGCGGGCAGTGCCCAGTGGATATTCAATGGGCTGTTCGGCTTCAACCGATGGTTCTGTAACGGGCGTTTCCACCCGCCCCCACATGCCGCGCATTTCGGCAAACCCTTCGGGGGCTTGGGCCTGATAGGACGTGTGCCGCGCCCCCGTTGAAGGGCGGTCCATCTGGTAAACGCGGGCCTCGCCTGTATTCTCGGGGCGCATCGCACCCAAGGTCGCATCCGCCACCGTGCTAGACGCGCGGTGACCTGCATTCGCCAGCGCATGGCGCAGCGCCGAGACAATCAACCCCCGCACGACACCAGGATCGCGAAAGCGGACTTCGGATTTGGCGGGGTGAACGTTCACATCGACCAAATTGGGGTCACAATCCACAAATAGGGCGGCAGCAGGATGGCGATCACGGCTGAGGAAATCGAAATAGGCCCCGCGAAGCGCACCGATTAGCATTTTGTCTTTAACAGGTCGGCCATTCACAAACAGATATTGCGCAACCGCGCTGCCGCGCGAATAGGTCGGCAGCGCCGCAAAGCCCGTTAGGTGAAATCCCTCGCGCTCTGCGTCGATCGGCAAGGCGTTTTCAGCAAAATCCTTACCCAAGACCTGACGTAGACGGCCATGAAGCGCCTCAAACATCTCGCCTTGTTCGGCCTCGGCGCGAAACACGTCTCGCCCCGGCCCGTCACCAGATACGTCACGCAAAACAAACCGCACAAACGGCTCCGCCATCGCCAAACGCTTGATCACATCCCCAATCGCCTGTGCCTCGGCACGATCCGTGCGCAGGAATTTGAGCCGCGCTGGCGTTGCATAGAAAAGGTCGCGGAGCGTAACGACCGTGCCCGCGCTCAGCCCTGCGGGTTTGACCGCTTCATGTTTACCACCCGTCACATTTATCTCTGCGCCCTCATGCCCTTTGGCACGGCTGGTGATGGTCAATCGGCCAACCGAGCCGAGCGATGGCAAGGCCTCTCCCCGAAATCCGAAGGAATGAATGTTGAGCAAGTCCGAGCCGTCAATCTTGGATGTTGCGTGACGCGACAGCGCCAAAGGGAGATCATCACCCGAGATGCCGCAACCGTCATCCGTCACGCGGATAAGGGTCTTACCGCCATCGGCGTACTCAATAGTGATCCGTGTCGCCCCTGCATCAATAGCGTTTTCTACCAGCTCTTTCACCGCCGAGGCCGGACGTTCAACAACTTCGCCAGCGGCAATGCGGTTGATCGCCGTTTCATCCAATTGGCGGATTACGGGCTGTGATGCGCTTATGTTGGGGGTCGGTTGAGCCATGCCGCAAGACTTAGCACAGGCAGGCACGATTCTGAAACCCGCTGCGCAGGGTTATCCCCAGCAGTTTTTATATGCTTTCCGACAGCCTATAGCGGCATATGGCGGTTCACATCTTTGTAGAGCAGATACCGGAATGGCTGGTCGCCAGTTGCAATACATGCTTGGGGACAAAACGCGCGCAGCCACATGAAATCACCTGCTTCCACAGGCACCCAATCCTTGTTCAATAGATAATCGGCTGACCCTTGCAGCACGTACAGCCCGTGTTCCATCACATGGGTTTCTGCAAAAGGAATGCGCCCACCTGGTTGGAAGGTGACGATGTTCACGTGCATATCATGGCGCAGGTCAGTGGGGTCTACAAAACGGGTTGTTGCCCAAACACCGTCGCAATCGGGCATCTCGGTCGGCGCGACCGCCTGATCGGAGGTTACAAATGCCTCTGGTACATCGACACCCTCTGCCCCGATATATCGCTTGCGGATCCAATGGAATTGGCTGGCGGTTTTGCCATCGTTCCAGATTGTCCAAACCGTATCTGGCGGAATGTAAGCGTAGCCGCCCGCCTCTAGCACGTGGCGCGCGCCGTCTATGTTCAAAACAATCTGTCCCGACGCGACAAACACAACCGATTGCGCCTCTTCGTCTATCTCTGGCGCATCCGATCCCCCACCCGGAGAAAGCTCGACCGCATACTGGCTAAAGGTTTCAGCAAAACCTGAAAGAGGGCGCGCCAACACCCACATCCGCATACCTGTCCAATTGGGCAGATAGCTGGTGACAATATCACGCTGAGTGACAGCGGGAAGAACCGCGTAAGCATCCGTGAAAACGGCCGTCCCTTCGGGCGACTCTGATTGATCCGGCAGTCCGGCAGGGGGAAAGGCGTATTTCATTTTGATACTCCGGCTTGGGAAACAACAGGCATAATGATCAGTTGGTTTATTCCTGCCCTAAGGCCTCAAAACTTACCATCCCTTATCAAAACCCCAAACTCACCCCTAAAAACAGTCAGGCCGGACATCTCTGTCCGGCCTGCCGCTCACCCGACGCCGTCGAGACGTCAATTTTTATTATTTTTATGTCAGCTGGGTATTATTAACCGCTGGCCTACTTGGATCTTGTCGGGTGATTGTAACGTGTCTTGGGTCGCCTCAAAAAGCTGCTGGTCGGCGTTTGGCGTTCCATAAGAGTGCAGCGAAATATCCGCAAGGCGATCCCCGCCCTGCAGAGAAATGATGCGTTGCGCGCCGAATTCTGCAGCCTGTGTATTCAACGCAAATGATGTGGTTTTCTCCATCGCAATGGGTTGTTCAGCGAAATCACCGCTGAAAATCAAATAGGCCGTCGACATCCCCATCAAAAAGGTGAAGCACAAAAACGCAATCAGACCTAGCAACTGTGCGTTCCGCCTCAGAAAGCTTGGATCGGCAGGAGACATCAAACCAGTCGCTGCGAAAACTGGCGCTTCTGGCTCTGGCTCAAAAACGGGTGAGGGAACATGAACAACTTGCCTCTTTTTCTGAGGTTCAACCTGTTCAGGTTCTGGTACCGGTTCTGGCTGTGTGACCAATTGCTCTGGCTGTTCTGGCTGTGTGACCAACTGTTCTGGCTGTTCAGCCAATTCTTCACCGCTGCGAATGCTTGTGAATGAAATTTTCGGATTTTGCTGCGTCACTTTGCTTGTTCCTGAAGTGTCAGGCCCAAAGCGGACCAAACCTGTATGCCACCACCGTAGTAGCGATTTTCGTCTAACGGAGGCCTCGCATGCAGGAACACAGGCGAAATACGGGTTTCGCTGCCTTCAAACATGAACTGATCCTGTCCATTCACATTGTATTCATTTGCTAACGACATTGTGGCGCCAACCCCCAACATCGCGGCGAAAATCGCTGTTTCTTTCTTCATTCCGCCCCCTAGGCTATGCACACCGGAAATAGCGGTAACAGCCACAAAGACGGTGTTTCGAAGAATATGGCACCAGATATAGGCTGATAGAGAATCACTCGTCAAAGTAAAAACGAATCACGATTCGGATATTTTTCAAAACCTAGGCCCAAGCGGGATTGCCCCACTCTTGTTACGTGTGGATACTTTCAAACTGGGCCAAAATTTCATCCCTAGGTTGCATGGTGAATTTTTATCTTTGCGCCACAAACTCCAAACACAGCCCATAATCCTCACGATTGGAAAACGATTGACCTAACGGCGCAGGCGCTTCTTCGCCTTGCATCACGCCTTGGTCACATGCGAGTTTAGGCAAGAATTTCCCGAAAGGTGCCGTCCCATGTCTGTTGATACGATTCAGCCCGTTTCCGCTGCTACTGCCCATCTTCCGCAGGTAACCGAGCCCCGAAATGCCGGTATCCCGCTGGATTTGAATTGGGTGTTGAGTGCGCAGGCGAATACATCCGCCATCGAACGCCGTGCCGCGTCCTTGCCTGCCCGCCGATCTGTCAAAAAAGAGTATCAGGCCGCTTGGTTATTAAAAGCGATCACCTGCATTGATCTGACCACCTTGTCTGGCGATGACACAGCTAGGCGGGTTGCGCGCCTTTGTGCCAAGGCGAAACAACCTGTAGCGACCAAAACGCTGGCAGCATTAGGGGTAGAGCCCATTACAACGGGGGCTGTCTGCGTTTACCACGAAATGGTCGAACCCGCGGTTGAGGCTCTGCGCGGCAGCGGCATTCCCGTTGCAGCAGTTTCCACAGGGTTTCCTGCTGGTCTGTCGCCCCTGCCTCTTCGCATCGCCGAAATCGAACAAAGCGTTGCAGCCGGTGCCACCGAGATTGATATCGTGATCTCGCGTAGACATGTTTTAGAGGGCAACTGGCAAGCGTTGTATGATGAGATGCGGGCCTTTCGCGATGCATGCGGCGAAGCCCATGTAAAGGCGATCCTTGCGACTGGTGAGCTGGGCAGTTTGCGCAATGTCGCGCGCGCCTCGTTGGTGTGCATGATGGCGGGTGCCGATTTCATCAAGACCTCAACAGGAAAGGAAAGCGTGAATGCCACGCTGCCCGTTACCTTGGTCATGATCCGCGCCATTCGCGACTATTATGACCGCACCGGTTTGCGTGTCGGCTATAAGCCTGCTGGCGGCATTTCAAAGGCCAAAGATGCAATCACATACCTTGCCCTGATCAAGGAAGAGCTGGGTGATCGGTGGTTGCAACCCGACCTATTCCGCTTTGGCGCGTCCTCGCTGCTAAATGATATTGAGCGCCAGTTAGAACACCACGTTAGCGGCGCTTACTCCGCTGGCTATCGCCACCCAACATCCTGAGCCACGAGGCACACACATGACCGTTTCCGAAATTTTCGAGACCATGGACTATGGTACCGCACCTGAATCCGCCGCCGAGGCTTTGGCGTGGATTGTTGATCAAGGTGGCAAGTTTGGCCACTTTATCGACGGGGAAATGACCGCCGCTGGCACGCCCTTTGAAACCCGCAATCCCGCAACGGGCGACGTATTGGCCACGCTCACGCAGGGCACCCAAGCAGATGTGGACGCCGCCGTAAAAGCCGCCCGTCGCGCCCAACCGAAATGGGAGGCAGCGGGTGGCCCAGCACGGGCAAAAGTGTTGTACGCTCTCGCACGTCTGCTGCAAAAGCACAGCCGCCTGTTCGCGGTGCTGGAAAGCCTTGATAACGGAAAACCGATCCGCGAAGCGCGTGATATTGATATCCCACAGGCGCAGCGTCACTTTTATTTTCATGCAGGCATGGCGCAGCTTATGCCAAGCGAATTGCCAGACGCGCAGGCGCTGGGTGTTTGCGGTCAGGTTATCCCGTGGAACTTCCCTCTTTTGATGCTGGCGTGGAAGATCGCTCCGGCATTGGCGATGGGCAACACGGTTGTTCTGAAACCCGCTGAATATACCTCGCTCACCGCAATGCTGTTTGCTGACATCTGTGGCCAAGCAGGCGTGCCAAAGGGCGTTGTGAACATCGTCACGGGTGACGGTGCGGTGGGTGAAATGGTTGTTTCGGCAGATGTCGACAAGGTCGCCTTTACTGGCTCTACCGCAGTGGGGCGGCGCATTCGCGAGGCAACGGCAGGCAGCGGCAAGGCTCTAACGCTCGAACTGGGGGGTAAATCGCCCTATATCGTTTTCGACGATGCGGATATCGATTCCGCAGTCGAAGGATTGGTGGATGCGATTTGGTTTAATCAGGGCCAAGTCTGCTGTGCCGGATCACGTTTGCTGGTCCATGAACCTGTCGCCGATTTATTCCACACCAAATTGCGGGCGCGGATGGACAAATTGCGGGTTGGTTCTCCGCTGGACAAAAGCATCGATGTCGGTGCGATCGTTGATCCTAAACAACACGAAACCATTTCGGCGCTTGTTTCGGCCAATACCGCAGGTGAGACCTATGTCGCCGATTGCGCGATCCCCGAGACTGGCAGCTTTTATCCCCCCACCCTGATCACCGATCTCCAGCCCGCCGACACGCTCATGCAGGAAGAGATCTTTGGCCCTGTGTTGGTGTCCTCCACCTTCCGCACCCCCGCCGAGGCGGTAAGCATCGCGAACAACACCCGCTATGGGCTGGCGGCTACGATCTGGAGTGAGAATGTTAACCTCGCGCTGGATATCGCGCCGAAACTGGTCGCGGGGATCGTTTGGATCAATGGCACTAACATGATGGATGCCGCCGCAGGCTTTGGCGGCGTCAGAGAAAGCGGCTTTGGCCGTGAAGGCGGCTGGGAAGGGCTCAGCGCTTATACGAAATCCAAAGCGCCCCAAAAGCAGGTGAAACCGATTGCACCGATGACAGGCAGCGGCGCGCCCAGTGATGGGATCGACCGCACTGCCAAATTGTATATCGGTGGCAAACAAGCGCGACCTGACAGCGGTTACTCGGCACAGGTTTGGGCCAAGAACGGCGTCCTGTTAGGCCACGCACCTCAGGCAAGCCGCAAAGATGTACGCAACGCGGTTGAGGCCGCACATGCCGCCAAAGGCTGGAGCAAGACCACAGGGCACCTACGCGCCCAAATTCTGTATTTCATCGCCGAAAACCTGACTGCCCGTGCCGAGGAGTTCGCCCACCGTCTGGACCAAATGCAGGGCGGAAAAACAGGTGCGAAAGAAGTTGAAGCCGCTGTACAGAGCTTGTTCACCTATGCGGCTTGGGCCGACAAATATGACGGTCAGGTCCATGGCGTACCCATTCGCGGGGTCGCGATGGCGATGAAAGAGCCTGTTGGTGTTATCGGCGCGCTTTGCTCGGCTGCGGCACCGTTGGCAGGGCTGGTCGGCGCGATGGCACCAGCCATTGCAATGGGTAACCGCGTGATCCTCAGCGCGTCCGAACCTTTCCCGCTGGCCGCGACCGACTTTAGCCAAGTTCTGGAAACATCCGACGTTCCTGCCGGTGTGGTGAATATCCTGACTGGCCCACAAGGCGATGTCGCCGATGCCATGGCCCGCCACATGGATATTGATGCAGTCTGGAGCTTTGGTGATCCCGATCTCGATCAGGTTGTCGAGGCAGGTTCAGCCAGCAACCTAAAGCGGACTTGGGTGCAGAATGGCAAAGCCATTGATTGGGCCACGCCGCCCGCCAAAACCTTCCTCAGCCAAGCAACCGAGATCAAAAATATCTGGGTCCCTTACGGCGAGTAATAAAAACCCAGTACTGCACCCCGTCACAGGGATGCAGTACTGAACCGGTTATTCGGAAGCCAACCCTTCAGGTTGCCCCACAACCACAAAATGCAGTGCATCAGGATCCAATAGTTCAGCGGCGACACGTTTGACTTCTTCAGTCGTCACACGATCAACCCGCGCATTGCGCGTTTTTACATACTCAGGATCAAGGCCAATTGACTGCATTCCAACAAGAATGCCCGCAATAGTGCCGTTGCCGTCAAACCGTAGCGGATAGGATCCCGTCAGGTATGTCTTGGCGTCTTGCACTTCTTCCTCTGTCAGGCCTTCCTCCGCCGCCAGTCGCCATTGATCTCGGATCACCTCGATTGCTTCGGCGATACGATCGTTGGCCGAGCTGACAGACCCCATGTAGCTATTCGCCAGATCACGCGGAGATAGATATGAATACACCCCATAAGTCAGGCCGCGTTTTTCACGGACTTCGTTCATCAGGCGACTTTCAAAAGACCCCCCGCCCAACACTTGGTTCAGGATGATCGCTGCAAAATAATCGTCATCGTCTACCGCAATCCCACGTTGTCCAAATAGCGCGACCGACTGCGGTGTTTCGAAATCCACCACAGTTGTTCCGCCACTAATCTGTGGTTCCACCTTTGGCGGTAATGCTGGGCCGCTTTCAGGCAAACCTTCTAACAGCGTATCAACCAATGCACCCAATTGTTCTGGTGTGATATCACCTGATGCACCAACCAACACGCGGTCACGGACCAGCACGTTTTTGTGCGCTTCGAACAGATCGTCCCGCGTAAGAGCAGCAACTGATTCAGGTGTCCCTGCATCGACGCTGCCATAGGGGTGATCGCCGTAAGCCATCTGCGCAAAGGTCCTCGACGCGATGTCGTTTGGGTCTTTTTCGTCAAATGCCAAACCGGAAATCACCTGTGCTCGTACCCGTTCAACATCAGCGTCATCAAAGCGGGGAGACTGTAGAACATCCCGTAACAAGGCGACCGATGCATCAAAATTCTCTGTCAAAAACCGAGCCGAAACCGTCAAACTATCCGGCCCAGAGCTAAACCCAAAGCTAGTGGCAAGCTCTTCACCCGCGCGCGCAAAGGCGCGGGCATCCAAATCACCCGAGCCTTCTTCCAAAAGGCCGGTCATCAGATTAATCGCACCACGCTTCCCTTCGACGTCCAACGAAGTGCCGCCAAGAAACGAAATCTCTATAGCGACGAACGGTAGTGAGTGCTCTTCCACCAACCACGCCTTTATCCCTCCGTCAGAGGTCACAGCCTGAATATCTACGTCGGCAAAGGCAGGTAGTGCAGCAGTAGCACCGATGAATGCGGCAGTTGCAAAACGGATCATTGGGACTCTCCTTCTGGGCGCATCAGCCATCCGGTGACAGAGGCCTCACGTTTTAGCAGGCTTGCTGCTTGCATAATATCTTCGGCTGTGACCGCATCCAGAATTTCGGGCCATTCTTGTACGTCCTTAACGGTCAGGCCCGAGGTAAGCGCACGCCCATAGCGATTTGCGATGCCATCAACATTGTCTTGGGCATAGATTTCGGCCGCGCGTATCTGGAGTTTGATCCGGTCCAGCTGTTCCTGATCAACGCCTTCTTCCAGAAATGCTGCGATGGTTTTATCCAAAGCCGCTTCACCCTCTTCTAGGCTCACGCCTGCTGCTGGTACAATGATCATCCGAAAGGTTGTGTCGTCTAGCGAAACGCCTGAATACCAAGCAGCTGAATAGGTTGCGATTTGTTCGTCAAACTGCAGCTTTTCAGTCAGGAATGACGTTGAGCCACCCCCTAGAATTTCGGCCAGCATCATCAATGCCGCTGCAGTTTCCTGCGCGCCGCTGTCGCGTTCAGGCACTAAATAGCTGCGCGAAACATAGGGCTGCGCGACACGGGCATCACGGTACAAAACGCGACGCTCTGCGTTCTGGGGTGGTTCTTCAGTGCGTCGGCGCTCTTTCAGGTCTGGGTTGGCAGGGATCGGGCCATAGTGCTTTTCAGCAAGGGTACGCACCTCTTCAGGGGTTACATCACCTGACACCACCAAGATCGCATTGTTGGGAGAATAATTCAGCTCATAAAAATCCAACGCATCCTCTAGGCTCAATTCTTCCATTTCGTGCATCCAGCCGATGATGGGAATACCATAGTGATGGTTTAGATATTGCGCCGCGCTCAGCTGTTCTCCGAACAAGGCCTGAGGGCTGTTTTCGGTGCGCTGGTTGCGTTCCTCGATAATCACGTCACGTTCGGTTTCGATGTTTTGTTGGGTGATGCGGATGTTTTTCATCCGATCCGCTTCCATCGTCATCATCAGTTCCAGCCGATCCGCTGCGATGCGTTGGAAATAAGCTGTGTAATCATAGCTGGTAAACGCGTTATCAGTGCCGCCGTTCGCTGCTACGGTCGCCGAAAGTTCACCCGCTTCTAACGTGTCGGTCGCTTTGAACAGAAGGTGTTCTAGAAAATGCGCGATCCCCGAAGTGCCTTTGGGCTCATCCGCTGATCCGGCCCGATACCACAGCATATGCTGAACAACTGGCGCGCGGTGATCTTCGACCACAACGACCTGCATGCCGTTATCAAGTTCAAAATCGGTGACCTTCCCGCTGGTCTCGGCCAGCAATGTGGTAGGTAAGATGATCGCAGACAGTAACGCGGTATGAAGGTATCGCAACATCAAGGGTTTCCTTTTCGGTCGGCGGAACGGTTTTGTACAACATAGGTACGCCATGCACGCTGGGGTTCAAGCCGCGTGGTGAATTATCACAGATATGTAATAAGATATCAGTTCGCTGGAGGCGCGGATGGAGTGCGTGCGCCAGCACGACGCCAGCGGTTTTGTTCGGCTTGGGCGTCTAGCGCCTGACGTTTGTACGCCTGATTGTAACGATCGACGGGCACAATACGATATTGCGTGAACCGCGCCTTACGCTTGCGGAAGGCGGCATCGCTCTCGGCTAGTGTCTTACGGATGTTCGGGCTGACGCCTAAACGGCTGGCGTGCTGCACCAAAGCACTGTCGCGCGCTGGGATTGGTCCGTTGCTATCGCCCAAATTCCCACCTAGCGCCTGAGCACCCTCAGCCAAGGCAGAACGATCAACCCGATTTGTCCCACCAGGTGTCGGCGCGGGTAATTCTGAATAGCTTGTTGGTTCTTCCAAAGAGGCGACAGGTTTGATGCCGAACTCATCCGGCCCTTTTGACGTACTCTTCAAATCGCGAAGGCCCACGTTAGCACAGCCTGCGATCAAAGCAGGTAGTACAAGCAAGATAGCAAGTTTACGCATCAAAGGCCTCCAGACCACCGTTGCCATTCAATATCGCAGGCGGGGCCACATTGTCACCCAGCTTTTTTCGCCTTCGAATTACGCGGCTTGTTTTTGCTTGGCTTATCGTCACCTTCTGCGAAAAAAATCAGCCCCAGAGCACCAGCAAAAATGAAGACATCAGCAAGGTTAAACACAAAGGGATTGTTAATCCCACAGCAAGACATATTAAGAAAATCAAGGACATAGCCATAGATCAAACGATCTACAACATTTGCCAAAGCACCACCAACCAGCAAACCCGCGCTTACCTTGGCGATGGGTCTGGGCGCATTTTTGCGCGCCCAGATCAGAATAGCGATGCAAATCGCAATCGCTAAAGAAATCAAAATCCAACGGCTTAGGTCGGATCCATCGGCCAAAAGGCCGAAATTTATCCCGCGGTTTTCGCCATAGCGGAAATTTAGAAGGGGGGGCAAAACGTCAATACTACGGATGCGGGCAAGCTCCATCATGTGGATCACCACATATTTGCTGATCTGGTCGATCACAAAGGCCCAAAAGCCTGCCCAAAAGATCATCCGCATTGCGTTAATACTCCTATCAGTGGCGGAAGTGGCGCATGCCCGTAAAGACCATGGCCAAACCTGCTTCATCCGCCGCCGCGATCACTTCATCATCACGCATCGAGCCACCTGGCTGGATCAAGGCCGTTGCGCCTGCTTCGGCTGCTGTTATCAGGCCATCAGCAAAGGGGAAGAACGCATCTGATGCCACAACCGACCCTTTGGTCAACGGCGCTGGCAGGCCCATGGCTTCGGCCATATCAACTGCCTTGCGCGCGGCGATGCGTGTGCTGTCAACGCGGCTCATTTGCCCAGCGCCAACGCCAACGGTTGCCCCGTCTTTAACATAGATGATGGCATTTGATTTCACGTGTTTTGCAACGGTCCATGCAAACAACATATCGCTTAGCTCTTGATCCGTTGGTTGACGTTTTGTCACAACCTTGAGGTCATCCATGCTGATGCGGCCAATGTCGCGGTCCTGAACCAGCCAGCCACCAGAAACCTGACGCGGCGCCAGACGGGCGGTTGTTGGATCGGCCAAACCGCCAGTCGTCAACAAGCGCAGGTTTTTCTTTTTCTCAAAGATCGCAATGGCGTCGGCATCGGCGTCTGGAGCGATTACGACCTCGGTAAAGATACCTGTGATCGCCTCGGCTGTCGCGGCATCCAGCGTTTGGTTCAGGGCGATAATCCCACCGAACGCGCTGGTGCGGTCGCAATCAAAGGCACGGTTATAGGCCTCGGCCATTGTTGCGCCTGTTGCTACGCCACAGGGGTTCGCGTGTTTGATAATCGCTACGGCAGGGCCGTTTTCTGGCGCAAATTCCGACACCAGCTCAAATGCAGCGTCTGTGTCGTTGATGTTGTTATAGCTTAGCTCTTTGCCCTGATGCTGCTGTGCGGTGGCCACGCCAGCACGCGAAGAACCATCGGTGTAGAACGCCGCCTGCTGGTGCGGGTTTTCACCGTAACGCAATGTCTGTGTCAGCGTGCCGCCGAACGTGCGGCGGCGCGGCGTACCACCAACGGCTTCGGCCATCCACGTGCTCACAGCTGTGTCATAAGCCGCTGTGCGCGCATATGCTGTTTGGGCAAAACGTTGGCGCAGAGCATAAGTTGTCTGGCCATCATTGGCCTCAAGCTCTTCTAGGTAGGGCGTGTAATCTTCGACATCTACGATGACGCTGACAAAACCGTGGTTCTTTGCAGCGGATCGGATCATGGCGGGGCCGCCAATGTCGATATTTTCGATCACTTCGTCATATTCCGCGCCTTTGGCAACGGTTTCTTCGAATGGATAAAGGTTCACAACCACAAGGTCGATCTCGCCAATGCCGTGCTCCTGCATCGCGCCCACATGGTTTTCGTTATCGCGCAGCGCCAACAGGCCACCGTGCACAACGGGGTGAAGCGTTTTAACGCGGCCATCCATCATTTCAGGGAACCCTGTGACCTCGGAAACGTCTTTCACTTCCAGCCCCGCTTCGCGCAGGGCCTTGGCTGTTCCGCCAGTCGATAGCAATTCAACCCCGCGCGCGGCAAGGGCGCGTCCAAAGTCGACCAATCCGGTCTTGTCAGATACGGAAAGAAGGGCGCGTTTTACAGGGTGAAGATTAGCCATGGCAGGGCTCCTTTGGTCATTCGTCCTCAAGAAACGGGTCATCCCGTTCTAAATCACGCACGCCAATCGCAGTTTCCTGCGCTTTGGACAAGGACCACCTGACCCGAGTGGCAGGATTTATCGCACGTCCCGTCAGGACAATTTGCTGCGCTGCGCGTGGTTTCAGGCGTGTCGTTTCCAGATATGCGCCTGCCTCCACCTTTAGATCCGTTGTTCCATCGTGCCGAAAAACCCATATCTCACCAGACTTTAACGCCATCGAGACAGCAGCCCCGCCTAGGTCCAATGTCGCGTCGACCTCAGGGTGTAGGTGAAAGCGGATCTCGAACAACAGCCCTTTTAATTTGGTTTTGTCCAATGCGCGGTCAAAACGCTTTTTTTCGACATCTTCCATCGCAAGTAGCATATCTTCGCCTGCAACAGCGCGACCATCATGTGTCAGCTCCAATGTGCGGGCGTGAGTCAGACCATGAGTCAGGACATAGCCGTCATGCCCTCCCTGAAACTTCATTCCGTCACTAACCGGTGTGATTTCCACAGGCACATGGGTTGGCCCATCAATGAGCGCCTCAACCCCTGTTCGCCGGTCGGCAACATCCAATCGCGCGCTCGAATAACCACCCAAGCTAAGCGCCGAGTGCGACGGGGTTGCCCGCCCAGCGCGCCGCCAATCCAGACCAAACGAAGCGCCAGAACCGCAGTTTACAATCAGCGGGCGCCGACCAGAGGTAAGTTCAAACGCCAAAGTAGAGGCATGGGCATTTGCGGAGGCCGCCCCACCCGGAGGGGGGCTGGCATCGACAATAATACTGGTGCGCCCCGCTGAAAGGCGGGCATAGCCCATCGACAGGCCTTCGGGTTGCATCGTGCGCACTCCGGATGAGGCGAGCGCATGATCCAGCCAGCCTTCCGCCCCTCGTCCGCCACCATGGAACCGCGCGAGGCTGCCATCAGAGTGGCGTAAGGTGCGCAGCGTGGGTGCGATCCGCTCAATCGCCGCAAGGTGGGGCTGCGGTGTGCCGCGCCCCGCGTCCGAAAGGGCCGCTGCTGCCCATGTTAGCAACGTAAAGACGTCCAGCAGCTCTTCGGGGTTTCGTGTTGGCAGCCCGCCTTGCTCGTCGATCTGGGCTTCGCATTCCTTTGACAGCGCTTTGATCGCGGGATCGGCAAGGCCTTCCAGCCCCTCCAAGGAAAGCCCAGCATAGATCAGCCCCGTGAGGGCCTCGAACCGCGCCAGCCCCGGTGCGGCGGCATGCCAGCGTTTGGATAGAAACTGCGTTTGCTGCGTTAAAGAACGATAAAACGCTTTGCTGTCGGGGGCATTCTCGCCCACGCCATTCAGAACGAAAAGGGCGTGGTTAATCCACCGAATTAGACGACGCCCCGTTAGGTCAGGTGTCCAACCTGGTCCGCGACCATTGCCAAATTGGTCAATCCATTGCCACAGCCATTTCTGCGCTGCATGGCGTGACGCCATATCGCCAACTGCCGCCAAATCGTCCAACCACGCAAACCCGTGCAACGCCTCTGAAAATGCCGCATCTGGTGCTTCCAACTGCCAAGGGGACGTATCGGGCGCCGAGATCAAATTGCCCGCAAACAAATAATTCCCAGCGGCAAGCTGGCGCCCACGCGCAAAAGACCCGATTGTGCGCGGTTCGGGGGACGAGACAAAGCCATTGGCCTGCCCACGCGCGCGTGCGGCCGCACGGGCGTGCCATTTGTTCAAGAAACGCGTGCGATACGCGTTAAACTGGGAAACTTGGGTCATATGCTCTGCCTATACGCTCTGCTGGCGTTTTGTGCAGCTTAACCTGACCGACTGGAGGTGTCACCGACTTTCCGGCGGATTATTGCGCGGCTATTTCTTTCGGCGGTCTGCCGCCTGAGCCTAAGTGCGAAATTCGATCTTGCCCTACCCCGATGAAAGTTACAGCCTCATCTCATGATAGCTTCAATGATGATGTATTCCCGCCCTGAGTTGGAAACCGCCAACAACCTGTATTGGCAGACAATTCGTGCAAACCTTTTCAAACGCGGGATAAATGCGCCTGCTACGCTGGCCCAAACTGCGGGTGAGTTCGCAGTTTGGAAAGATCCAGATATGGTTTTCAGCCAAACCTGCGGCATGCCCTTTCGGACCAAGCTGAAGGATACCGTTCAACTAGTTGGCACACCTGACTACGGGTTAGAAGGCTGTCCGGCAGGGTATTACAATAGCGCCATTGTAATCAGACAAGATGATCCCAGAGCAGATTTACATGATTATCAGAACGCAAGATTCGCATTCAACATGAACCATTCGCAATCAGGATACGCTGCGATCTATACCCATCTTCAACCCTATGGTTTTTGGTTCAAAAACCGCATCGCCAGTGGGGGCCATCTGCGTTCGGCCCAAATGGTGGCCGAAGGGGAGGCAGACATCGCATCATTGGACGCCCAGACATGGCGGCTCATCCAGCGTTATGAGAGCTTTTCGGAACATCTTCGGGTGATAGAACATACCGCCCCAACTCCGGGGTTGCCCTATATTACAAATGCCAACCTAAATCCCCAGATCGTTTTTGATGCGGTTCAAGAGGCGATAAACGAATTGCCTAGCGACATCGCGCAGACATTGGATTTGAAGGGATTGGTGCTTATCCCCAAGGAAACATACCTTAGCATCCCAACCCCGCCAGCAGTGGCTACCGTTTAGGCCTGTTTACGAAGGCAAACGATATAGAACCCGTCCATGCCGCCTTGTTCTGCCCAGAAGTCAGGGCGCAGGCGCAAACCGCCTTCAGATGAAATCCATGCCGGATCAATACCTGGTAGGTCTAAGGCATCTCGATCGACGGTCATATCACCGTGGCGTTCCAGTGCTTCGTCGATCTGCACTTCTCCCTCATCAGGCAACAGGCTGCAGGTACAAAACACCATCCGCCCACCCGGTTTCAGGATAGACCACGCGTGATCCAGCAACTCTTCTTGCAGCGCGATCAATTCACCGAATTCGGAACCGTCTTTGGCGTGTGGCAGATCGGGGTGGCGGCGGATTGTGCCAGTCGCCGAGCATGGGGCGTCCAAAAGGATCGCATCAAACTCGCCCTGAAACTGGCGGGCGTCTTTGATAAAGGTGCGGGCCTTTAGCCCTGTACGGGTCAGGTTTTCCTTTACCCGCTGCATTCGGGAGTGGTTATCGTCCACCGCGCGCACTTCGGCGCCAGTGGTCGCCAACTGCATGGTTTTGCCACCTGGTGCGGCGCAAAGGTCCAGCACCAGTTCACCCTCTTGGGCGTTTAGAATTTTTGCGGGCAAGGCGGCGGCGGCGTCTTGCACCCACCAGTCGCCCTCGGCAAACCCTTCCATCGCCGAAACCTGACCACCGCCATACACACGCACCGATCCAGTCGGCAGCAGCGTCGCCTCAAGCCGCTCGGCCAATTCAGCGGCGTCGCCTTTTGCGCTTAGGTCTAGCGGAGCACCTTTGAAATGCGCGCTTTCAATAGCGGCCATTGCATCGGCACCCCATGCTTCGACCAGCGGGCCACGCAACCATTTCGGCAAACGCGGCGCGCGGCGCGCTGTCCATGCATCTGGACCATCAGCGGCGACCTTGCGCAGCACAGCGTTTGTCAGGCCCTTCAGGTGACTCAGGTGGCGATCGCCCGCAACAACAGAAACCATCGCGTTCACCACTCCATGCGCTGCGCCGCCTGTGCACAGCTCAACCGTGCCAACACGCAAGGCATTACGCACCGTCAGGGGCGGGTATTTATTGAGGTGCTTTTGCAAAATGCGATCAGCCCGTTCCAGCCCGCGCAGAGTATCCTGCGCAAGGCGTTGCGCACGTGCACGATCATCCGGCGGCAACCGATCTAACACGCCAGCACCCAGCAGTTCTGACATCAGCTTGCCCTCTCCCAATATCTGATCGAGGAGGAATACGGCTGATTTACGGGCGGATACGCCGGTGTCTGACATAATTTGAGCTTTCTCTAGGCGGTCTGGCGGTTGTCTGGGGCAAGGCGCGCTGTATATCAAGGGTGAGTTGAGAAAGGAACGCCCCATGGCAAACGAACCAACTGACCCGAATACGACCGATGTTGACGCCCCAGATACAGAAACCGCGGCGAAACCAGAGCTGCCTCCAGCCGCTCAACGGGCCCTTGCCGAAGCCGAAGAGCGTCGCAAAGCTGCCCAAGCTGTAGACCTGCCGCCCGAACTAGGCGGGCGCAATGGCCCAGAACCTGTGCGCTATGGCGATTGGGAGAAAAAGGGAATCGCGGTAGATTTTTAAGGCCACCGCGAGCCCTCGATCAATCGGACAGACCTAAAACATCCAGCATATCATACTCACCCGCGTCACGCCCCTGCCCCCAAAGAGCAGCCTTGAGAGCGCCCCGCGCAAACAACGAGCGATCCGAAGCGATGTGGCGCAGAACGATACGTTCGCCTGCACCTGCAAACATCACGTCATGCTCTCCGACGATGTCGCCACCGCGAATGGCGGAAAACCCGATATCGCCGCGTTTGCGTGCGCCGGTAATGCCGTCACGACCCGAATCGCTCACCTCGGCCAAGGCAACACCGCGCCCTTCGGCCGCAGCTTCGCCCAGCATCAGGGCGGTGCCTGATGGCGCGTCTACCTTTTGATTGTGATGTGATTCGATAATTTCGATGTCAAAATCCTCGTCCAGCGCAGCCGCCACCTTGCGCGTCAGCAGGGTGAGCAAGTTCACGCCGAGGCTCATGTTGCCCGCCCGCACGATGACAGCACGGGATGCTGGCGCCTTTAGCTGCGCAATCTCATCGGCTGTCATCCCCGTGGTTCCGATCACGTGAACAATCCCTGCTTCCGCCGCCGCAGCGGCAAAGGCGATTGTGGCCACCGGCGCGGTAAAATCGATAACGGCTTTTGCATTGGCAAAGCCCTCGGCCGCGTTATCCGTAACGATAACGCCTGTTGCCGTGCCACCCATTGCCTCGCCCAGATCCTGCCCGATCCAATCATGGCCAGAGCGTTCGATACCACCCGCCAGATGCATTTCAGGGTGCGCAATGACCTCACGCGCCAGCATTTGGCCCATACGCCCCGAAACGCCTGTGATGGCGATACCTATTGATTGTGTCATGTGCTGTGCTCCGCTTGATCTATTAAACTGGGGTTTATCCTGCACGCTCGTCCTTGGCAAAGAAGTTCAGACCCCTTAGATGGAAACTATGGCAAAGAACAAATCTCATGATGGCGCAGGCCCCACCCAACGACAGCTTCGTGTCGGCGAAACCATTCGCCGCGCCCTAAGCGATGTTTTAGCGCGTGGCGATGTGCATGATCCCGACCTCAACCGTATGTCCATCACCGTGGGTGAGGTTCGCACGTCAAATGACCTGAAGGTCGCAACCGCATATGTGCTACCCTTGGGCGGAATTGGTCAGGACGATGTTCTAAAGATCCTTGCGCGCAACAAATACGAGTTGCGCCGTCAGGTCGCCAAAAAGCTCACGTTGAAATTCTCGCCCGAGCTGCGCTTTCAACTTGATCGTACCTTCGACCAGATGGACGAAACGCGCCGGATGCTGGCGCAGGATGTCGTGCGCCGTGATGCGGATGCCCCTGACGAAGAAGCACCTGAAACGTGATGTGGCGCGCTGCCTTGGCAGCGATGACGCTGCTACTGCTTGGACAGACCGCGCAGGCGGCGACCTGTCGCGAAGAGGTTTTCGACGGCGTTGAATACGCGATCTGTGACGTTGACCTCACCCAAGATGTGCTCAGGCTATTCCTGTATGAACCAGTCAGCGGTCGCCCCTATGGGTATTTCGGCACGCTGGATGCCGCGCTTGAGGACAAAGGGTTTTCCCTAGGGTTTGCTGCGAATGCAGGAATGTATCACGATGATCGCTCACCTGTTGGGCTGTATATCGAAGATGGTGAAACTTCCCAGCGGCTGATTACCAACGCAGGTCCGGGTAACTTTGGGCTGCTCCCTAATGGCGTGTTATGTTTGCGCCCGCGCCGGGCTGATGTGATCGAAACTTTGCAGTACGAAGCCGAGCAACCCGATTGCGTCAGCGCGACTCAGTCTGGCCCGATGCTGGTGATCGACGGAGCCTTGCACCCCCGTTTCCTTGAAAACTCGACCTCGCTGTATGTTCGAAATGGCGTTGGCACCAGTGATGACGGAGAGCTGGCAACCTTTGTGATTTCCAACAGCCCTGTGAATTTCCATACCTTCGGCCGTGTTTTTCGGGATCATCTGAAAATCCGCAACGCCTTGTATTTTGACGGAAATGTCTCGCGATTACATGCCCCAGACATCGGGCGAAGCGATATCGGGTTTGGCGCGCTTGGCCCTATCATTGCCGTTGTCGAGGGCGAAACCCCTCCTCCGGCGCCCGAAGAGAACGCCGATCCATCCGAGAAACCTTCAGATATTCCGGTCCAAGATTAGGCCAGCCGTTGCACCCGTGAACGCAATCTGCAAAACGGCCCACCAACACGACATTTTTCCAAGGACAAAACATGGCACGTAAACGCAAAGGGCGCGACATCTCTGGCTGGGTTATTATCGACAAACCCGCAGGCCCTACGTCGACCGCTGTCGTCAACAAGGTGCGTTGGGCATTTGATGCGCGCAAAGCAGGCCATGCTGGCACGTTAGACCCAGATGCGACCGGTGTTTTGGCCGTTGCATTGGGCGAAGCGACAAAAACCGTGCCCTTTATCACCGACGCGTTGAAAGCGTACGAATTCACCGTCCGCCTTGGGGTTTCTACAAACACTGATGATGCCGAAGGCGAAGTATTGGAAACAACCGATATCCGCCCTGATGACGCTGCCATCAAGGAAGCGTTGAACCAGTTTGTAGGTGACATCGAACAAGTTCCCCCGCAGTTTTCTGCCGTCAAAATCGACGGTGAACGTGCCTATAAGCGTGCCCGTGACGGCGAGACGATGGAGATTGCGGCGCGACCGTTGTTCGTCGAAAGCCTGATCTTGATGGACCGTCCTGACGCGGATCACGTCACGCTGGAAATGGTGTGTGGCAAAGGCGGCTATGTTCGTTCGATCGCTCGTGATCTTGGCGAGGTTCTGGGCTGCAAAGGCCACGTACGCGAACTGCGCCGCACATGGTCAGGCCCGTTTGACGTGGCCAATGCCATCACTCTGGATCAGGTCGAGGAATTAGCCACAACGCCCGCCTTGGATGAATTCATCGGGCCTTTGGAATTGGGGCTGCAGGAATTGCCCCAAGTCACCGCCAGCAGCGATGGCGCAATCAAGCTACGCAATGGGAACCCCGGCATGGTTTTCGCAAACGACGTAGAATACGGCGACGAATGCTGGGCCTCTCACGAGGGGACTGCGGTTGCTGTTGGCATTTTCAAATCGGGCGAGCTTCATCCCTCGCGCGTTTTTAACCTGCCCGCGTAAACGGCCCCTTGATTACCCGCAGCCATACCAAAGGTGACGCCCCTTCTACTGCCGTCTATTCGGACTGTGAAACCTATCGCTATAGTCTGACCCGCGTGTGGGATAAGAACGCGCCGCGGGTCGCCTTTGTCATGCTCAACCCCTCAACCGCGACCGAAGTCCAAAACGATCCCACGATCGAGCGCTGTGAACAACGCGCGCGGCGTCTAGGGTTTGGTGGGTTTCGGGCCGTAAACATCTTTGCCATTCGCGCAACTGATCCGCGCGACATGCGCGCGGCCGATGATCCCGAAGGCCCAGATAATGCCGCCGCGCTGGAACAAGCTGCGGTTTGGGCCGATACGCTGATTGCTGCGTGGGGTGTGCATGGTGAACATAGGGGGCATGGGCCTGCGGTTGCCTCCCGTTTACGGGCGGGCGGGCATCGGCTTTTTCATCTTGGCCTGACCAAGGCAGGGCACCCACGGCACCCTTTGTACCTCTCTTATAGCGTTCAACCCGTTCATTGGGTGTGATTGGCCCCAAATTGGGCAACTCTCATCCGTCGTTAACCTTTTTCCCCTTACTGTTTTGACGATTCGGGGTAATTCTGCGTTAATCACCGTGTTCTAGAAACACAAACGATGAAGGTTATGATATGCTTTGGCTAGCTGGATTGATGGGGTTGATGGCAGTAGGGACTGTCACCTTTATTGATCCCCAGTTTCTTAGGGATGAAGACGACGAAAACGTCGATGCGGTCGATGACGCAGCCGAACCCACAGAAGATGCTACTTCCTTTATCTTGCCAGCAGATAACTTTGAGGCGGACTATGATCCGCGTGGCGGTGACGACGCCGCTTTACTTGATCCCCCAGACCCCGAATCGACTGAAGCGGTGATTTTGATTGACGGATCGCAATCCGGTGGCGAAACACGCGGCACTGTCCAAGATGACAACATTCGCGGGTTTGAGGGCGAGGATACGCTCGTCGGCGGCGATGGCGATGACGAATTGCACGGTGACGCTGGCGATGATGTTCTGTCCGGTGACGCAGGGAACGACACGCTGCATGGCGATGGCGGAAATGATGCGATTTTTGGTGGTGACGAGGATGATATCCTGTTTGGTCATAACGCCGAAGACGCATTATACGGCGGTGCCGGTTCTGATGCCCTTCAAGGCTCCGCAGGCAATGATCACTTATCTGGTGAAAATGGAGAAGACACTCTTCAGGGTGGTTTGGACGACGATACCTTAATCGGCGGATTTGGATCCGATGCGCTATTTGGTGGCTGGGGCGACGATGTTTTAAGTGGCTTGATGCGTGATGCGAATGGCAATGATGGCGATGATAGCGATTTCCTGAATGGCGGCGGTGGCGATGACAGCATCCTTGTCGGCGCAGGTGACATTGTGACGGCCGGAGACGGTGCAGACGAAATCGTTCTCGGGGATTGGCTGGCTTCCGGTGAATCCGCCCAAGTGACTGATTTCTCGCCATTGGAAGACAACCTTGTTCTAATTTGGGACGATAGCGTCGGTTCCGAAAACGAACCCCAGATTCAGATCACCTTTGATCCTGAAAATGAAGACCAGAGCCTTGTCATGTTGGATGGCGCCGTTGTTGCGACGGTGAATGGAAACGATCTATTGCCCAGCGATATCGCGTTGATCCCCCTTAGCACAGCAACCCATCTGGGGCTTGCCGCCAGCTAACAAGAACCCGTTGGCAGAGAAATACAGCCCAGCGCGCAGTATTCCTTTGCCAAACAGGGAAATCCCGCCTATACGCCCCCATCGCTAACGCTTGTTTGCGATTCCTCCATGGGCCTGAGCTGGACGACATCCCGGCCTGCGCCATTCCTTTTAACCTTTTTGACAAGGAGACCCCGATGTCGATTACGAAAGAAGAAAAAGCACGTGTAATGAAAGAATTCGGTGCCAAAGATGGCGATACCGGTTCCCCAGAAGTACAGGTTGCTGTTCTTAGCTCGCGCATCGCGACGCTTACCGAGCACTTCAAAACGCACAAAAAAGACAACCACGGCCGCCGTGGTCTTTTGAAAATGGTTGCGACGCGCCGCAAGCTTTTGGACTATGTAAAATCCAAAGACGAAGCACGTTACCAAGACCTGATCAAACGTCTAGGCCTGCGCCGCTAATCATAAGAATTCCTTCGGGAATTTTTTGTTTACGGATCGCCAAGAACGCCTTGGCACACAGACATTTAAAAACTGCGCCTTCTGCTTGGGGCGCAGTTTTTTTCGTTTTGGTAGAAGTCTCACCTTTCCGAAACGCTTTTCAAAATGACAAATCCTAAGGGTTTTTCACCTTTCGAGCTGCGCCTCTTATTCGCAAGGAAATAGGGGACCAACCGGAGGGACCCCATGAGGCCAATTTTAATTGTAGGCGTTGCGATCGCCACGCTGCTCACTTTTTATTCAGCGCTTTGGTTCAAATCAGAGACCATCGAAGCGGATATCACACAACGCGTTACCGACAATCTCGCTCAATCTGACGCCAATGGAATCGAAATCGATGTCAACGGTCGCCATGTCACGCTTAGCGGGATCGTAAACGACGAAACGACCGAAGCTGCGTATTTGAACACCGCTGATCAAACCTACGGTGCTCTTGGCCCCATCGACGGCCTGACCATGCAAAAAAATGCGGGTTACTTGAAGGCTGTAAAATCGGCAACTGGGATCAAGCTGGTCGGGACTGTTCCCTCTGAGGATGCCCGCGTGGCCCTTCTTGGAGCTGCCGCCGAGGGCACGCAGGGCGAAGTCATTGATGGCTTGACCCTAGGTGCAACTGATGGGGAGTGGACTTCCGAAGCTGGTTTTGGCTTGTCGCAGATGGGTCAACTGTCTTCGGGTACTCTTTCTGTGACACCTGATAGCTATACGCTGTCTGGCACAGCAAATGGGGATGCAATGCCCTTGCGCAGCGCTGTGGCGGATCGCGCGGGTTGGCAAACATTCGTGTCAGCGCCAACTGTTGAATCCGACCTTTCTAGCCAGCTGTCGGCACTTCAGGCTGATGTTGCAGATCGCGACAACAGCATTGCTGAGATTAGTACTGAACGCGACACCTTGGCGACCTCTTTGGCCGCAATGACCTTGGCTCGCGACACAGCAGTAGAACAAGGTGAAGCGTCTATCGCCGCATTGACGGACGAGCGGGACACTGCGGTTACTGATCTAGAAGCGTTGCGCGCCAGCTTGAATGATACGCAATCTGACAGCACAACATTGCGTGGCGAATTGTCGGATGCACAAACGGCTCTGGAATCGGCAACCACTGAATTGGCAGATCGTGACGCAACAATTGTAGCGCTGAACACTCAGGTCACAGATTTGAATGCGAACAATGCTGCTCTTGCTGCCGAATTGGAAACGCAAAAAGCTTCCATGAGCAGCGATGCCCAGACGGGTGCCGAGCTACGCGCCCAGATCGCGGATCAGACAGCGAACCTTGCAGCACGTGGCGCCACCATCACCGAGCTTGAAGGCAAACTGGATGAGGCGACAACTGCACAAACGGCTTCCCTCGCACAGATAGAGACCTTGAGCGCGGATAACACAGCAAAAGATGCTGTGATTTCTGAGCTGGATGCCAAAGTGGCAAAAGCGAATGAAATGCAGACCGAAGCTGAAGGGCAAATAGCAACACTGTCCGAAGCGCTGAAAACCCGTGACGGCACCGTGGACGATCTAACCGCTCGCCTAGCAGATCAATCGCAAGACACATCAAAACTGGCGGATCTTTCAGCCCAGATCGAAACCCTTGAGACGAGCAACAAAGGCCTCGCCTCAGAGGTAGCTGCCTTTGGGGCCGTGATCGCAAGCAAAGATGCAACCATCGCTGACCTGCGCAAAAACAAACCCGCAGTTGCGGCGGCCAATGTTCCAGCTGGCTCATCGGAATTTGCAGCACAATGTAGTGCCCGTGCAGGTGAGGTTCTGGAAACAGCCCAAATCAACTTCTCCAGCGGCACCGCCAACATCCGCAATAACTCGGTAGAAGTTTTGGAACGCCTTACAGGGATCGCCTTGGCCTGTGCCGATAGTGGTCTGGGTGTAGAGGTTGGAGGTCATACCGACAGCCAAGGGTCGGATGAAGCCAACCAAGCCCTGAGCGAACAGCGTGCAACAGCCATCGTAAAATTCATGTCTGATCGCGGTGTACCAGCCGATGCTCTCACGGCTGTTGGCTACGGCGAAGCTCAGCCTATTGGCGACAATGAAACACCCGAAGGGCGCGCTCAAAACCGCCGCATCTCTTTTGAATGGCAGGCGCGCTGATCCGCGCCCGCCCCATCAAACACTTATATTCAGGGAAAAAACATGACCTACCTTTTGACACAAATATTCCTCTACATGCTCGTTGCCTTCCTTTTAGGGTTGTTGCTGGGCTGGTTGCTCTGGCGTTACGGTCGCCCCACCAGCGGTGAAATCGAAGCGATGCGCGATGAGAACAAGCGCCTGCGTGCAGACCTTGAAACTTGCACAATCAAAAAAGCAAAGCTTGAAGCGCAAGCTGATGCTCAGCCGGTTGCAGCCCCGATTGCCCCTGTCGCCGCGCCTGTGGTTGCAGAACCTGCCGTTGTCGAAGAAGTCTACACTGGCCCGACCAGCAAACCTCAGGGTCTAGCCGCTCCGCGCAGCGGAACTGCTGATGAGTTGCAGCTGATCAACGGCGTAGGCCCAAAAATGGAAAAACTACTGCATTCTCTTGGTTACTACCACTTTGACCAAATCGCTTCTTGGACCACATCCGAAGTTGCGTGGGTTGATAACAACCTCGAAGGTTTCAAAGGGCGTGTAACACGCGATGAATGGCAAAAGCAGGCAAAGGTTCTTGCTGCAAAATAAGCCAACAAAAATTAGTCAAAAAGAGCGGTCAGCAATGGCCGCTCTTTTTCTTTGCGTAGGTCAAGATTTCTGTCTACCGATTAGGTGAATATCTAATGGAGGCTCCTATGACCAAAACAATCGTAAACAGCTGGAATGAGTGGGATCCCCTCAAACACGTGATCGTTGGCCGCGCAGATGATTGCCACATCCCGCCAGAAGAACCCGCACTGGATGCCAAGGTTCCCGAAGACAGTGATATGCGGGGCCAGTGGGGCCGCCGGCCACAGGAAACCATCGACCGCGCCAACGAACTGTTGGATAACTTTGCTAGCATGCTGGAGAAACGCGGGGTTCGCGTGGACCGCCCGACACCGATTGACCACTCCCTACCCGCAACAACACCGGATTTTCATACCGAAAGCCAGTTTGGTTGTATGCCGCCGCGTGATGTTCTGCTCACGGTTGGGTCCGAAATGTTGGAAGCTACGATGTCCTATCGTTGCCGTTGGTTTGAATACCTGAACTACCGTCCATTGATGCAGCAGTATTTCAACGAAGACCCGAACTTTCGTCATGAAAGCGCACCAAAGCCGCGCCTGACCGATGCGGATTATCATCCCGACTATTTGTCCGAAAAAATCGGCGAAGCAAAACGGCTGGAATGGGCGGCCAAAAAATTCTTTGTGACAACCGAAGAAGAGCCCTTGTTTGACGCCGCTGACGTCTTGCGGTTTGGCCGTGATTTGGTTGTTCAGCATGGGTTCACAACGAACCTCAAAGGGATCGAATGGCTGCGCCGCCACTTCCCCGATCACCGTGTGCATACCGTGAATTTCCCAGGCGACCCCTATCCGATTCACATCGACGCGACCTTTACGCCCCTACGCCCTGGGCTGATCCTTAACAATCCGCATCGCCGACTGCCCGAAGAACAACGCAAGATGTACAATGACAACGGATGGGAAATCGTAGATGCCGCCGGCCCTGCGCATAACTCGCCACCACCGCTGTGCTATTCTTCTACATGGCTGTCGATGAACGTTCTTGTGCTAGATCCGAAAACGGTCTGCGTGGAAAAATCCGAAGTTTATCAGGCCGAACAGATGGATAAGCTGGGCATGGAGGTCGTCGAGGTCGATCTGCGCGACGCTTATGCGTTTGGTGGCGGATTGCATTGCTGCACGGCTGATGTTTACCGCGAAGGCGTCTGCGAGGATTACTTCCCCAACCTCAAGGGTTAATGCCTGCTAATGCACGTAGGCCGCACCGCAAATCGCTTTGGCGTTTTTCAGGTGTCGGGCTACGAGCTGCTTTTGGGCTTTACCTGACGGGATTAGCGCTGCAGGGGCTGCTTGATACTCCAATGCGCATAGTTCGGGGAACAGCGTTTCAACTTCGATCCGTGCTTCTGGTGGAATGGATTTCAACGCCTCTGGCCCTGTAAAAAGGCTTTCGCTTGGCGCGCCTTCTGCCCAGATGATCTCATGATGGTCAAAGAGGATGTGGAAATACTCCACATCCTCGATCTGCTCATCCACGTAAATTCCAGGTAATGCCGTCAGGCGGATCGCCGCCACCAGCGCCTCTGTTGTGCCAAACATGCGTTCGGCGACTTTGGATTGCACCAACATCCTGTGCTGGCGGCTCACCAATAAATCCCGCTCGGGCAGTCCGTTACCCAAAGCACCAGCGCATATGCGAACAGGCCGCAACTTTGGCTGCCGTTCAAGCGTTCTGCCGTTGACTTTGCTAGAGCTAATCCACCGGATTTTTTTGCAACCACCACTGGCGACGCGGATTTTATCACCCACCTTAAGCCGCTCAACCTCGCATTGCCCCTTAACGGTTTCAATCAACGCGCCGCGGGTAAAACAAAGGATCTCTTGAGTGTTCCCAAACAAGGTAAAAATATCTGCTGGTGTAATAGCAGAGTGGTTTGTGCCTGTATAAAAGTCCAACGGCATCGTGGAATAAAATACGTTCCCCGCTCCTACCGGATAGGTGAATGCCACAATGTTATTCGGGTTCGAAGTCGTCAAAAGCGGAACCGCCCCAGGGGGAAGCGACCCTATGGTAACGTATCCATGGTTTGAATAGTTGCCCCCATCAAAAGTACTGTCCGTAATCGTACCGTTCGGACCGTTGATAAAACTAGACGGCGCACCGGCAGCAACGTTAACGTCTGTTCCGCTGGCAAAATTGCGCAGCGAAGATATCCCTGACCCACCTGGTAGGATCGTTTGCGCATTGGTGACATAACGGTCAAAGATGATCAGGTTTAGACCATTGTTCACTGCCGCTGAAATATCGGCGAGGTTTGCAAGGTATTCAGATCCGAAACCACCGTTGCTAGGATTCACAACATATAGGGAGTCAAGCGAAGCCAACTGAGCGGCGTTAGGCACAGTTACATTAACGGCTGTATCGCCGTTGTTTGTAATCTCATCAACCTGGCTCGCCAGACCTTGTCCGTGAGACATTGAATAATAGCCAACCGTGGCCATGTGCGAATTCCTCAACTGTTCTATTGTTAGCAATCACTGAACAATGGGGTTGAATTCGGGCCTTCCTAGGAAACAATTAAGATCAAATTAGAAACAATGTGGTCCTAACCGCCCCATGCATTAACAAAAAGTTAACTCAGCCACTTTCGCCATGGCGCAATCCAAATCATTGAAGTCATTTGATATCCGCTCTATGGCGGTGGAGCTGTCACCAAAGGAAAACACGATGAGCACCCCAGCTGACATTACACAATTGCTTGCCAACGCCGAGGCGGTCGCAAACGACCCCAATGCGGATGCTCAGGAAATCGAAACAATCGCGGTTGAAACAGTTTCCGCCTTTGAGGCCCGCCAACAGCACCAATTCGCCCGCGGCCCGTTCTTTGTAAAATTGCGGAACAAGCTGGCGGCAGAGGGCCACGCCGATCTCGCGCAAACCGTGTTCCACTATTATTTGGCTGCAAACGTTCTGAAACACGGCGACGGCAAAAGCTATCGTGAGCTGGAAAAGCTGTCGGACCAGCCGTTCACCCTGCAAGACGAAGAAGGCAAGGCGTTGATTGATGTGACGACGGAAGGGTTTCTAACATCACTGGTAGAGGCCTTGAGAAAGGCGCATCAGTTTTTAGAAACAACGTGAGCGGATAAAAAACCTATCCGCGAAGGTCTACTTTGAGCCCTAAGCACATAGTGCTGTGCCTGCCTCAAATGTCGGCTTTGTCGCTAAGGTAGGAAGCTCCAAATTAGGGTTAGGCTCGCAGCCATTACCCAATCGCAAATGACACAAAAGCGAATATACCAACGTGGGACGTCCGTCTTAATCAGCTTAAGGTGTAACAAATCCCAAAATCCATGTGCTACAAGCGCACCGATGATCATGAATGGATATCCATTCATGCCAACCCAAGCAGTCGCAGCAAATGCGAGAGCGACAGAAAATTCCAGAAACACCGTATTAGGGCGGCCATCCTTAAAAGCATATCCAATGTAAATGCCTGCAATTAAGACGAGCGTGATCGCAGCAAGCTCATAAGATAACTGGATCGGGATGAATACGTGTATCGGCAACGGCAATACGCCTAGCAGCAACCCAGACGTCAATGGTATTCGCTCAAAGATATGGCTTTGTTTGTTCATAGGTCTTCAATCCAACACTAAGGCTGTGCAGTCAACTGGCGCCTAAATAGCGCTACATGATCCCAGAACAGGTTCACCTCTGGATCAGAAACGACTGCAAAGCAGACCAACACGCCCGACAAAACACCCCTCTCTTCCCATCGCTTCTATTCTGCTGTACACGCGCGACATCGACTTGCCGGCGCTCGGACCCCAGCGCCGACCAAACAAGAATACGGGGTCGGGGGGAATACGCCCTCCATGCAAAGGGCCGCCCGTGATGTTGGGGGCCAACACAGGAAACGATGATGTTTAACGAAGTTAAAAAATCTATGCAGTGGGGCGAAGAGACGCTCACACTGGAAACAGGAAAAGTCGCCCGTCAGGCCGACGGCTCCGTTATCGCCACCTATGGCGAAACCTCCGTAATGGCGAACGTAACGTTTGCACGCGCACAAAAGCCGGGTCAGGATTTTTTCCCGCTGACAGTGCATTACAACGAGAAATATTATGCTGCGGGTAAAATCCCCGGTGGTTTTTTCAAGCGCGAAGCGCGTCCTACCGAAAAAGAGACGCTGACATCCCGTTTGATCGACCGTCCAATCCGCCCATTGTTCGTCCCTGGCTTCAAAAACGAAGTTCTGGTGATGTGTACGGTTCTATCTCACGATCTGGTGAATGACCCTGACATGGTTGCGATGATCGCCGCCTCTGCTGCGCTGACCATTTCTGGTGCGCCGTTCATGGGCCCAATCGCTGCTTGCCGCGTTGGTTATGAGGGTGGCGATTACATCCTGAACCCTGAAATCGACGACATGCAGGACCTGAAAAACAACCCTGATCAGCGCCTTGATCTGGTTGTTGCCGGTACCAAAGACGCCGTGATGATGGTTGAATCCGAAGCTTACGAGCTGACAGAAGAAGAAATGCTGGGTGCCGTTAAATTCGCCCATGATCAAATCCAGCCTGTCATCGACCTGATCATTGATCTGGCCGAAACAGCGGCAAAAGAGCCGTTTGACTTCCAGCCTGTTGATTACTCTGATCTGTCCGCAGCCGTTGCAGCCGCTGGCGAGACAGAAATGCGCGCCGCCTTTGCAATTGGTGACAAGCAAGAGCGTACAGCCGCAGTTGCAGCCGCACGTGACGTGATCAAAGCAGCCCTGACCGAAGAGCAGCTGGAAGACGCGAACCTAAGCTCTGCGATGAAAGGCCTTGAGGCTTCCATCCTGCGCGGTGACGTTGTGAAAACCGGTGTACGTATCGACGGTCGTAAGACTGACGAAATCCGCGACATCGTTTCCCAAACAGGCATCCTGCCACGTACGCACGGTTCTGCCTTGTTTACACGCGGTGAAACGCAGGGTCTGGTTGTGACCACATTGGGCACCGGCGACGACGAACAGTTCATCGACGCGCTGCACGGCAACTTCAAATCCAACTTCTTGCTGCACTATAACTTCCCTCCCTATTCGGTTGGTGAAGTTGGTCGCGTGGGCCCTCCAGGCCGTCGTGAAATCGGCCACGGTAAACTTGCATGGCGCGCCCTTCAGGCCGTTCTGCCAGCTGCCACCGATTTCCCCTACACGATCCGTGTTGTGTCTGAGATCACAGAATCCAACGGCTCGTCCTCTATGGCGTCCGTTTGTGGTGGTTCCTTGTCCATGATGGACGCAGGCGTTCCGCTGAAATCCGCTGTTGCGGGTGTTGCGATGGGTCTGATCCTTGAAGACAACGGCGAATACGCAATCTTGTCCGATATCTTGGGTGACGAAGACCACCTGGGCGACATGGACTTTAAGGTTGCGGGTACCGAAGCGGGCATCACCTCCTTGCAGATGGACATCAAGATCGCAGGCATCACGCCAGAGATCATGGAAAAAGCATTGGCTCAGGCCAAAGCGGGTCGTCTGCACATTCTGGGCGAGATGAACAAAGCCATCACCGGCGCACAGGAATTCTCTGTGCACGCGCCACGCATCGAGACCATGCAGATCCCAACGGATAAAATCCGCGAAGTGATCGGTTCTGGCGGTAAAGTCATCCGCGAGATCGTCGAAGTTTCGGGCGCCAAAGTCGACATCAACGACGAAGGCACCATCAAGATCGCCAGCCCGAACGGCGAAGCGATCAAGAAAGCCTACGACATGATCCACTCCATCGTGGCCGAGCCTGAAGAAGGCATGGTCTACACGGGTACGGTTGTGAAAATCGTAGACTTCGGCGCATTCGTGAACTTCTTTGGCAAGCGCGACGGTCTGGTGCACGTTTCCCAGATCGAAAACCGCCGCCTGAACCACCCTTCAGATGTTCTGAAGGAAGGTCAGGAAGTGAAAGTGAAGCTCTTGGGCTTTGACGATCGCGGCAAGGTTCGCCTGTCCATGAAAGTGGTTGATCAGGAAACTGGTGAAGAAATCAAAGAAGAGAAAGCGAAAGAAGAGTAATCTTTCCTCCCTTCTTTGAGAGAATAAAAAGGGGCCCTGTGGAAACATGGGGCCCTTTTTTCGAATCTTGAGCCGCAGAGCCTTCGGTTAGTTAAACAATATGGCCCAATCCTTTACGTACACGATGCCACTGCGACACATGCAGAAGGAAACAGCACGCCGCGTACGCCAAAAACAGCGGCATTCAAAGCAAAACACATGGCCCAGTCTGCAATTTACACCATGCACAAGCATGGCCGACCCATGGCGAAACCCAAGGTGATTTTGCAGGCTTTCCTACAGTTGTTATCCCCTCTCACGCGTCTATCCGCCCGCAAAAGAGCGAAAAACACTGGCTTTCTAAAGGGCGCTATCCGTTCTGACTTCGGTTCCTGAAACCAGCTTCCCTTGCGAACAATTCAATCAACCCAAGTGCCTAATTTCTGTTCTCTGCAACAATCAGAAGCTTCTTTCGTCTTTGGTATGGGAAACCGGACTCACAATTTTTGCAACTTTGCGGTATGGTTAATTCTGTTTTAAAGAATCATATTTAATTTGGAGGCACTGCCATGTCCTTGTTTGACCGTCGCTCATTGATACTCACAGGCGCTGCAGCACTCGCCGCTGGCCCAACATTTGCAGCTACAAGCAACTACCAAGTTCCCAACCACTTGCGCCCACGTATCGTAGACATCAAAGACCGCTTTCGCCCGAATGAAATCCACGTAGACCCAGGCCAATTTGCCCTTTATTGGACAATGGCAGACGGGAAAGCCATCCGTTATTCCGTGGGGATTGGCAGGGCTGGCCGCTATAAATCCGGCACCTTCCGGATTCGCCGCAAAGCCGAATGGCCACGCTGGACGCCAACGCAGGCGATGATCCGTCGCGAACCACATATCTATGCAAAACATGCCGCTGGTATGAAAGGGGGCGGCCAAAACCCTCTAGGTGCACGTGCTCTTTATTTGTATAGCGGTGACCGCGATACCTATCTGCGTATTCATGGAACACCAAAACCGCAGACCGTGGCAGCACGTGTATCAAACGGCTGTGTTCGCATGATCAATGAACATGTGATCGATCTGTATAACCGTGTGCCAAATGGTACCCGCGTCGTCTTGCACTAGCATTAAGGCACCTCAAAAACATCAAAGGCTCCGCAAATTGCGGAGCCTTTCTTTTTCTACCCTAGCTGAAATCAATCAGGCAGCTGGGTTGTACGCAGGTAAGGCAGCACTGTTTTGAATGCGCCGAATTTCGCCTTGGCGTCTTCGTCAGAAACCGTAGGTGGAATGATTACGTCTTCACCCACTGTCCAGTTCGCAGGTGTTGCAACACCATTGCCAGAAGACGTCTGAAGACCATCCAAAGCACGCAGAACTTCGGCAAAGTTACGGCCAACAGACATCGGGTATGTCATGGACAGCTTTAGCTGCTTATCAGGGCCTACGATGAATACAGAGCGAACTGTCGCGCTATCGGCAGGTGTGCGGCCATCTGGCAGATAGGCTTCGGCTGGCAGCATGTCGAACGCTTTGGACAGGGCCAAATCCGTGTCGGCCACAATCGGGAAACCGGCAGGCGCGCCAGCGACTGATTCAATGTCAGACTTCCATTTCTTGTGATCTTCAACACCATCAACAGAAACACCCAGCACCTTCGTGCCGCGCTTTTCCCATTCATCAGCCAATTGCGCTACCGCACCGAATTCGGTTGTGCAAACGGGTGTGAAATCTTTCGGGTGCGAAAACAGGATCGCCCAGCTATCGCCAACAAATTCATGCAGGCTGAACGAGCCTTTGTCGGTTTCTACTGTAAGGTCGGGGATTGTGTCGTTTATGCGCAAGCTCATCTGGCCATTCTCCACTAGGTCAACGTCATAGACTTTTTTAGCCATTCCCGAGAGGAGTTCCATAGCTATCTTGCAGCTTGGATAACTCGGTGACACAGTACGCCAAATCTCTAATGAGGAGCATCACCATGCTTGAGAAACGCAACTTTTATATCAACGGCGAATGGGTTGCACCCGCCGCGCCAAACGACTTTGCTGTCATTGATCCATCCACCGAAGAACAGTGCGCTGTGATCTCGTTGGGCGATCAGGCCGATACAGACGCCGCCGTAAATGCCGCGCGCGCCGCATTCGACAGCTGGTCCCAGACATCAAAAGAAGAGCGCACCGCCCTGATCCAGAAACTGGCCGAAATCTATGAGGCCCGTCAGGAAGAAATGGCTCAAGCCATGTCCATGGAAATGGGCGCGCCGATCATGCTGAGCCGTCAGCAACAGGTTGGTGCAGGCAGCTGGCATATCGATGGCTTCCTGAAAGCATTCAAAGACTTCTCTTTCGAGCGTGACTTCACCTCGACAGAAAAAACCTTGCTTGAACCCATCGGCGTTTGCGCTCTGATCACCCCTTGGAACTGGCCAATGAACCAGATCATCCTGAAGGTGATCCCAGCGATGGCAACCGGCTGTACTGTGGTTCTTAAGCCTTCCGAGATTGCACCGCTATCTGGCTTGCTCTTTGCTGAATTTGTGCACGAGGCGGGCTTCCCTGCTGGTGTGTTCAACCTTGTGAATGGTGACGGTGTTGGCGTTGGTAGCCAGCTGTCTGCGCACCCAGAGGTCGACATGGTGAGCTTTACCGGTTCCACCCGCGCAGGTATCGCCATTTCAAAAGCGGCCGCTGATACGCTGAAGCGCGTCTCGCTAGAGCTAGGCGGCAAAGGCGCGAACATCATCTTTGAAGACGCTGATCCAAAGGCCGCAAAATCCGGCGCGATCCGTTGCTTCCGCAACTCTGGCCAATCCTGTAACGCGCCTACCCGTATGCTGGTGCATAAATCGCGCTACGACGAAGCCGTCGAGATGGCTTCCGAAGTTGCCAACAACACACATGTTGGCCCCGCTTCCGAAGAAGGCAAGCAGATCGGCCCCGTTGTTTCCGAGGCTCAGTACAACAAAATTCAGGGCCTGATCGAAGTTGGCATGTCCGAAGCGCGTTTGACTGCTGGTGGCCTTGGCCGTCCGGACGGATTGAACCGCGGCTACTATGTGAAACCAACTGTCTTTGCCGATGTCACAAATGACATGCGCATCGCGCAGGAAGAAGTATTCGGCCCCGTTCTGTCGATCATCCCTTTCGAAACCGAAGAAGAAGCGATCGCCATCGCAAATGACACGCCATATGGCCTGACCAACTATATCCAAACCGAAGACGACGAAAAGCGCCGCCGCGTTGCGCGCCGCGTTCGCTCGGGCATGGTTGAGACCAACGGTCAGGGCTTTGCCCAAGGCTCCCCTTTTGGTGGATACAAGCAATCTGGCAACGGCCGCGAAGGTGGTGTGTATGGCCTCGAGGAGTTCCTCGAAGTGAAAGCCGTCTCCGGCTGGGCTGCTGAGTAAGCATCCCTTCAATGGTTTTCGAAAAGGGCTGCCTGCGGGTGGCCCTTTTTGCGTTTAGAAGGGCGCCTTGCTGCGGATCTTGGTCGATTGGCCACCATCGGGGTGTTTAAACCGCAACTCTTCTGAATGCAGCATCATGCGCGGAAAATCCTGCGCCTCGCCTTCCGCGTAAAACGGATCGCCTAAGATCGGATGCCCAAGGCTCAGCATATGCACGCGCAGCTGGTGGCTGCGTCCTGTATGTGGCGTGAGGCGAACCCTAGCCGTGGTCCCTTCGTCCTTGGTCACGCGCCAATCGGTTTGGGCGCTTTTGCCCCGCTCGTGACAGACCATCTGGCGCGGGCGGTTTTCCCAATCCACGATCAGCGGTAAATCAATGGTACCTGCCTTTTCGCTTGGCACCCCCCAGACGCGGGCAACATAGGTTTTCTTTGTCATCCGTTTTTCAAACTGTAGGCCAAGGTGGCGCTGCGCATAAGGCGTCATTGCAAAGATCATCACACCAGATGTGTCGCGATCCAGCCGATGCACCAGCAGCGCATCAGGAAACGCCGCCTGCACCCGCGTCAGCAGGCAATCGGCCAAATGCTCACCCCGGCCAGGAACCGAAAGCAGCCCCTCTGGCTTGTTCACCAGAATGACTTCGTGATCGAGGTGAAGAACCTCTAGCGGGTCCTGCGGCGGAGAATACGTTGCGTCCATAGCGGCCTCAGTCCCATGTGTAGGGTGGGTTTTCAACCCACTGCATGCCATCCTTTTCGGAAGAGGAGAGATATTATGCACCCAACAATCCAAAAATTTCACGACTATGTTTTGGCTGACAACCATGACGACGTTCCATCGCTCATGGCCGAAGACATCACCTTCCAGCCCCCTACATATTGGGCCACATGGAACGGGCGTGACGCTGTCGGCGCCGTGTTAGGGCACGTTGGTGCCGTTTTTCAGGATTTTGAATACCGCCGCGTTATGGGGTCTGATAACGATTGGGCGTTGG
Organism: Sulfitobacter donghicola DSW-25 = KCTC 12864 = JCM 14565; assembly: GCF_000622405.1. NCBI lineage: Bacteria > Pseudomonadati > Pseudomonadota > Alphaproteobacteria > Rhodobacterales > Roseobacteraceae > Sulfitobacter > Sulfitobacter donghicola. Next base: position 1,169,915 of record NZ_JASF01000005.1, read on the forward strand.
AGTTTCAGTGCAAGGTCGATGGCTTGGATTGCGTAGGCGTAGACCTGATCACCCTCAACGAGGACGGGCTGATGCAGCATTTCGAAGTTGTTATGCGCCCCTATAAAACCATCGGCGCCTTGCGTGAGGCGATGAATGCACGGGTTATGAAAGACCCCGCCTTCCTCAAGCACAAATCAGCGTTGTCTTGAATTTTAGCTCGTGCGGTTGCGGCGCATCTGGCGGATCATTGAAGCCGAATAGATGATCAATGCGATCCAGATCAGCGGCAATGCAATCGCGCGGGCACGGCCAAACGGCTCTCCGAAAATGAACACGGCGTTCAGCAAAATCAACGTCGGCGCGATGTATTGCATGATCCCGATCGTCGAAAGCCGCAACAGCTTTGCTCCGTTTGAATAAAGCAGCAAAGGGATAGCCGTAACTGCACCACATCCCAGCAATAGCCACGTGTCCATGGCGTTCCCCACTAGGAAATGTGTTTTACCGGTACTCGCCAAAAACACAGCATAGCCCAGAGCAACAGGAAGCAGGATGATCACCTCCATCAAGAAACCCTGATTAGGGCCAATCGGCAAACTCTTTTTCGCCAAGGCATAAAAACCCCATGTCAGCATCATACCAAAGGCCAACCACGGGGTTTGTTCTGCATCAACAACCAGAACCAACACCGCGGCGACTGCAAAAGCCACCGCAATCAGCTGCGCCTTGTTCAGCTTTTCGCCCAGCAGAACGGCTGCCAAGAACACGCTGAACAACGGGTTGATATAATACCCAATCGCCGCATCCAAAGCATTGCCCGACGTGATCGCATAGACATAAATCCCCCAGTTCAGAGAGATCAACGCGGCAGTCACACAGCCCATCGCCAACATGCGCGGATTGCGAAACGCCTCACGCAGGGTGGCGGTGCGCCCGAGCAGGATCAACACCACAGCCGCAATCGGAACCGACCAGATCACGCGGTGGGCGATCACTTCTGCCGTTGGCAGGTGGCTCAGCAATTTCATATAAAGCGGCAGAAACCCCCACAATAAATACGCGCCGCCAGCAAACAACAAACCCTGCGGCGTGTCCTGATCGGTGGTTGGTGTGGTCGAATTGGGGTTTCGCATTTTTGGTCTCCTACCCCGCAAAGGGGTAGGGGAAGTTTCATCAGTCTAAAAGGATTAGATTGTACCCGTTACACCTTTACCCGTTCCGAGGTCGGATCATACATCGGCTTCAGCGAGGCTTCGGCCTTAACCCGTGTGCCCATCACGTCAATCTCATAGGTCGAGGCCAGAACATCCGCAGGCTCTTCGCCTTTGCACGGCACATAGCCAAGGCCGATCGCCCCGCCCAAATGGTGGCCATAAGAGCCCGAGGTTAAGTAGCCGACAATCTCACCATCTCGCAGAATGGGTTCGTTGTGATACAGCAGCGGCTCGGGATCGGTCAGCTTGAATTGCACCATCCGCATATCAAGGCCTGCTTCTTTCTTGTCCAAAACCGCTTGGCGACCGATGAAGTCGGCCTTCGCGGTTTTCACTGCAAAGCCTAGGCCCGCCTCCAGCACGTGATCCTCTGAGGTGATATCGTGACCAAAGTGGCGGAAGCCTTTTTCGATGCGACAGCTGTCCATCATATGCATACCACATAGGCGCATATCCAAATCGGCGCCTGCCTCGGCCAAGGTTTCGAACACATGACCTGCCTGATCGGCGCTGACGTAAACCTCCCAGCCCAGTTCACCCACGTAAGTCACGCGGTGAACACGGGCCAGCCCCATCCCTATCTCGATCTCCTGCGCGGTGCCGAAAGGGTTCACATCGTTGCTAAAATCGTTAGGTGAAACCTTTTGCAGCAACTCGCGTGATTTTGGCCCCATCACTGCCAGCACGCCTTCGCCAGCGGTGACATCCGTGATCACCACGTTAAAACCACCGATGTTGCGGCGCATCCATGTCTCATCAGCCAGCCGTGTCGCGGCTGGTGTCACAACAAGGTAGGCATGTTCGGACAGGCGCGTCACAGTCACGTCAGCCTCGATACCGCCGCGGCGGTTCAGGAACTGGGTGTAGACGATTTTACCGACGGGGACCGAGTAATCACCGCCGCCGATATAGTTCAAATAGGCCTCGGCATCGCGGCCCTCGACGCGGATTTTGCCGAAGGATGACATATCGTACATGCCGACATTCTGGCGCACCGCCATATGTTCGTCGCGCACGTTGTCAAAGAAGTTTTGGCGTTTCCAGCTGTATTGATACTCGGCCTCCTGGCCATCCCGCGCGAACCAGTTTGCACGTTCCCAGCCAGCCAGTTCGCCCATCACCGCGCCGCGCTCTTGCAGGTGGTTGTGGAATGGCGTTCGGCGAATGCCACGCGCTGTTGCCTTTTGGCGGTAGGGAAAGTGATCTGCGTAAAGCAGCCCCAGCGTTTCCTTGGAGCGTTCAAACAGATAGGTTTTGTTCCCTTGGAAAGGCTGCATCCGGTTGATGTCCACATCACCCAGATCGAATGGTTTTTCACCTTCATCCATCCACTGGCTCAACGCCATTCCAGCGCCACCAGCCGACTGGATGCCGATCGAATTGAAACCAGCAGCGACCCAGACGTTATCCATCTCGGGCGCAAGGCCTAGGTGGTAGGCGTCATCGGGGGTAAAGCTCTCTGGTCCGTTAAAGAAGGTGTGGATACCCGCCTCGGCCAACATTGGCATACGTTCTACGGCAGCCTCTAGGATGGGCTCAAAGTGGTCAAAATCTTCGGGCAGTTGATCGAATTCGAAGTCTTTTGGAATGCCGTCCATCGCCCAAGGTTTGGCGTTCGGCTCAAATGCGCCCAACAGCATCTTACCCGCGTCTTCTTTGTAATAGGCACACTCATCAGGCACGCGCAGCACGGGGAGTTGGCTCAGCCCCGAAATGGCCTCGGTCACAATATAGAAGTGTTCGCAAGCGTGCAGCGGTACATTGGTACCCGCCATTTTGCCAACTTCATGGCCCCACATGCCGCCGCAATTTACGATCATGTCGGCCTTGATGTGACCCGTTTCATCTCCTTGCTGCCAGTCAACGCCGGTCACGCGGCGACCTTCCTTGGCAATCGATGTCACGGCTGTTTGCTCGATCACTTTGGCGCCACGTTGCCGTGCGCCTTTGGCCAAGGCCAGCGCGATGTTCGCAGGGTCACCCTGCCCGTCCTTGTCGAGGTAAACCGCACCTTTGACACCATCGATGTTCAGGTGTTCGTAGCGTTTCAACACTTCCTGAGGCGAGATTTCTTCAACCTCAACACCAAAGGCACGTGCCATCGCCGCTTGGCGGTAAATCTCTTCGCGGCGTTCCTCGGTTAGGGCAACCGTGATGGAACCACAGCGCTTGAACCCAGTCGCAACGCCTGTCTCTTCCTCTAGGCTACCGTACAGCTCTTGAGAGTATTTTGCCAATTTGGTCATGTTTTTGGTTGCCCGCAACTGAGCGATCAGACCAGCAGCATGCCATGTCGTACCAGACGTCAGCTGCTTGCGTTCAAGCAGCACAACATCTTTCCAGCCCAATTTGGACAGGTGATAGGCAACCGAACAGCCAATAACACCGCCACCGATAATGACGACGCGCGCATGAGAAGGAACATTAGCCATGAGAGGCCCTTTCTAAACTATCGTATGGCCAGCGTCGGTCAGACGGCGGGCAATTTCAGAAATATGATCGGGTCCCACTTCGCAACAGCCACCAACGATCGTGGCCCCCGCGCCAACCCATTCCATCACCTGATCCGCATAACGTGCAGGCGTCAGGTCTGTTCGTGCGCTCAGGGCATCAACCGTTGGCGCATCTTTTTTGAAATCGTCTGATATCTTGGTGAACCCGTTGGCAAATGCGCCAAAGGGGATGCCGCAGTCTGACAGGATCGGCAGCCCGTTTGAAATGGCCTCGGGCAGAGAGCAATTCAGCAAAACCGCCGCGGGCCGATAATGCGCAATCATCGCAACGGCGACATCCAGCGGCTCCCCTGAGCGCAGCTTGGTCCCGTCATCATCATCAACGGAAAACCCAACCCAAAGGGGTTTGCCGCTGCCCGAGGCTTGGTATCCTTGGAAAATGCCTTCGGCTTCCTGCAAGGAGCTGACCGTTTCGGCCAGCACCAAATCAATTCGATCACCCATCAAATTGATGATCTCTGCAAACCGCTCGGTTGCGAGTGCTACATCTGGTTTCAAATCTGGGCGATAGGTTGCCAACAGAGGGCCTAGGGCACCCGCGATCCGGCCACTCCCATGTGCATCCCGTGCCGCAACAGCCTGATCCACAGCGGTGTGCAATAGGGGGGCCAACTGATCTTCTAGGTCAACACGCTCTAACCGATTCCGGTGCACAGCATAGGTATTGGTTGTAGCAATTGTTGCGCCGCAACCAAAATAATCTGCATGGACAGCACCCACCAATTCAGGTTCGTCCATCATCACCTTGGTTGACCAAAGCGGCGTAGCAGCGCCACTGCCACGCTTGACCAGTTCTTGACCGATCGAGCCATCCAAAAGGGTAACTTCTGTCATTTTTCACATTCTTTCAGTGGAGACCAAGGCCCGCATTCACGCGTCCTTGGTCCAATTCCGGTGTTCAGCCCATCAGGCGCGCAAGCGTTCGTTTGCAGCATCCCAAAGAGGTTCATCTGCTTGAACAACTGCTTTGTACCTTTTGCCAAAAATGTTGATCGACAGCTCGGTTCCAGCAACTGCCAGATCAGCGCGGATGGTACCAAGGGCCACGGATTTATTGATACGATACCCCCAGTCACCGCTGGTGGTTTCACCCACAACGTCATCGCCATGATAAACCGTAGACATATATGGCGCGTCCTGATCACCCGCCTCGACAATCATCGTGACAAAGCGTTTTTTTACGCCAGCGTCACGTTCAGCGATCAACGCGGCCTTACCTGGGAAATCCTGCGGTTTGTCGAATTTGACCCAGCGATCCAGCCCCGCTTCGAGCATGGAGTAATCGGTGGACAGGTCACCCTTCCACGTCCGGTAGCCCTTTTCGATCCGCATGGAATTTAGCGCATACATGCCAAATGGCGTTGCCCCTGCGGCCACCACAGCGTCATAGACAGCTGGACTATCGTCAAAGCCTGTGTGCACTTCCCAACCCAATTCACCTGCAAAGGAAACGCGGAACAGTTTGGCTGGCTTACCAGCAACCGTAGCATCCTGAATGGACATCCATGTTGCGCTTAGATCTGCGCCCTCACACATGCCAGCCAGAATATCGCGCGAGGCAGGGCCCGTTACGATATGTGTTGACCAGTCGCGCGTGATGTCCGTCAGGCTCAGCGAGCCATCCGCTGGCATGCGCCCTTTGAGCAGTTCAAAATCGTGCCACAAGGCAACCGCAGCCGTCATCAGCCAGAAATCATCTTCACCCCAACGAATGATTGTCATTTCTGTCAAAATACGACCACGGCTATCGGCGAAATATCCAAGGTTCATACGACCAACCTTTGGCAAGGCGCCCGTAATCTGACCCCGCAGCCATTCGGCAGCGCCTTCACCGCTCAACGTGTAACGAGAGAAACCTGGCATATCGAGGACACCCGCGTGATCGCGCACCGCTTCGACTTCCTCTTTGATGCGCGCCGACCATGGGCCGATGCGATCCCATGTCTGGGTGCTTTCCTCTGATGTGTCGTCGCCGTCTTTGGCGAACCAGTTGGCGCGCTCCCAGCCGTTATAGGCGCCAAACTGGGCACCTGCGGCCTTCAGCGTGTCATGGTTTGGCGACAGCTTTTTGTCGCGGCCAGCTGGCCATTCGTGGTGTGGGAAGTGCATGGCATATTCATAACCATATGTTTCCAGCGCCTTGGACAGGCAATAATCGTGATCCGCACTATCGGTATAGCGGCGCGGGTCAGCCGCCCACATGTCCAGCTCGGTTTCGCCGTGCATGATCCACTCACTCAGCACCTTGCCCGCACCACCGCCCTGCGCAATGCCAAAGGTAAAGCTGTGACCCTCAAAGGCGTTTTTGACGCCAGGCATCGGGCCAATCATCGGCAAGCCGTCAGGCGCATAGGGGATCGGCCCGTTGATGTTACGCTCAACCCCGCCCTGCCCCAACAAAGGCACCCGCGCCATGGCGTCCTCAATGTAAAACTCCAACCGCTCTAGATCATCTGGGTAAAGCTGGAACGAGAAATCCTCGGGCATCGGATCCTCGGGGGTCACCCAATGGGCCTTGCAGTTGCGCTCATAAGGGCCAAGGTTCAGCCCGTATTTATCCTGCCGCAGGTAATAGGAAATATCCACGTCCCGCACCAAAGGCACCTTATGGCCTTTCTCCTTGGTCCATGCCTCCAGCTCGGGCAGCTGGCCGGTCAGGAAATACTGATGGCTCATCACCACCATCGGCACAGTGCGCCCACCAAAGGGTTTAAACATCTCGCCCACGCGCTGCGCATAATAACCTGCACAGTTCACGACAATCTCGGCTTTGATTTCGCCCTTATCGGTCTTTACGACCCACTCATCACCCACGCGGTCAAGGCCGGTAATTGGGCAAAAGCGTTCGATCCGCCCCCCCGCATCCCGCGCACCCTTGGCAAGCGCCTGCGTCAGCTGTGCGGGATCAATATCACCATCCAGAGGATCCCACAGGCCACCTTGCAAGTCGTGAACCTCCATGAATGGGTTGTATTCCTTCAGCTCGGCAGGGGTCAGCATGCCCATATCCAGACCCTGATACGCCCCCATCGAGGCTACGCGTTCGAACTCCTGCATGCGCTCTTTGCTATGCGCCAATCGCAAGCTGCCCGTGACGTGGTAGTTCATCGGGTAATCGACGTCTTGCCCAAGTGTGCGGTACATCTCCAGACCGTACCGCTGCATGTTCATCACCGCCCAAGAGCTGGAGAAGTTCGGACAGTTGCCCGCTGCATGCCATGTTGAACCCGCCGTTAGTTCGTTCTTTTCCAGCAGCACGCAGTCTTTCCAGCCTGCTTTTGCCAAGTGATACAAGGTGGATGTCCCCACCACGCCACCGCCAATGATGACCACGCGGGCCGTTGTTGGAAAATCGCTCATGTTTCTTGCTCCTGCTGACGGATCGTGTCCGGTATGTCGTAATAATCGCCCTTGTCGGCTGTGAAGATATGTCTTTCCAAACGCAGCCCCGTCGCACCATCCAGCGCGCCCAAGGAAACGCCGGTGTCTGGGTCTGCTTTGCCCTTCCAAAACAGGAAAGAGCCACAGGTAGGGCAAAAGCCCCGCTTTGCTGTTTCGCTTGCCGCGTACCAACGCGGCGCACCGGTTATTTTCAGGTCATTGTCCAAAACCTGAACAGAGGCCCAATGATGCCCCGTCTGTTTGCGGCACTGCGTACAGTGGCACGCCGCCGGATCACGGGCTGCTTTTTCAGCGGTGAAAGTGATAGCGCCGCACAGGCAGGATCCGCTCAACATCAACCAACCCTCGCCGGAGTAGAGGCACTGCCCAGCAGGATGCCGTAGATGATAAAACATGCGCCCATCGCGCGCCGCACCCAGACGTTAAACACCGCGCCCAGCGCCGCCCGCCCAAGGCCAGCCCCCAACGCGGTAAAGCCCATGTAGCTAAGCGCGGTCAGGGATAACGCCGTTGGAAAGATAACCGCCATTTGATCCCAAATCGGCACATCAGGCTGCACGAACTGTGAGAATGCTGCCAAATACCCCGCTACGCTTTTGGGGTTGATCACCGCGATAGCCAAGGCCCGTAGATACACCGATTTCGCAGGTACTGGGGTCACCTGAACAGGTTTCTTTGCCTGCACCCATCCACGAATACCCAGATAGATTAAAAACGCCGCCCCCAAGAATTTGGCCGCCATGAACGCCGTAGGAGAGGCCGCAATCAATGCTGTAACACCCAATGCGGAAAGGAAGAGGAATAGGGACGCCTGTGTCAGGATCGCCAGCACCCCAATAAGTGAGCGCCTAAACCCCAAGGTCATCCCGTTATTGATGCAATTCACTGCATTCGGGCCAGGTGTCGTGACAAACACCAGCCAAAACAGGGCGAATATGCTCCATGCTTCAAAGCTCATGTTAATACACCGGAGGGGCGATGACCCAGATCGCGACAACAGGTTCTGTGGTTCGGTTTGCCCAGCGAAAGGCCTCCCCCCGAATGCGAAAACTATCTCCTGCATCCAGCGAATGCACAACGCCGTCAATCTCGATCTCAAGCGTGCCAGAGATGATGTAACCCACTTCTTGGGTCGGCCGCTGAACGAAGTTTTTGATGTGGCTGTGGGGCAGAAAGGTTGAATGGACCATCTCGAAATCATCGCTAAGGTCGGGGGATAGCAGTTCCTCTACCAAGCCTTCCATTGATGATCCAATGGGGCGGCGCGCGGTAGCCCGCACAATAAAACCTGCTTCGGCCGCTGGCGCTGCATCATGGCGAAACAACATGGATACGGGAATATCAAAATGCGCTGCCATCAGGCGCAAATCGGTAATGGAAGGTTCGGATTTGTCCCGCTCAACTTGGCTAAGCCACCCGACGGATCGCCCCAGCGCCTGCGCCGTCTGTGCCAATGTAAATCCGCGAGCACGCCTTAGCGCGCGCAGATCAACACCCAGCGTGTGTGATGTTTGTGGCGGATCGTGACGCATTGAACCTCTGTTAGGTTAGATTTCCCACACCTCCGAATCCCAGTGGATTTGGCGAATTTGAAATTCTTGTCAGAGGTTCGTGAAAAAATCTAGAATTATTTCATCTGCGTGAATATTTTGCCTATAGCTTTTACGATCCGTTCATTTCTCATCGAAATATGAGTACCCCCACCACATCAGCGCAAAATTTCCACGCTACCGCAGATGCCGTTTCTGAAAACCAATTCTCTCTCAACTGCTAGAAACAAAAATCGCGGCCACTGGGGGCCGCGATTTGTTTCGCTTTCTTGGCTGTTCCCCTAGCCCCGCTCAATTGCGATTGCAGTGCCTTCACCACCGCCAATGCAAATAGCCGCGACACCGCGTTTCAACCCGCGTTTTTCAAGCGCGTTCAGCAATGTGACCATGATCCGTGCGCCAGACGCCCCGATAGGATGACCCAAAGCACATGCCCCCCCATTTACGTTCACGACATCATGGGACAGACCCATTTCATGCATAAACGCCAAGGGCACGACGGCAAAAGCTTCGTTTACTTCCCATAGATCCACGTCTTCCTTTGTCCAGCCAAGGCGATCCAGTAATTTTTGCGCGGCGGGAACCGGTGCTGTTGTGAACAGACCAGGGGCCTGCGCATGGCTTGCATGGCCCATAATTCGCGCACGGATCGGTAACCCCTTTTCCTTTGCTGCCTCTTCGGATGCGAGAACCAAGGCAGCCGCCCCATCAGAAATAGATGATGAGTTCGCCGCCGTTACTGTACCACCTTCTCGAAAAGCGGGCTTCAGTTGAGGGATTTTATCAGGACGCGCTGTTGCAGGCTGTTCATCCGCATCTACGGTAATGGCACCTTTTCGAGTTTTCACTTCAACCGGTGCTACCTCTTCTGAAAAGGCCCCGCTCGACTGAGCCTCTAACGCGCGGCTAAGAGAGGCCAGTGCATATTCATCCTGACGTTCGCGCGTAAACTGAAAAGTCTCGGCACAATCTTCAGCGAACGTGCCCATCAAGCGACCTTTGTCATAGGCATCTTCCAGACCGTCCAAGAACATATGGTCGATCACCGCCGCATGGCCCAAACGCGCACCGCCGCGCATTTTGGGCAAAACATAAGGCGCGTTGGTCATGCTTTCCATGCCGCCTGCAACCATGACATCCGTATGGCCAACCGCAATTTGGTCAAATCCAATCATCGCGGCCTTCATGCCAGAACCGCACATCTTGTTCAGCGTGGTTGCTGGAACGTCCTCACCTAATCCCGCTGCAAAGCCAGCCTGCCGTGCAGGGGCCTGCCCTTGACCGGCGGGTAAAACACACCCCATTAAAACTTCTTCTACGATTGATGGGTCTACATCACCCAGTGCTGCGCGTATCGCGGCGCCGCCCAGTTGGGATGCAGGCATTCCATCAAACGCTCCCTGAAAGCCCCCCATCGGCGTTCTTGACGCCCCTGCTATCACTACTTTGCGCATGTTTGTTCTCCCTATGCGGTGCTTACCACTTCTTAGCCATTTGTCGCTAAGTAGGCTCGTACACAATCTTTGCAGGAATATATCATGGAACTTACCAGCTCAACAGAAGCCGACTTGCAGATCGTTACGGTTCAAGAACCACGTATCGACGCGCCCGTCGCCACGGCGTTCAAGGACAACATGCGTGACCTGACGGAAGCAGGTAAAGACACCGTTTTGCTGGACCTAAACCACGTCAAATTCATCGATTCTAGCGGATTAGGGGCCATCGTTGCTGCAATGAAATCACTTGGGCCTGGCCGCCGCCTGATTTTGGCGGGCCTGACCCCTGCTGTCGATAAGGTGTTCAAGCTCACACGCATGGATTCTGTCTTTGGTGTTTTTTCTACCGTTGACGCCGCTCTTTCCGAGTTGCGGGGATAGAAATCTACGATCAAGGAGCCTGCAGTGCCAAAACACACACTCCCCTTTTCATTCGTCGTCACTTTGGCGGGAAAAGAAGATGCTATTCGAAGCGGATTGGCCCAAACTCTTGCTGGGTTGGAACCCCTTGGTTTGAACAACGATGAGACCACAACTGTGGAGCTTGTTCTGGCAGAGGCATTAAACAATGTCGTTGAACATGCTTTGGCCTCGACCAATGGGGAAACCGAAATAGAAATTCGAACCACTCATGACGATCAGGGCCTCCTATTGGTCATCGTCGATCAAGGCGTGCCAATGCCAACCGGTACGGCGCCTGCTTGCCGTGAGCCGGAACTGGCTGTTGCCTTGGATGACATGCCCGAAGGCGGGTTTGGCTGGTTTATGATCCACACGCTTACACAGGAAATCGATTACAAACGGGTAGAGGATACGAACCAACTCAGCCTGCGCTTGCCTGTTGGCCTGCAACCTCAAACACCGACACCCTGAAATGGTCGCGTCAATACCTTAGACATGCCCCTAAGGCATCACATTTTCGCCACGCTTGGCCGTCATACCTGTTCTTGTAGCTGCATATAGCTTCCTCCGGCGTCGCGTTTAATTGCCCCCACCCAGTACGCGATGCCGGAGCACTAACCTCCCCAAATAGCAGATATTCACATTGGTTCTCCTTCACAGAGCCTCTAAGCTTTGCTCAACACATGTTTGAGCGAGGTATTTCTGATGCGGGATTTTCATTTCCCTGGCCGATCCGCCGTTTTGGCAACTGGAGGTATGTGCGCCACCTCCCACCCCCTTGGGGCAAAGGCCGCCGTTGACGTTTTGCAGCGTGGCGGTAACGCGATGGACGCGGCTATTGCCGGCGCAGTGCTGCTGGGGATTTGCGAACCCCAGATGACAGGCATCGGTGGGGATTGTTTTGTACTTTGGTCAGAGGCGGGCAGCACCGAAGTCAGAGCGCTAAACGGATCTGGGCGCGCGCCGGCTGCGTTGGATGCGGCGGAACTGCGCAACGGGGGTGAAAAAACAGTTCCTCTGCGCTCTGCGCATGCGGTAACCATCCCCGGTGCTATTGATGCCTTCTGCTTCCTCTCGGAAAATGTTGGAAAGCTCGGCATTGACGCGCTTCTGGCTCCCTCTATTCACTATGCTGAAAACGGCGTGCCTGTTGCGCCCCGTGTTGCCTTTGACTGGGAGCAGGACCAAAGCACCCTACAAGGGGTCGCGCGCGATCACTTCTTGATCAACGGTCGCACCCCAAAGGTTGGTGACATCTTCCGCGCCCCCGGTCAGGCCGAGGTTCTGCGCCGCATCGCCAAAGATGGTAGGGATGCCTTTTATACCGGTGAAGTCGCCGACGACATGTTGGAGGCCCTGAACGCGATGGGTGGCAAACACACAGCAGCAGATTTTGCCGCAGTCGCCTGCACCCAGACAACGCCAATCGCCGCAGCCTACAAAGATATCGAAGTTGTCGAGCATCCGCCAAACGGCCAAGGTGCCACCGCGTTGCTGATGCTCAACATCCTCTCGCAGTTTGATATCGCCGCCATGGACCCGCTTGGCGCGCAACGCATTCACATTGAGGCCGAAGCCGCGAAACTGGCCTATGACGCCCGCAACCGCTTTCTTACCGATGCAGATTACGCCACCCGCACCGAATACATGTTGGACATGAGCACTGCACAGCAGCTGGCAGCCCTGATTGACCCAAACAAAGCAATGCAAAGCCCTGCTGCATTGTCCGAGGCAGTTCATAAGGACACGATTTATATCACCGTCGTTGATGGCGATGGGATGTCTGTTTCCTTGATCTATTCCATCTTCCACGGTTTCGGGTCTGGCATCGCGTCAAACAAATTTGGGCTATTGATGCAAAACCGTGGGGCGGGCTTTACTTTGGAACAAGGGCACCCGAACGAACTAAAAGGGGGGAAGCGACCAATGCACACCATTATCCCCGGTATGATCCGCCGCAATGGCAAGGTAGAAATGCCATTTGGAGTGATGGGCGGAGCCTATCAGCCTTGCGGCCATGCGCGATTCGCCTCCAACCTCTGTGACTTTGGCATGGACCCACAGGCGGCGATTGATGCGCCCCGTGCATTTTCCGACAATGGCACCTTGAATGTTGAACGCGGTTACTCAGATGCAATTCGTTCTGAGCTGTCCGACATGGGCCACAACGTGGCGATCCCCAACGTTGCCATTGGCGGCGCACAGACAATCAAAATTCATGAAAGCGGTGTTTTGGAAGGCGCATCTGATCCGCGCAAAGACGGATGTGCATTGGGCTACTAAAGTGATCAAGGGGTGCCTAGCGGCGCCCCTTAGTTCAATTGGAAATGCAGCGGGTAGGCGCCATTTTCAAACGGGCCAAACAGATCGTGGATATCCGGATGATCCACTGGTTCGCCCGAATAATCCGCAACAAGGTTTTGTTCGGAGACATAAGCCACATAATAGCTTTGGTCGTTTTCAGCCAACAAATGGTAGAACGGCTGCCCTTTAATCGGGCGGCTTTCTTCGGGAATCGACTCATACCATTCTTCGGTATTAGCAAACTCTGGGTCCACATCGAAAATCACCCCTCTAAATGGGTGTTTCTTGTGGCGGACAACCTGCCCTAGGTGATATTTTGCGCGTGTTCGGATCATAGCAGTGCGTTCCCTACTCTTGGTTCCTATCCGAAACAAGGGCGTTCTGTCCAATTATTGCAGCTTTATGAAAGGAAACAGTCTGTGAACTTGACACTGATGGTTCTAGAGATCGTAGCCCCTGTTTTCCTATTAGCTGCCGTTGGGTTTGGTTGGGTAAAGCTAGGGTTTGAATACCGGATCAACTTCGTCACTCAGTTGGCCACAATGCTTGCTGTTCCTTGCCTCATCTTCACATCCTTGATGCAAACGAAAATCGATCCCGCTGCGCTCACGGCGCTTTCGCTGGCCTCAATCGCCGCTTATTTTGCGGTTTCTTTGGCTGCTGCCGCTTTGGTTTGGGGGGCCGGCCTCAATCGGCGCACCTACCTTGCGCCTATGATTTTTGGCAATACCGGCAACCTTGGCCTCCCCCTCGCGATGTTCGCCTTTGGAGCGGAAGGGCTAAGCTATGCGGTGGTTGTGTTTGCGATCATGGCCGTCTGGTCGTTCACTTTTGGCATATGGCTGGTCGCTGGCGCAGGCAGCTTGGGAAAGGTGCTGCGGGAACCTTTGGTTTGGGCGACGTTGTTGGGTGGATTGTTTTTGTGGCGAGGATGGGAAACCCCCGCCTTCCTCACCAACACATTGGAACTCATTGGGCAAATGGCCATTCCGATGATGTTGATCACATTAGGCGTCGCTGTTGCACGCCTATCTCCCAAAGGGGTTGGGCGCGCGGTTATTCTATCTGTCTTAAAGCTGGCACTGTGTACTGGTATCGCATGGCTCTGTGCCTCTGTTTTTGGATTAGGGCATATCGCCTTTGGTGTGCTCGTTTTGCAAATCGCAACGCCCGTCGCCGTCACATCCTATATGCTGGCCGAGAAATATGGCGCCGATTCGCAGGCTGTTGCTGGGCTGGTCGTCGTTTCCACATTGATTTCAGTCGGCGCTTTACCGCTTCTTTTGGCGGTGTTGCTGTAGGATTTTGCTGTAAAGCAAGATTCCGTTAAGGTATGGTTGCTCAAAATATAAAAATAAAACTTGAGGCGATTGGTAATGAAAACACCCCTTCGCGCATTGATAGTCGTGCTACTGCTGGCAAGCTGTGGCGGTTCTTCCAGTTCCCCTCCGCGGAATCTGGATAACGCCTGTACGATTCTCAAACAGCGCCCCGAATATCGTAGAGCGTTCAAAGCTGTTGAGCGGAAATGGGGTGTCCCCGTTCACGTTCAGATGGCAACGATCCACCAAGAGAGCAAATTTGTCTCGGATGCGCGCACACCGTTTCGCTACGTCTTGGGCGTGATCCCCATGGGGCGCCAATCTAGCGCCTTTGGCTATAGTCAGGCGCTAGATGCAACATGGGACGAATACCGCAAGGCCGAAGGCCGCCTAGGTGCGCGCCGGAACAAAATCAAAGACGCGTCAGATTTCATGGGTTGGTATATGAACATCAGCCGTGACCGAAACGGGATCGCCCTAACGGATGCGCGCAACCAATACCTCGCCTATCACGAAGGGCACACCGGTTTCAGAAAAGCGACCTACAACCGCAAGCCTTGGTTGGTGGATGTTGCAGGCAAGGTCGAAGCGCGATCAGTCATGTATCAAGAGCAGCTTGCCAGCTGTAGATTGCGCTAATTTTGGCGAGGCACCCTTATTCGGTGCCTCCCCCCTCTGGTTTTCAAAGGATAATCCCATGCTTACTGCCGCGCGTACCCTTATCGGCGTTATTGCCGCGCTTCATTGTTACATCGCCTATTTCGAGATTTTCGCATGGGAAGAAAGAGGGCCGCGGGTCTTTTCCACATTCCCACCTGAACTGTTTTCCAAAACGATCGCGCTGGCGGCTAATCAGGGCACATACAACGCGTTCCTTGCCGCCGGTTTAATCTGGGCTTTGACGATCACCGACAGAATCTGGCAGCGCAAAATCGCTACGTGTTTTTTGATTTTTGTGATGGTTGCTGGCGTGGCTGGGGCAATCACGGTCTCGCCCCGTATCATGATGGTTCAAACATTGCCCGCCCTGATCGCAACCGTGTTGCTGTGGTGGTCAGCGGCGCGCCAGAAATAGCGCGCCACCCAAGGTTATCGGTTGGCGGAACCGGGGCTGCCAACATCAAACAACTTATTTGGCAGCGAGCCCCCTTTTTTCAGCTCGCCCAAAACAACAGTTGTCTGGCTACCGTTACCGTCATTGATAATCCATTGACGTAGTTCGGGGCTGGGCCCTGTGAACTTCATCTGAATATTGCCGTATTGCGGATTTTCCGGATCTTGTGCTGTGACCGTTGTGGCCGTGCCGTCATAGGCGTGGCCCGTGACCATTTTCGCTTGGTTCAGGTTCACGTTTCGCGCCAAAATGATAGACAAAGGCGTGCGGGACAACGGATAGCTTTCTGGCGGCTGGTTCGATTTTGTGTCGTAAATTACCACGGTGTTTGACCCTGCAATCACCAGCCCCGTATCAGGCGCATTGTATTCAAAACGAACCCGCCCCGGGCGCTTGATATAAATGGTTCCGGTTGAGATCGTGCCATCGGCGTTGATCTGCGTAAATTCACCTTGTGCGGTCGTCATCGCATTGAGGTAGCTGCTGATGTTGCTCAAAGGCAATTTATCCGCCATCGCCGTCGTTGCTGCTGCCGCAAATACCGCGCCTAGCGCAATCGTTTTCAGAAATCGCATGTTGTGTTCCTGTATTCTAAAATACTGCATTACAATCAACATAGGATGCTATGCATTGATATGCGATATCAACAGGCCCGTTTGCCGACAGGTTGACCAATTTCCCCATAAATCGGCAGTCACCCGCCAACCTGAAACAAAAAAGGCCTCCCTCTGAGCAGGGAGACCTTTTTCTACGAGGGCCAGAGGGGCGTTATCAGCCGTGCTCGGGCACAAGAATTTCACGCTTACCAACGTGGTTGGCCGGAGAGACGAGACCTTCGTCTTCCATCTGCTCGACCAATCGCGCGGCCTTGTTATAGCCGATCGCCAGTTTGCGCTGGATATATGAGGTCGAGCATTTGCGATCTTTGGTAACGATGTTTACCGCCGTATCGTACAAGGCGTCTTCACCATCAGTGTTGCCACCAGTGTTCAGACCAAGAACCGTATCGATGTCCGCTTCTTTGCCTTCCGCTGGCCCTTCGACCACGCCAGAAACATAATCAGGCTCGCCGAATTGCTTGAGGTGGTTGACGATCTCTTCAACCTCTTCATCGCTTACAAACGGGCCGTGGCAACGTACGATTTTCGAACCACCTGCCATGTACAACATGTCACCCATACCCAGCAGCTGTTCGGCGCCCATCTCACCCAAAATGGTGCGGCTGTCGATCTTGCTGGTAACTTGGAACGAAATCCGTGTGGGGAAGTTCGCTTTGATCGTACCGGTGATAACATCAACAGACGGACGCTGTGTTGCCATGATCAGGTGAATACCAGACGCACGCGCCATTTGTGCCAGACGCTGAATGCAGGCTTCGATTTCCTTACCTGCAACCATCATCAGGTCCGCCATTTCATCGACGATCACAACGATGTAGGGTAGCTTTTCCGGTGCGTTCTCTTCCGTCTCGAAAATCGGCTCGCCCGTGTCTTCGTCAAACCCAGTCTGAACCGTACGGCTAAACATCTCGCCTTTTTCCAAGGCTTCTTTCACGCGGCCATTATAACCCTCGATGTTGCGCACGCCCATCTTGGACATTTTGCGATAGCGGTCTTCCATCTCGCCAACAGTCCATTTCAACGCAACCAGCGCTTTTTTCGGGTCTGTCACAACGGGGGAAAGAAGATGTGGGATGCCGTCATAGACGCTGAGTTCCAGCATCTTGGGGTCGATCATAATCATGCGGCAATCTTCTGGGCTGAGCTTGTACAGCAAAGACAGGATCATCGTGTTAATCGCCACAGATTTACCGGAACCAGTCGTACCCGCAATCAACAGGTGAGGCATCTTGGCAAGGTTGGCCACAACGGGCTCGCCACCAATGTCTTTACCCAACGCGAGCGGTAGGTTCTGGTTCCCGTCGCCAAAATCACGGCTGCTAAGAATTTCGCGCAGCACAACTTTTTCACGGTTTTCATTCGGCAGTTCGATCCCGATGACCGAGCGCCCCGGCACGGTGGATACACGCGCAGACAGCGCTGCCATTGAGCGTGCGATATCATCGGCCAAACCGATCACACGGCTGGCTTTCAAACCAGGGGCTGGCTCTAATTCATACATGGTAACAACCGGACCAGGACGAACGGCGACGATCTCACCTTTTACGCCATAATCATCCAGAACAGTCTCCAGCATGCGGGCGTTTTCTTCCAATGCTTCATCGCTCAGGTGCAACCGCGGGCTATCTTCGGGCGATTCCAAAAGGCTTAGTGGCGGCAGTTCGAAACCCGGATGGCTGTCGTCGAAAGACAATGCGGGTTGCGCTTCGGCCTTGGCCTGTTTGCTTTGTGGCACAGGTTTACGCGTCATGGGCATGACAACACGCTTTGGCTCTGCCACAGGAATTTGAGGGGCCGCCACGGGCGCTGCTACCGGAGCAGGTGTCGGTTCAACAGGAAGAGCCTCTTCGACGACCGCAGGTTCAACAAAGATGTTCACTTCATCCGCTTCAAAGCTTTCTGTAACCGCATCATAGCTCTCACTGGGTGCGGCATCGGCATAAACTGGGGCAGCAGGCGCCGTTGGGATCGCACGCGCGGTCAACGGAGGCTCGGCTGGCATAGGCGCAGGAGCAGCACGCGCAGTTAGCGGTGGTTCAGCGCGTGAGGTGTTCAACAAAAGCGGGTCAGGACCACGGCCGCGGCCACGGGTCAAAGGCGCCGTTGCAGGAACATGAACAGCGTTCGTTGTCCGAACTCTGTTTTTGATAACGTCTGAAATCTTTGATTTGATCCGTTCGTCATCAGGCGCTTCTTCCAAAACGACATCGTTTTGCGGCTCTACCAATTCCGGTTCTGGCATAACGTCAGGCCGTTTGATCAGGCCAGGCATGCGGGCAAGCAAACCGGTTTTGGCTTCCTGCGTCATTTCTGGTTGGGTTTCGTATTCCATGACATCTTCGACAACCGGCTCAGGCGCCCGTTTGCTGGAAATAATCATTGGTGCGCGGGCAGCGACAGGTGCAGTCGCTTGAACCTGTGCCTCGGCTTGGGCTTGCTCGGCAGCATAGGCTGCAGCCTGTTCATATTCGGCACGACGCTGTTCGCGACGTTCGGCTTGTTTAACCTGAAGGCCCTGTGCAGCGCCCACCGCACCAGCAGCGCTGCGGCCCAGAATATTCATCAATGTTGCGTAAACCATAATGGTTCCGACCAGCAAAAAGCGGCCAAAACGGGAAAGTTCCGCACGGGTGAAACCCAAAACAAAAGCGCCAAACACGAGGATACCCGCCCCCATAAGAAGGGACATCAATTTGATCGCAAAGGTCGACCCAATCGGCAAAATCGTCAGGATTACACCCATGATCGTGTCACCAAACAGGCCACCCAAACCAAAATTATGCGTTTGCACCCACTCGGCGCCCGGTGTCAGGGTTGCCGCATAGATAGACCCAAATGCCAAAGCGATCGGAGCAAAAATCACACGCCCCATGGCGCGTTCTTGGCCGCGGTGGAATGCAAAACGAAGCCCCCAAACCAGCAAAACCAAAGCAAGGCCCCATGCCCCCCAACCAACAATCATAAACAGCGGCGCGGCAAGAGAAGCGCCCATGCGCCCCAGCCAGTTTTGCGCTGGTGCATCCGTGGCAAGCATCCAGTTTGGATCATCTGGCGTATAGCTGCCGATCATCATTGCAGCCATGACACCCAGCACCACCAAACCGATGCCCAGCAATTCCTTGCCACGTTTTTCAATCGCTTCAGCTGTTGTGCTGTCTAGTAGTGGCTCGCGCCCGCGTGTTTGAAATGCCATAACTCGTCCCTCTTAAACCGCATAAAGACAGTCACGGATGGCTTGCAGCCCCCGCTCTGTCTCTTCTTTTGGGGCCACGAGGGCCGCTCTTATATATTTCTTGCCGGGGTTTTCGACGCCCGGAACGTCTTGCGCTAGGTAGCCGCCGGGCAAAACCTTTACGCCTGTTTCGCGCCACAGCTTTACGGCTGCTTCTTCATCATCTTCGACAGGAAGCCACAAAAAGAAACCTGCCTCAGGGCTTACATAGCCCGGAACATTTCCAAAGATGCGATCTGCGATGTCGAATTTTTCCGCGTATAGTGCGCGGTTCTCTACAACGTGATCTTCGTCGTTCCAGACCGCTGCCGCAGCCTCCTGAAGTGGAAGCGGCAGAGGCGCACCAGAATAATTGCGCAGCTGCTTGATCTCGCTGATCGACTTGGCCCCTGAAGCCACAAACCCCGATCTGAGACCAGGAAGATTGGATCGTTTGCTGAGGCTGTGGAAAATCGCAACACGGTTCAGATCAACGCCCATTTCATACGCGACCTGCAAGGCACCCACTGGCGGCTCGTTCCGATAAACCTCTGAATAGCACTCATCCGCGAAAATCAGGAAATCGTGCTGTTCAGCCAGACGAATTAGGTTTTCCCAATAGCTGCGCGTTGCAACTGCGCCTTGAGGGTTTGCAGGAGAGCAAACATAAACCGCAACAGTGCGATCCAACGTGGCCGCATCAACCGCATGGAAATCAGGCAAATGCCCCGTCTCGACGGTGGCGTTCACCATCACAGGGTCACACGCGCCAGAAATCGCCCCGATCATATAGACCTGATAAAACGGGTTCGGCATCAGGATCGCAGGCTTTTGGCCATTCTTGGTTTCAGGGCACAGCGCGATCACCGCGTTATACAAACCCTCACGCGTACCGTTCAGCGCCATAACCTGCGTTTCGGCATCTACCGGAACGCCGTAGCGGCGATTAACCCAGCCAGCGATTGCCGCCTTTAGGGTCGGACTGCCGTCGTTTGGTGGATAGCGGTTAAACCCCGCCGCATTCTCGACGATCACGTCGGTTACCCAAGCCGGAAACACATGTTTCGGCTCGCCTATGGTCATCTGGATCAGCGGACCCCCCCCCTCGTGCACGTCTAAAAGAGCACGCAAACGGGGCCACGCATGAGCAGGAAGGTTCGAAAACCGCTCAGGAAAATTCATCAAAACTGCCTCGGATCGGGATCGTTATCGCCCCGTTTGTCCCAAGGTAGCTTAATTCGCCGCCTGTCGTCTAGGAAAAATCCGATGGAAATGCGCCGCTTGTGGCATTTTCGCCGTTAACGAAGTGCCGCCGCAGCTGCCTCGCCCAAACGCAGTACCGCACTGTCCTGATCAGGTGCGGCAAGGATCATTAAACCACAGCTAGGCGTGTCTGTTGGTAGGCTTAAACTGCACAGACCCAGCAGATTTCCCAGCCGCGTATTGCGCAACGCCAGCAGGTTTTCCGTCACATAATATTCAGGGTCTGAATTCAGCCGCTCCAAATTCGGTGGCAGGATCGGTGCCGTTGGGGCCAGTACCGCGTCATAGCGGGCCGTTGCCTGATCATAAGCCACCCGCGCCGCCTCCAGCTTGGCCCATGCAGCCACATAATCAGGGCCCGAATATTCCGTTCCCAATCGGAAACGGCGCAAGATTTCCGAATACATTTTTTCAGGAGCCGCTTCGATAACGTCACGCCACAGGCCATAGGCCTCGGATGTCATGAGCTGGCCCGAAACATCCAAAGCCTGCTGCGCCGCGGGCACCTTGATGGTTTCGATGACCGCTCCGGCTTCTTTTAGCTTTTCGACGGCCCGCAAGAATGCCCCTTTTGGCGCGTCCCGCTGGTCTTCCATCATGACCGTTTCCATAATGGCAAAGCGGCGCCCTTCTAGTGACGCGCCACGCAAATCTGGCGCTTTACTACCTTCCATCGCAGCGGTCAGCAGCGCCGCATCTTCGACCGAGCGACACAAAGGGCCAACCGTGTCGAATTTTAGCGCCAACGGAACAACCCCTTCAAGGCTAAGCCGCCCATGCGTTGTTTTGAGCCCAACCAGATCATTCCATGCAGCGGGAATGCGAACGGATCCCCCCGTGTCTGATCCAATGCTGGCCGCAGCCAATCCAAAGGCAACCGACGCCGCTGATCCAGATGATGACCCCCCTGGCACCGCATCAGCGTCATTCACACAGGGTGGTGTATTTGTTGACGGGTTATAGCCCAGACCAGAAAAGGCCAATTCGCTCATGTGAACCTTACCCAAGCAGACCAAACCGGCAGCGGTAGCGTTCTGCAACACCAGCGCGTCATGTTCTGGCACGCGCCCCTCTAACAGCTTGGTGCCTGCTTCGGTAACAATCCCCGCCGTATCGTACAGGTCTTTCCAGCTGATCGGCACGCCATCCAGCAAAGACAATCGGTGACCAGACTGCGCGCGGGCCGCTGCAGCCTTTGCCTCGGCGCGGGCACGATCTGCCGTAACACGCGCATAAATTTTGTCCCGCAGCGGGTGGGCATCGATTGCCGACAGATAAGTCTCACACAGGGCGACCGGATCAATTTCACCCGCGCCTATTCCCCGCCCCAGATCTGCCGCCGTCATTTCCAACCAAACTTGCATGTGCTCACCTTTGAAAATCATTTTGTGTGACGGTAGCGGCGCTTAGGCGCATGGACAATCCCCCGCTAGCCACCATATTTAGCGGTATGAGTTTTGATACAGATATCGTGATCGTCGGAGGGGGGCTTAGCGGCCCTACCCTTGCCCTTGCTTTGGCTGCCAGCGGCCTGAACGTTACCGTGATTGACGCCCAAAAGGCGCAACTACGCACCGCTGACGATTTTGATGGGCGTTCATATGCTTTGGCGCTCACCTCGGTTCGGCTTCTCGAAGGGATCGGCCTTTGGCAGGCTGTCGCTGAGCATGCGCAGCCCATGTTAGAGATCAAAGTCACCGACGGGCGCGCAGGCGAGGGGCCGTCGCCTTTCTTCATGCATTTTGACCACGCCGAAATCGAAGAAGGCCCGATGGGCCATATGATCGAAGACCGCTACCTGCGCCGCGCCTTGATGGAGGCGATGGCCAACGATGACCGCGTGCAGGTGATGAACGGTGAAACGGTTGTGGGTCAAACACCAGATACAACGGGCGTGACGCTGACCCTCGCGTCAGGCAAACAAATCCGTGCGCGTCTATGTGTTGCGGCGGATGGTCGATCATCAGGCACCGCCGCCCGCGCGGGTATCAAAAGGACGGGTTGGGGATATGGCCAAACCGCACTGGTTTGCGCGGTTAATCACGAGCTGCCTCACGATGGGATTGCGCATCAGTTCTTTATGCCCCCCGGACCTTTGGCGATCTTACCCCTTACTGGAAACCGCAGTTCGATCGTTTGGTCGGAAACAACCGATAACGCGGCGCGGATACACGGCCTGCCCGATGCAGAATACCTAGATGTTCTGCGCCCCCGCTTTGGCGATTTCTTGGGCGATATTTCCCTTGCCGGAGCACGCTATACCTACCCGCTCAGCCTGTCTTTGACTCATGACATGATATCAGACCGGATTGCCCTGTTGGGCGATAGCGCCCATGGCGTGCACCCGATTGCGGGACAAGGTCTGAACGCTGGTTTCCGCGATATCGCGGCCCTATGCGAAGTCATCGTAGACGCGCAACGGCGCGGTGAAGACTTTGGCGCAAGCGTCGCCTTGGGGCGGTACCAAGAATGGCGGCGTTTTGACAACGTATCCCTCGCCCTTGCGACAGATAGCTTTAACCGCATGTTTTCAAATGATAATGCGTTTATTCGGCTTGCCCGTGATATCGGCATGGGAGTTATCAACTCGCTCCCCGGTTTGCGCCGCACCTTCATTCGCGAGGCCGCTGGCCTGAACGGAGACCTGCCACGTTTGATGCGCGGCCTCCCGTTATAAACGCTGACTGATCAATCTAGGACCCGCGCCTCATCGATCAGCATAACGGGGATGCCATTGCGGATCGGATAGGCAAGCCCTGCGGATTTTGACACCAGCTCCTGCGCTTCGGCGTCATATCTAAGGGTTTCATGGCTGCGAGGGCAAATCAGCGCCTCCAGCATCCGGCGATCAAATTCAATAACTGTTTCTATCATTGCAACAACTCTCCGTCTGATCCGCCGCGCAGGGCAAATTCTATCAAAGTGACAAGCGTTTCACGCCGCGTGCTGAGCGAAGGCGCCTCAAGCAACGCTTGTTTATCCTCTTCGTCGAAATCCAACATCATCGACAACGAATTGATCAGCAGCTCATCTTCAGCGTCTTTCAGTGTTTCCCAATCCGCAGAAAGGCCGCGTTCGTCAAAATAGCGCGACAAAGCCTCAAGGAAATTTGCCCGATCAAAAGCATCGTCAACTTCCGCACCTTCCAGATCAAGGTCGAAACCCTCCCAAGACACATCGCAGCGACGGTAGGGGGCAAAACTCTCTACCTCTTTTAACACGCGGAACCGTGAGACACCTGTAAGGGTGATCATATAGCGGCCGTCTTCGGTTTCTGAAAACTGGCTGATCCGACCGACGCAGCCGATTGTTTGCAACCCCGGCCCGTCACGCCCTGGAACCACATTGGGCTGAACCATGCCGATCAACCGTGTCCCTGTCTTCAACGCATCTTCAACCATCTGAAGATAGCGGGGTTCAAAGATGTTTAATGGAAGACGAGAGCGCGGCAATAGCAGCGCCCCCTCTAGCGGGAAAATCGATAGCGTGTCTGGTAGATCAGCAGCATTGGTCATTGATGGCAGGTCGTTCTCCGAAGGGTTAAGCGAAGATCATCGAGCTGAGCTTGCGCCGCCCGTTGAGCGCGACAGGGTCATTTGGTTTTAGCGCGTCAAAGATGGTGAAAAGCTGGGCCTTAGCCGCGCCATCATTCCATTCGCGGTCCCGTTTGAACAGCTCTAACAATTGCTCGACACCCGCCTCTGCATCGCCATTCGCATATAGCGCCTGAGCCAGATCAAATCGGGCTTGGTGGTCATCTGGGTTCGCCTCAACAGCGGCTGTCAATTCAGCGACCGGCCCCGCGTCTGCAGCTTGGCGGGCAAGTTCAAGCTGCGCGTGGGCTGCTTCGAGTTCGGGTGTTGTGGAAATTTCGATCGGCGCACCGTTCAGCAGCCCCTCTGCCTGATCCAGATCACCCAAAGCGATATGCGCGCGCACCGCGCCACCGTAGGCAGCAGCGTGCTGTGGGTCTTCGCCCAAGATCGCCGCAAAAGTCTGCGCCGCATCTTCGGCCTGCCCCTCGGCCAACATTTCTTCGGCGGCCTCGACAGCGTCATTCAGCGTATCCGTAGCGGATTCGCCGCCAGATGCCTTGATCACGCGATCAATAAATTCAACCATTTCCGACTGGGGAACAGCGCCCTGAAAGCCATCAATCGGCTGGCCTTGCCAAAAGGCATAGACGGTCGGGATAGATTGAATTTGCAGCTGACCCGCGATCATCTGCGCTTCATCTACGTTGACCTTCACCATCTTCACCGCGCCTTTGGCTGCGGTGACCGCCGCCTCAAGCTGAGGCCCAAGGGTTTTGCATGGGCCGCACCAAGGCGCCCAGAAATCCACGATGATCGGGGTCGTCTGGGACGCCTCGACAACATCGGCCATGAAATTGGCTTCGGTTGTGTCCTTGATCAAGTCATCGGCTGGGGCAGCTGCGGAAAGGTTGAGATCCATCATGTCATCGGTCCTAATGTGCGGTTCTTAAACAGTTGAGACACATATGTGACCTCAACGCTTGGTTTCAAAGAGGCTTAGCCTCAAACATCAAAAGTTGCAAAAACTGGCGCGTGGTCGGATGGTTTTTCCCAACCCCGTGCTGGGCGCAAAACACGGCTGCTGTGGGCGGATGTGGAAATATCCGGCGTGGACCACACATGATCCAATCTGCGACCTTTGTCAGCGGCATCCCAATCTTTGGCGCGGTAGCTCCACCAGCTGTAAAGAAGCCCATCCGGAATGTCCTGACGCGTGATATCAATCCATTTACCTGCGTCTTGTGTTTGGGCCAGCGCCTCAACCTCAACAGGGGTGTGGCTCACAACTTTGAGCAGCTTTTTATGATCCCAGACATCATCCTCGCGGGGGGCAATGTTCAGATCGCCCACAAGGATGGATTTCTTTGGCGATTCCGCGTGGAAAAAATCGCGCATCTCGGCGAGGTAATCCATCTTCTGGCCGAACTTTTCATTCACCTCCCGATCCGCAACATCGCCCCCTGCTGGGACGTAGAAATTGTGAACCGTCACGCCATTCGGCAGCTTTGCCGCAACATGGCGCGCATGGCCTAGTTGAGCAAAATCATGTGCGCCCGCTGGCTCAAGCGGCAGCTTGGACAGGATCGCAACGCCATTATAGCCCTTTTGCCCTTCGGCAACCATATGGCTGTATCCCAGCGCGCTAAAAGCCTCCATCGGGATCTTATCAACAGGGCTTTTGCATTCTTGCAGGCACAGAACATCCGGCCCTTCTTCCTCCAATAGTTTGCACACAATGGGTTCGCGCAAACGAACTGAATTGATGTTCCAAGTGGCAAGGGTAAAGGACATGCGCCGCGCTCCTGAGTTGACTTGCGCCACCCTAACCCGACCAGCCAACAGCAACCACAAGAAACACAACAAAAAAGACCGGGCACAATGGCCCGGCCAAGTCCAACAGGGAGTTAGAGTGGAAATTGACCCGTCCACTCTTCTTCGGGCTCAAACCGACAGGAAACTCATGAAAAAAACCTGTCCGGAATTCTATAGAAAGCTTAGACCATCAAGCGATAGCCGCCGGATTCAGTAATCAGCAACCGCGCGTTGGATGGGTCGGGTTCGATTTTCTGGCGCAAGCGGTAAATATGCGTTTCCAGCGTGTGCGTGGTTACTCCGGCGTTATAGCCCCACACCTCATGCAGCAGCACATCCCGCGCAACGACCCCTTCGGATGAGCGGTGCAGGAATTTGAGGATGTTTGTTTCTTTCTCGGTGAGGCGAACCTTGGTTTCATCTTCGCGGATCAACATCTTCATGGATGGTTTGAAGGTATACGGCCCAAGCTGGAAAATCGCGTCTTCGGATTGTTCATGCGTACGAAGCTGGCTGCGAATGCGCGCCAAAAGAACAGGGAATTTGAACGGCTTGGAAACATAATCATTTGCGCCAGCATCCAGACCCAAAATTGTGTCGGCATCGCCATCATGGCCCGTCAGCATCATGATCGGGCTTTTGATACCTTGCTTGCGCAGCAGGCGGCACAGCTCACGGCCATCTGTGTCTGGCAGGCCCACATCGAGGATCAGCAAATCATAGATCATTTCCTTGGCGCGGGTCATTGCCTCGGCACCATTTGCGGCCTCAAAGACATCAAAGTCTTCGGTCATGATCAACTGCTCACTTAACGCTTCGCGCAGGTCGTCGTCGTCATCTACAAGCAATATCTTTTTGAGCTGGGCCATCGTGCTTCTCCATTCCGTTGAGTCAAAGATATGGATGTGTAGCCATACAACAAGGGGGTGAAGTATTTCCTCACATCGCTGTGTCGCAATGCGGTCAAATGTTTCAATTCCCGCCCTCATGACCTAAATATCAGTCAACAGACCTGATGAGTTGTAACATTCGCCATGCCTTTCGCCCCAGATGTCACCGAAACACTGGCCCGTTCACGGGCTGATTTGCGTATGGGCGTGCCGATTGTATTAGGTACCATGTTGGTCTTTGCCGCTGAAACGCTGACACCTCAGCGGCTTGCCGATGCGTTGTCGCTGGAAGGCGATCCTGTGTTGGCGATCACCGCACGGCGCGCTGAGACGCTAAAGGCACGTGCCTATGATGGTGATCTCGCGCGGCTGCGCCTACCGCAGGACGCTTCGCTTTCTTGGATTCAAAGCATCGCTGACCCCGCGGATGATCTTCGCGCGCCCCTAAAAGGGCCTCTGATCGCGGAACGCGAAGGGGATGCATCGACCCATAGAACAGCATTGAACGTTGTAAAATCAGCGCGGCTATTGCCCGCTGCTGTGATTTTGGAACTGGCAAATCCAGCTGAATTTGCCGCGACCCATTCACTGACCCACGTCGATAGCGCTGCTGCTGCCGTGTTGCTGCAAGCAAATAGCCCCCTACATTCGACCGTTCACGCCCGCCTGCCCATCGAGGTTTCCGAAAAAGGGCGGCTTCATATCTTTCGTCCCGAAAACGGGGGCGAAGAGCATTACGCGATCGAGATCGGCCGCCCAGATCGTCAGGCTCCTGTTTTGTGCCGCCTCCATTCCGCCTGCTTTACCGGTGATGTTATGGGCAGCATGAAATGTGATTGCGGCCCGCAGCTCCACGCGGCGCTTGCCCAAATGGGCAAAGAAGGCCACGGCGTCTTGTTGTACCTTAACCAAGAGGGGCGCGGCATTGGGCTTGCAAACAAAATGCGGGCCTATTCGCTGCAAGATCAGGGGTTTGACACAGTCGAGGCGAACCACAGATTGGGGTTTGAAGACGACGAACGCGATTTCCGCCTTGGGGCTGACATTTTGAAAAAGATGGGTTTTTCCGCTGTGAACCTGCTGACGAATAACCCCCGCAAGGTTGATATGATGGAGCAATCTGGCGTTCACGTCGCGCAACGTGTTCCGCTAGTGGTTGGCGAGAATCGCTTCAACACAGACTACCTCGCGACCAAAGCCGCCAAATCGGGGCACTTTTTGTGACGCCCTATGATCTGGTCCTTACCCCCAAGGGTGTGCGATTTCAGGGGAAAATCTGGCCCTGCACCATCGGCAAAGGGGGCATAAAAACAGACAAACGCGAAGGTGATGGCGCGACCCCGCGTGGGGTACACCGCATTGTCGGGATGCTCTACCGTGCGGATCGGATCGCAAAGCCAACAGCCTGGGCTATCCCGATTGGGCCACGGGACCTGTGGTCAGACGCGAGTGAAGATATACACTACAACAGCTTGGTGCGTGCGCCTTATGGCCCTAGCCATGAAAAACTGCGCCGCGCCGACCCGTTGTACGATCTTGTTCTGCTCACTGATTGGAACTGGCCCAATGCCACCAGCGGGAAAGGATCTGCGATCTTTATCCACCAATACCGCAGACCAGGATACCCCACCGAAGGCTGTGTGGCATTTTCGAGAGCAGATTTACACGAAATCGCGCGCCGAATTTCCCCACACAGCCGACTGATCGTTCCTTAACCGACCACTCGATCGCCAAAGATTGCCGAACCCACGCGAACATGAGTCGCGCCCAAGGCGATCGCTTTTTCGAAATCACTGCTCATCCCCATTGATAGACCCTGCAAACCATTGCGTTTCGCAATTTTAGCAAGCAGCGCAAAGTGAAGCGCGGCTTCTTCCTCAACAGGGGGGATGCACATCAGGCCCTTTACCGGCAGATCCAGCGCCAGACATTCGGCAATGAAACCATCCGCATCCATCGGCAAAACACCCGCCTTTTGCTCTTCCTCACCGGTATTCACCTGAATGAACAGATCAGGGCATTTACCGATTTCTTGTGCGATTCGTGCCATTGTGTTTGCCAGTTTGGGGCGGTCGAGCGTGTGAATGCTGTCAGCCAGCTCCATCGCTTGTCTGGTCTTGTTGGTTTGCAGGGGGCCGATGAGGTGGAGTTCGATGTTTTCGAAGCGTTCGCGAAAGGCAGGCCATTTGCCCGCTGCTTCCTGTACTTTGTTTTCACCAAAAACGCGGTGACCTTCTTCCAATACAGCCTCAACACGTCCGTTTGGTTGCACCTTACTAACAGCGATCAGTGAAACAGATCCCGCTTCGCGGCCTGCTTTGGCTTCGGCTTTTGTAATTTTTGAAGTGATGTCACGCAGTGTCATAGTTTGGCTCCTGTTCTAGGGCCTACAAATAACAGCAATGCGGAAAAGAAAAGGGGCAGACCGAAGTCTGCCCCAAATCTATTAGATAGTATTGTTCAACTTAGAAGTTGAAGCGAACACCCAAGTCAACCATGGTCTCGTCGCCCAAGGAACCGCCTGTGGAAACACCACCGCGCAGGGATGTACCGCCACCCATGTCGTGGTTGAAGTCGATACCGAAGGATGTGTCAGCCCACTGGTCAGCGTCTGCAACATAAGCTTCGATGTTTGTTGCTGCGCCTACGTCAACACGACCGGCCAGAACGATGTGATCGCCTGCTGTGCCGTTGTCTGCGTATGCCAATGTAACGTCTGCGATACCGAAGGAACCACCAACAGATGCTGCGAACTCTGTGTCAGCTGCGTTGTCGGAATCCTGTGCACCCAATGCGAATGTCCAGCCGTTCCATGTGTATGCAACGTGTGCTGCGATACGGTCGTCTGTGTCAGACGCAGATACGTGCAAGGAGAAGTCGCCTGCGGAGTACAGAACTTCTACACCGTTGTCGCCACCGTCGCCGAGGCCACCGGAGGAGTACGCGTCGCCGCGGAAGTTGTATGCGGTGTAGTCATAGTTGTGACCGGTCAGACCGATGTCGATTGGGTACATGCCAGGCATGAACTCAAGCGCGCCGAAGATGTTACCAACACCGATTTCCAGACCACCGGAACGTGCGAAGTAACGAACGCCGTTGAACTGTGGGCGGTTGCCGTTTGCTGCGTCGCGCTCTTCGCCTTCAAGACGAACACGTGCACCGAAAGTAACGCCAGCGTCGGATTCAGCTGTCGCGTCGATCTGCAAGCGGAAACGGCTTGTCAGGTCTGTGGAGCTGTCGCCTGTGCCATCGTCAGAGTTGTATACGATACCAAAGCGGCCGTAGCCGGAGAATGATACGTCTGCTGCTGCAACTGAAGCTGTGGCGACCAGAGCTGTTGTTGCGAAGAGAACTTTTTTCATGAGTTTTCCCTCGATTTGAATTCAATAGGACCCGACCGGGGAATTCCGATCAAGGTATGATGCTCTTTTGCGCCGCGCCTCGGCTTTTGGCAAGCAAACCAGTTCGCCAGAAAGCAATGTCGTCATTGATGGTGCAGCTTTGCCACACCTTCCCCTTTCGCCTGCAGCTTTCCCGTTCGGCAACAGGGCGCCCTACCGACGCACTATATATACATTGACCTTGCCCAGATGCCTTTGCTTGGGTATTGCATAGAAAACAACGGTAAGGTGGCGACAATGGCGCGCATTCGGGCACGAAATATAGTGATACTGGCGGTAGCGCTTGGCGCATTGTCGGCCTGTGGATCAATCGGGAAGATCGGCAAACCCGCGACTGAGCGGCCTGCTCAGTATCAAAACCCTAATGTTCCTTCAGTTGTCGAAACTGATTCGAGCAATACAATCTGGTCGCTGTTCAATAATAAGAGCACCGAAAGCACCGTAGCCGTAAACAAATACCTATGGAGCGCCTCACTGGAGGTGCTTAGCTTCTTGCCCGTAACTTCTGTTGACCCATTCACTGGTGTGATCGTCACCGGCTTTGGAACACCTCCGGGTGGCGGCCGTTCTTATCGTGCGACTGTCTTGATCGACGATCCTGCGTTAGATGCACGTTCTTTGCATGTTGCATTGCAATCCCGCGGTGGCGCAGTGAGCAGAGCAACGACACGCGCCGTCGAAGACGCGATTCTTTCGCGCGCGCGTGAACTGCGGATTTCTGACAACAAACTCTAATCGCCCCACCAACCGAATTGATTTTTTACAGCGCCGGGCATTGTGAACACCACACGTCCGGCGTTGCTGCGTAAAAAGGCCTGCCTAAAATGACCTCTACCACCCGTTACACCCCATCCGAGATCGAAGCCCGCTGGCAAGCCGCCTGGGAAAAGGACGAGATATTCAAAGCTGTTCGTTCGGCGGATAAGCCCAAGTATTACGTCCTTGAGATGTTTCCC
Organism: Sulfitobacter donghicola DSW-25 = KCTC 12864 = JCM 14565; assembly: GCF_000622405.1. NCBI lineage: Bacteria > Pseudomonadati > Pseudomonadota > Alphaproteobacteria > Rhodobacterales > Roseobacteraceae > Sulfitobacter > Sulfitobacter donghicola. Next base: position 1,200,903 of record NZ_JASF01000005.1, read on the forward strand.
TATCCTTCGGGGCGGATTCACATGGGCCACGTACGTAACTATACGTTGGGCGATGTCATTGCGCGCTATAAACTCGCCAAAGGGTTTAACGTCTTGCACCCGATGGGTTGGGATTCGTTTGGTTTGGCCGCTGAAAACGCAGCGATGCAAAAAGGTATTCACCCCGGTGAGTGGACCTATCAAAACATCGAAGACATGAAAAACCAGATGAAGCCGTTAGGCTTTTCGTTGGATTGGTCGCGTGAAATCGCAACATGCCACCCAGATTACTATCAGCACCAGCAGGCGATGTTCATTGATATGATCGATGCTGGCCTGATTTATCGCAAGAACGCCATCGTGAACTGGGATCCGGTAGATATGACCGTTCTGGCGAATGAACAGGTTGAACAAGGGCGCGGCTGGCGCTCGGGGGCGCTGGTGGAACGGCGCGAGCTCACACAGTGGTTCTTTAAGATCTCGGATTACTCCGAAGAGCTGCTTGCCGGGCTGGACACGCTAGAAAACTGGCCTGCCAAGGTACGCCTGATGCAGGAAAACTGGATCGGGAAATCGCGCGGCCTGCAATTTGCCTTTTCCGCAATCAACGCCCCTGATGGCCATGACCGCATCGAAGTCTATACAACGCGGCCTGATACGCTGAACGGCGCCAGCTTTGTTGGCATCTCACCAGATCACCCGATTGCCAAACTGCTGGAACGTGACAATCCCGAAGTTGCGGCCTTTACGGCAGAATGCCGCAAAGGCGGCACAACAGAAGAAGCGATCGAAACAGCCGAAAAACTGGGCTTTGATACAGGTATCCGCGTCCGTCATCCGTTTGACACCTCACAAGAGCTGCCAGTCTACATCGCGAACTTCATCTTGATGGATTACGGTACAGGCGCAATTTTTGGCTGCCCTGCCCATGACCCGCGCGATTTTGAATTCGCGACGAAATATGGCCTGCCGATCATCTCGACCTTCCTGCCCAGCGAAGACGCGAATGAAGAACTAACCGAAGCCTTTGTGCCTGCCAAAACCGAAAAGGTTTTCTTCAACCGCGGTTTTGCGGGCGAGCAGTGGCAAACGGGCCTAGAGGCGATTGATGCCGCGATCACGTTCTGCGAATCTCAGGGTGTTGGCCAAGGTGTCACTAAATACCGCCTGCGCGACTGGGGTCTGTCCCGCCAGCGCTATTGGGGCTGCCCTATTCCTGTTGTGCATTGTGATGACTGCGGCGTTGTTCCCGAAAAGAAAGAGAACCTGCCCGTTAAATTGCCCGAAGACGTCACCTTTGACGTACCAGGAAACCCGCTGGACCGTCACACGGAATGGCGCACAACGCCTTGCCCGTCTTGTGGTAAGCCTGCGCAACGTGAAACCGACACGATGGATACCTTTGTGGATTCGTCATGGTATTACGCACGCTTTACTGCGCCTCATGCCGATACGCCTACCGTGATGGATGATGCCGAGTATTGGATGAACGTCGATCAATACATCGGCGGGGTCGAGCACGCGATCCTTCACCTACTTTACGCACGCTTCTTTGCGCGCGCGATGGAGATCACGGGGCATTTGCCAAAATCAGCCGCCGAACCTTTTGATGCGCTGTTCACTCAGGGCATGGTGACCCACGCGATCTACAAGACCGAAGCAGGCGCAGATGGGCGCCCTGTCTTCCACTATCCCGAAGAGGTGGACCTAAAAGGGGACAAGGCCTTCCTCAAAGAGGGTGGTTCAGAGGTTGAGATCATCCCATCGGCCAAAATGTCCAAATCCAAGAACAACGTTGTTGATCCACTCAGCATCATTTCCGCCTTTGGTGCGGATACGGCCCGCTGGTTTGTGCTCAGCGATTCGCCTCCCGAACGTGACGTCGAATGGACAGCCTCAGGCGCTGAAGCCGCCTATAAACACCTCACTCGTGTTTGGAACATCTGTGACCGTATCGGTGCGATGGAAGACGGGGCAAAGGGCGAAGGTGATGATGATCTGCTGAGACAGATGCATAAAGCCATCCACGATGTGACCATGGCGATTGAAAGCTTTGGATTTAACGCCGCCATCGCCAAGCTGTACGGCTTTACCGCGACTTTGCAAAAATCCAAAGCATCCAAAGCCGCGCAGCGCGAGGCAGTAATGACGCTGGCACAGCTGATGTCACCGATGACGCCACACTTGGCCGAAGATATTTGGGCGAACCAAGGCGGCGAGGGCCTGATCGCCAAAGCCCCTTGGCCGGTTGTTGATGAATCCATGCTGAAGGACGACAATGTCACCCTGCCTATTCAGGTGAACGGCAAACGTCGCGGCGAAATCAACGTTCCTGCCGAGATGCCAAAGGATGAGGTCGAAAAGCTGGCCCTTGCCCATGAGGCTGTTATCCGTATCCTTGACGGCGGAACACCCAAGAAGGTGATCGTTGTCCCGGGGCGGATTGTGAATGTCGTTGTTTAACCGCCGAAGCCTGATCGCGCTGCCCTTTGCGTTGGCCGCCTGTGGTTTTACGCCTGCATATGGCCCTGAGGGCGCGGGAACAAAGCTGCGCGGGCAGGTGTTGGTGCAAGAGCCGTCTTCACAAGCGGGCTACCTGCTGACACGCCATCTGGAAACCCGACTGGGGCGTAGCGGTAGCTCGGCACGGTATGCGTTAGACCTGAACATCGTGTTGAAGCAAGACGGGCTGGCAATTAACACGGCGGGTGACACGACGCGGTTTAATTTGACGGGTCGTGTCAACTATGCGTTGCGTGACACTAATTCTGGTGATGTTCTCTCTTCTGGCGAAGTCGAGAATTTTACCGCTTACTCGGCCACAGGCACCACTGTTGCATCTTTGGCTGCTGAGCGGGACGCCGTTGAGCGGCTGATGAACATCCTTGGCGACCAAATCACCGCCCGCTTGTTTGCTACGGACCTGCCCTCATGAAACTAGGTCGCCGCGATGGCGCTGGGATCGTCGCGAAACCGCCCAAGGATAAGCTTGGGCTGTTGTTATACGGCAGCGACGCCATGCGCGTGGCCCTCAAACGGCAAGAGTACCTAAAAGCGCTGCTCGGCCCTGCCGCCGAAGAGGAAATGCGACTCACCCGCATTCCTGCAGGCGAGCTGCGGCGCGAACCTGCGCTGTTGATGGATGCCATCAAAGCTGTCGGCTTTTTCCCTGGTCCCCGCGCTGCCTTTGTAGAGGGCGCAACCGAACTGGTGGCGCAAACCATAATCCAAACGATGGAGGATTGGCAGGCGGGGGATGCGCAAATCATCATCACCGCAGGGGATTTGAAAAAAACGTCCAAACTGCTCAAGGCCTTTCAAACCCACAGCAACGCCTATGCGTGGGGTATCTTTGATGATCCCCCTGACCGCGCCGAAATTGAGCGCCTTTTAAACGAGGCAAAGCTTCGGGCGGATGGACCAGCAATGACCGCGCTGGAAGACCTTGCTCGCAGCCTTGATCCAGGTGATTTTCGCCAAACCCTTGAAAAGCTGTCGTTGTACAAACTCAGCGATACGGACACGGCGGTATCTCTTGATGATCTTGCGGCTTGTTCCCCTGCCTCGGTTGAGGCCGCTGTCGATGACATCATCAACGTCATCGCTGAAAAACAGATCAAGCTGATCGGCCCCTTGATGCGCCGCCTGCAAAGCCAAGGCGTGAACGCTGTGACCCTGAGCATCATGGCCATGCGCCATTTCCGCACCCTCCACCGTAGTGCCTGCAACCCTGGTGCCCCGATCTGGGGCGTACGCGACCGCGACCGTGTGATGCGCCAAGCCCGCGATTGGGGGACACCGAAATTAGAGACCGCCCTGACGATTTTGACAGACACTGATTTGCAACTACGCTCAGCAGGGCAAACTGCCCCTGCAATGGCGATCATAGAACGCACGTTCATTCGCCTCGCCATGTTTGGGGCCAGCAGAGGAGGCTAACACCATGTATAAAGTTATCGGAGCACCAGCCACACGCGCCTTTCGCGTCATGTGGATGCTCGAAGAGCTTGGCCAGCCCTATGAAGTTATCCCAGTAAAGCCCGCCTCAAAAGAGGCTCGCGACTATAACCCTTCGGGCAAAGTACCCGCCCTTGTGGATGGTGAGGAAACCCTCACCGACTCTGTCGCGATCATGCAGTACCTTGCGGATAAACATGGCGGTTTGACTGCACCTGCAGGCACCCCGCAACGCGCACGCCAAGATGCGATGCTGTTCTGGTTGATCGACGAATTCGACGCGATTCTCTGGGCCGCTGCCAAACACAGCTTTGTCTTTCCAGAAGACATGCGTGTGCCGATCATCAAAGACAGTTTGAAGGCCGAGTTCCTGCGCGCGTCAACCGTGCTGGCCAATCGTCTGGATGGCCCTTTTTTGATGGGTGACGAGATAACCGTACCTGACCTATTGGCCGTTCATTGTATCAACTGGTCCATCGGCGCAAAGTTCCCAAAGGTGGATGAGCGCCTTGGCTCTTGGGCGGCAGAGCTGCGCAAACGCGACGCGTTCAAAGCGGTTCGAGCGCAAACCAGTTCTTAACCAATCTTCGCGGCTGCATGGCGCCCTGCCCATGCGCCTGTCGCAAGGCATGCCGTGATCAAATAGCCTCCGGTGGGGGCTTCCCAATCCAACATTTCCCCCACAACATAGGTTGCTGGCATGCTTTGCAGCATCAACGTCTCATCCACCCCGCTCCACGCAACGCCCCCCGCGGTCGAGATCGCCTCGTCCATGGGTCGAAGCCCTGAATGTTGCACAGGCACTGCTTTTATCAGTTTCGCCAATTGCTTTGGGTCTTTTGGCAGTGGCTTTGCCATCTCTTGCAGCAAGGCAATCTTTGCCGGATCCAGCTTGAGCACCTTTCGCATGTGGTTGGTGAGCGTGGCCTTGCCCTGAGGTTTGGACAGTTTCTTTCCAATGTTTTCCAGCGTTTGGTCGGGCGCCAGATCAACAACCAGTTGGTGGCCGTCCCTCACGCCGCGAGAAACGGAATAGACCCCTCCGCCTTCGATCCCCTGCCGCGATATGACCGCTTCGCCACGAGATGTGAAAGGGCCAGAGGATAGTGCAATCCCCTTCAACGCAAAGCCAAAATGTTTCTCCATAAAGGAGGACCAGTCGATTTTGATCCCAGCATTGGCAGCCGAGAAGGGGGTCACTGGCACGTTTTTTGCCTGAAACGCCTCAGCCCAAACACCATCCGAACCCAATCTTTTCCAGCTTGCTCCGCCCAGCGCAAAAATCGTGACATCAGCACCCAGCGTTTGCACGCCCTCAGGGGTGTCAAAGCGCAGGCCGCCGTCGCTCCAACCCGTCCAGCGCCAACGCGTGTTAAACGTGACACCCAACGCATCAAGACGTCCAAGCCACGCACGCAGCAAAGGCGAAGCTTTCATCGCTTTTGGAAACACGCGGCCCGTTGAACCTGTGAACAGCTCTTGCCCCAACTCGGCTGCCCATAGCTTGATCTCATTCGGGCCAAAGGCTGCAATCATCGGGGCCAAATGCGGTGAAGCCTCGGTAAATGCTGCCAAAAATTGTTCGGGGGCCTCATCTTTGGTGATGTTCAAACCCGATTTCCCTGCCATCAGGAATTTACGTCCAACTGATGGCTTTGCCTCGCAAACTGTGACGGACACACCCGCCTTGGCCAATTCTTCGGCCGCCATTAGTCCCGCAGGGCCTGCGCCAATAATGATTGCTGTGTTCATGATGCGTCAGCAACCGGCAAGCCGCCTTTGATCTCTACAACTCGCTGCGGATAAGGGATGACAATGTCATTATCGCGAAGGGCGTTCCAGATCAGGAACAGCACATCAGAGGTGTATTTATTCGGGCCATCGTCAATGCCGTTCACCCAGAATTCCACCGCGAAATCGATGCCGCTATCACCAAATCCGCGCAATTCGCAATCTGGAGGATACGGCAGGTCAAGGACCTCGGGGTGCTTTGCCACCGCAGCTTCGATGATGTCAGGGACAAGGTTAATGTCCGTGTCATAACTAACCGAGAATTCGGCCTCGTATCGGTTGGCTGAACCTGAGTCCGAATAGTTGACCACACGCGTTGTAATAAAGTCTTCGTTTGGAACAACGATCCAGCGGCCATCATAGGTTTCCAAGATAGCAGCCCGTGCGGTCATCTTGACGATAGTACCTGCTTCGCCGCCATCCAGCTCGACGTAGTCACCAACAGTTGCCTGCCCTTCGACCAACAGGATCACACCCGAGATAAAGTTTGACGCAATCTTTTGCAGGCCAAAACCCAGACCAACACCAATGGCACCACCCAAGACGGCCAGCGCCCCTAGGTTAATCCCCATGACATTCATCAGGATCAGGAACGCCGCGCCAAAAATCATGAACTCGACGACCTTGATCAAAAGCTGCCGCAACGATGGGCGCATCTCTTGCTTTTCAATCAAGGCAGAGGTTTGGCTGTTTGACCATTGTCCCAGCCAGAACAGGATCGACCCTGCAATCACGCCACGCACAATCGAGATCAGGGAAAAGCGGATGTTCCCCACACCCACAACAGTTTCGGTCAGTTTGAGCGTGACAAGATCAAGCATGCCCAACGCATAAAGCCCCGCAATCGGCAGCAGAATAAAGCGGCCAAGAAGCTTTAGGAACGGGTCCGTCAGGATGTCGCGAACGAAAATACGCGCCGCGAGGAACATGAACACGCGCTTACCAAAGGCAATCACGGCACCGCTATCAAAGATGGACCTGACGATTTGCTCGCCGATCCCCGTCAACACATAGGCAAGCAGCGGTAGGACCAGCGGCAAGAATTGCAGCACAAATAGCCGCGAGGAGGTGAACAGGTTTTGCTTGTCGCCCGGATCAATCACCCTATGCAGCGTCGGCTTCACGCGCCGCGTGATGACAACAGCTAATAGATAGGCCCCAACCAAGATCCCAAACTGCGACCACGCAGCAGGACTCAGCAGCCACCCCATGGCCAACTCGTATCCCTGTACGCCATAGCCCGCGATTTGCTGAACGATGGGGGGATATTCAGAGAGGTCGAAATCCATGATGGTACCCTTAAATTAATTTTGGCTGCCCGATACTCTTGGCCTAGTGGTCAAATAGGATCAAGTCATCCATAGTTTGGCAGTAAATAATCAGGCCGAATTGCTTGATCTCTGCCTATACAGTGCTCTTGTCAGTGACTTTCCCCCTGTCACACGGCAAAGAGTATGCGAAGAATACAACCTGTGTTAAGCAAAGAAAAAGCCGCCGCCAAAGGCGCTACAACAAATGGAGCAGCAAAATGCGTATCGCACTTATCCTCACTTCCCTATTGATGTTGGCCGCTTGTGATGTGCCGTTTGTTCCTTTGATCTAACGACACATCTCTTTAATACCCTGCGCGATCTCAGCGGATGCCGATACGGTATCCGCACAAAGAGATTGTGCCGTCTCTAGCAGAACATCCCCCTCAACAACGCGGTCTATCAACCCGAACGACAGCGCCTCATCGGTTGGGATTTTCTGACCACCCATCAGGATCAATTTCGTTCGGGATGGGCCAATCAGTACGGCCATGCGCGCCGGATCACTGGGTTGTGGTAAAAAGCCCAGTTTCATCACCGGATAAAAGAACTTGGCCCCCGGAACGGCGATGCGAATATCGCAGGCCAGCGCCATGCCCATCGCCCCACCAGCCAACGTGCCGTTCAAGGCGGCAATCGTCAGCCCTGGCAGCGCGGCGATCGCGCCTGACAGACGTTCCCACAGGTCAGACACAGCGAGGCCAGCACGCGCCGCCTCTAGGTCGGCCCCCGCGCTAAACACCTTGCCGCGCCCTGTTAGGATAACGGCACGCGCTTCGCCTGCGCTTTCCATGATTTCGCATAGCTCGCGCAGCATGGCTTCGGTAAGGGAGTTTGCCTTGTCCGGACGGTTTAACGTTACCGTCCAGATGCCGTCATTTTGGTCTAGTTCAATCATATCAGCCCTACAGCCCGTCGAATTGTGTCTTCCCTCAGCGAGATTTCCTCGCCGAGATATTGATCCGCTTCAGCGCTACACATCCAAAGCAAACATTTTGCTGGCCAGTCTGCGGGAATATGCACGTCCCAATCCAACTGGCTGACAGGGTTAATGCCTGATGCTTTGATCACCCGCTGCATTTCGGTTGCGACAGTCCCAGGAGACAGGCCAATAGCGCGAATGCCATTCGCGGCCTCTTCCAAATGCAAAGAGCGGTTCAGCATGTTCACCGCCGCCTTTGATGTGCAATACGCGCTCCACCCCTCAATGGCGTTATGGGCGGCCCCCGAACTGATGGTGAGGACAGAGCCTCCGCCCTGCGCCTTGAGCGCGGGAAGGGCAGCATGAACGCCGTTAAAGACACCCTTTACGTTGATATCAATCAGCTGGCCCCATGCATCTGGATCAGCTGCGCCCAGATGGCTGATCGGATCCACAACGCCTGCGTTATTGATCAACACGTCCAAGCCACCAAATGCCTGAACCGTTGTCGCAACCGCCGATGACATTTCGCCATAGCGCGCAACGTTGCATGGAATCGCAATGGCGCGGTCACCAATTTCACCCGCAAGGGCAGCGATATCATCTTGAGAGCGCGCCAAAAGAGCGACGTTTGCGCCTGCACTGGCGAAAACCCGCGCAGCAGCAGCCCCGATCCCGCGGCTTGCCCCTGTGATCATTACTGTTTTTGAGGTCATATCCATTCGTATTCTCCCATAAATCACCGGATTTGAGTCGGCATTTCCTTGTTCGTACCTTGCCAGAGCGGCAACAACCAGCCTGTGCCGCCCTCTTGACCCTAAACGCAGTTTGCCAGACGCTGGGATAAAGAATTGAAAGACGAGGAATTTTTATCATGTCGCCCAGCCGATCTTTTTTAGCGTCTACAGCATTTGGCCTGTCGTTAGCGGCCACAACAGCCTCAGCCGATCTCACCTCTGCCGAAGTCTGGGGGGACTGGCGCGAATACCTTGAGGGTATGGGATATTCGGTCACTGCAAACGAAACCACATCCGGTGATACCCTTTCTGTTGCTGACATTGTTGTTCAAATCAATGGTGGTCCAGATATCAAAGAGATGTCGATCAGCATGGGAAGCGTTGATTTTGTACAGGGCGGTGACGGTACCGTTGAAGTTGTCATGCCAACCACGCTTCCGATCGAGATTAATATTTCACCCGAAAGCACGGAACGTCCGGCGAAAATCGCGTTAAACTATTCTCAAAGCGGTCAGCGCATGCTGGTGAGCGGTGATCCAAAAGCGATGGAATATGACTATAGCGCCGAAACCTTTGGGCTGGATTTGACCAGCTTAACCATCGACGGAACTGCGTTTAATCAAGACACCGCCAAATTCTCCTTAACCGGCAACTCGATTACGTCTTTGACCAAAGTATCAGTCGCCGAAACCCGCAGCTATGATCAAAGCATAAAATGGGGCGACATCGCCTATGATCTGTTTTTCAAATCCCCTGACAGCGTCGAGGCAATGACCGTTAACACCGTTGCAAAGAATCTGGATTTCTCTGGGATCAGCACAATTCCTGCCGACGGCATGGATATGTCTCAGGAAATGGCCGCAATGCTTGCTTCTGGTTTTGGGTTCAAAGGGAACTTCACGACCCAAGGCACCGAGACGAAGATGGAGATCACCTCCGAAGACGGAACATCAAAGATCAAAACCGGTTCTGGCAGCTCGGCTTTCGCGGTTTCGATGGGGGCTGAGGGCATCCACTATGATGTAGAAGCCTCCGGCGTTCAGATCGGAGGTCAGCTGGCTGGCGTCCCTTTCCCCCTGTTTATGGAAATGGAGAACTCGGGCTTTGAGCTGGCAATGCCGGTATTGAAATCAGATGATCCGCAGGACGTTTCGCTTGCGCTGAACATGACCAACCTCTCAATGTCCGATATCATCTGGGCGCTGTTTGATCCATCCAGCCAGCTGCCCCGTGATCCCGCGACGATCGCCGTTGACCTAAGCGGTAAGGTCAAGGTGTTGGTCGACACATTTGCACCCGAAGCGGTTCAAGAAATGGTGAAACGGGGCGAGACCGCGGGTGAATTGGAGGCCTTGAAAATCGAACGGATTCTAGTTGATGCTGTTGGTGCAAAGGTGGATGCAACTGGTGATCTGACTTTTGATAACAGCGACAAAACCACCTTGCCGGGCTTTCCGAAACCTGTCGGCGACATCAACATCAACCTATCCGGTGCAAATGCTTTGATCGACAAACTGGTTGCCATGGGCATGTTGCCACCAGAACAAGTGATGGGCGCGCGGATGATGATGGGTGTCTTTGCGGTACCAGGTGATGCGCCTGACACATTGAAATCAAAGATCGAGTTTAACGAAGAAGGTCACATTTTGGCCAATGGCCAGCGCTTGAAATAGGCTCTTAGCATTCTTGCAAGTGATCAGGCGGCCCAACGCGGGTCGCCTTTTCTTTTTGTTCACGCCCTTGCGGGTAAAGGTTACCACCGCTACCTCTATCCTCTAATCAGGAGAGAACGATGACCCAAGCCCTTGATGCCTTAACAGCCCAGATGCTGGACGCCGCCAAATCGGCTGGTGCAGATAATGCTGATGCCATGGCTGTTCGCGGAACCTCCCTATCGGTCGATGTCCGCGCAGGCGCGTTGGAAGAGGCCCAGCGCGAGGAAGGCACAGACATCGGGCTACGCGTATTTGTCGGGCAACGAAGCGCCATCGTTTCGGCCTCCGATACCTCATCGCGCACGCTATCTGAGATGGCTGAACGCGCCGTGGCTATGGCCAAGGAAGCGCCCGAAAACCCCTATGCTGGATTGGCTGCAAAAGATCAGATTGTTCAGGACTGGGATGCTTCCACGCTAGAGCTGTTTGACCCCACAGATGAACCCGCGCCTGCGGCCCTGCAGCAGGACGCCGCCGAGGCCGAGGCAGCCGCCCTAGAGATTGAGGGCATCACGCAGGTGCAATCCGCCAGCGCCGGCTATGGCGCACGCGAAGTGTTTTTGGCGGGATCAAACGGGTTTTCAGGAGGCTACCAGCGTTCAGATCGCGGACTTAGTTGTGTCGCGATTGCGGGAACTGGCACCGGCATGGAGCGTGACTATGACGGTGATAGCCGCATTTTTCAAAGCGATTTGCGCAGTGCTTCTGAGATCGGGCGCAGCGCAGCCGAGCGGGCCTTGCAACGATTAGATGCACGCAAACCGCCAACAGGTTCTTTTCCCGTGTTATTCGACGAACGTGTTTCCACCACGTTAATCGGCCATTTGTTGGGTGCCATCAACGGTAGCGCCATTACCCGCGGGGCATCCTTCCTGCGCGATGCGATGGACACCCAAGTCTTGCCCAAAGGCCTATCCCTTATCGAGGACCCGCACCGCCCACGCATCACAGGCAGCCGACCTTTTGATGGCGAGTTTTTGCCAACGCAAAAACGTGCCATTATCGAAGATGGTATCCTAAAAAGCTGGACACTTGATCTTGCCACGGGGCGTCAATTGGACCTGCCCTCGACAGGGAACGCCGCGCGCGGCACCGGTTCTGGCCCCTCACCAAACCCATGGAACATGGCGCTCACCCAAGGTACCTCTAGTCGTGAGGATTTGATCCGCGATATGGGAACGGGGCTGCTGGTCACCTCGATGATCGGCTCTACGATCAATCCCAATACAGGCGATTATTCACGTGGCGCAGCGGGGCTGTGGGTTGAGAATGGTGAGGTGACGCATGCCATCAACGAATGCACAATCGCAGGCAACTTGCGCGATATGCTGTTGGCTATGATCCCTGCAAATGACGCCAGAACCCACCTAAGCCGTGTTGTGCCGTCACTATTGGTGCCGGGGATGACCATTGCCGGCAACTGATCTACCCCTTTTGATTGATGCGGTGCGTATGGCTGGCCGTGTCGCGACCAGCTTTGTCGGGAAATCCGCCAAGCGCTGGGATAAACCCGATGGTGCGGGCCCCGTAACCGAGGCAGATTTGGCCGTAAACGATCTGCTTCAACAGGTGCTTCTCAGGTCGCGCCCAGATTATGGCTGGCTATCGGAGGAAACCGAGGATGGCACGGTCAGGCTTGGCCATGATCGCGTCTTTATCGTCGATCCCATTGACGGCACGCGCAGCTTTACCGAAGGGGCAAACACATGGGCCCATGCTATTGCTGTGGCAGAACATGGTGAAGTAACAGCGGCCGTTGTATATCTTCCATTGCGCAACCTTCTGTATACAGCTTCCCGTGGCGGCGGAGCCCAGCTGAATGGTGTTCCCATCATGGCCTCAGGCAATGATACCCTATCCAAGTCTAGTATTTTGGCGGCAAAGCCAGTTATGGCAGGTACGGTTTGGCGCGAAGGTGTTTGCCCGCCGTTTACACCCGCCTATCGGCCTTCGCTCGCCTACCGGTTGGGTCTGGTCGCACAGGCCAAATTTGATGCCATGCTCACGTTGCGACCCAGTTGGGAATGGGACATCGCGGCGGGCGCTCTTATCGTAGCAGAAGCAGGTGGCACCGTTACCAACCAACGCGGCGCGCCCCTGCGGTTTAACTCGGCTGATCCACGGTTGGACGGTGTTGTCGCAGGAGGCAATGCGATTCACACGGCGGTAATGGATGCGCTGGCATAAAGGTTTGTCACCTTGACGGCACTAGGCATCGCCGTGCAAACAGACTTTACGTATAATCAAAGGACCTGATCCCATGACACAACGCCTGCACCTCGTATTTGGTGGAGAGCTGGTAACCCCCAGCGAAAACACCTTTAAAAACGTCGATGATATTCATGTCGTTGGCATTTTTCCCAACTATGATGCGGCATATGATGCATGGAAAAACGAAGCCCAGCGCACTGTAGACAACGCACATATGCGTTATTTCATTGCCCACCTGCACCGCCTTCGCGACGAAGAGGCGGCGGCCTCCTCAACCGAAGAACTAGGCTAAGCCCGAGATGGCCCGCTCATTGGGCCTTGCCGCGTATCGCGCATTGGCGCGGCGCGGCGACGGGCGGATACCGTCCTATGACACCATCCGCCCAAAGGGTGAGTTGCTGTGGATTCATTGCCCAGAGACCAACACCTTTCTTGCCGTGCTTGATTTGGCTCTGCGCCAGATTGCAAGCCGTCCAGGTTTGAATGTCCTGATAACGTCAATCTCACCGCCACGTACAGAAGACGAATTTGCAGCAACTTTGCCTAGCGGTATCTTTCTGGATATTATCTGCGAAGATCACCCTGCAAGCGTACAAGCGTTCTTGGACCATTGGTCGCCCGATTGCTGCATTTGGACATGGGGCGATTTACGACCAAACCTCATCTTTGCCGCTCATGATCTAGATATCCCTTTGTTCCTGATCGACGGAGAGGCTGCTGGCTTTGATGGGCGGCGAGATCGCTGGTTGCCTGATGTCGCGCGCAGTTTACTACCGCTTTTTCAGGCCGTTATGGTCCGCAATCCAGCTGCTGGGCGCAGGTTGGCGCAACTGGGCTTGGGCAAAGACGTTGTCGAAGTAACCAGTGCGCTTCGGGCCGGCGGCCATGCGCTGCCCTGCAATGAAACCGATTTGGCCGAACTTTCAGCGGCCTGTGTCGGGCGGGCGATTTGGTATGCAAATGGTGTTCATCAGGAAGAGCTGCACACCGTTCTAGCCGCCCATCGACAAGCGTTGAGCCTTTCTCATCGGCTTCTATTGGTTCTTAGACCTGCAGGAAACCTGAGCCCACAGGAGGCGCTCCCACAAATCATCTCTGAAGATTTCCGCGTGGCCTGTTGGGATGATGGCCAGTTTCCGGATGAAACGACCCAAATATTGCTCAGCGAAGATCCTCACGATATCGGGCTTTTTTACCGGATCGCACCGGTTTCCTTTTTGGGCGGTTCATTGGTCGCGGGACGCAGAAACATCGACCCTCTAGAGGCCGCTGCGCTAGGGTCTGCGATCCTATATGGCCCGCGTGTTGGTCGTTTTTTGCAAAGCTACTCACGCTTGGCCGCTGCAGGAGCGGCCCGAATTATCAATGACAGCGCAGCCTTGGGCATGGCCGTGTCCCGTTTGGTGGCCCCTGATCAGGCCGCAATCATGGCGCATGCTGGTTGGGAGGTTGTCAGCGAAGGCGCCGCATTGATGGATAAGATCACCGATCTGGTGCAGGATGCGCTAGACAGCCGGCAAGGAATTTATTGATGCGTGCTCCTGATTTTTGGCACAAGCCAAAGCCCAGCCTTTTGGCGCGACTGTTGCAACCCCTTGGGATGCTATACGCCTATGCCACAGAACGCAGGCTTTCGCAGGGGCCGCGCAAGCGGATGGATATTCCGGTGATCTGTGTGGGCAACATTAACGCGGGCGGCACCGGCAAAACGCCAACTGTCATCGCAATTGTCGAACGCCTTCGGGATAAGTATTTCGAACCCCATATCGTGTCCCGTGGGTATGGTGGTACTTTGGAAGGGCCAGTTCGGGTTGATCCTGCCAAGCACACAGCGGCGCAGGTCGGCGATGAGCCGCTGTTACTGGCAGCCTTCGCCGAAGTCTGGGTCGCCAAGGATCGCGCAGCGGGAGCCTTGGCCGCCCAAGCGGAAGGTGCAAAGGTCATCGTTTTGGATGATGGGTTTCAAAATCCGGCTTTGGCCTATGATCTAAATGTCGTTGTTGTGGATGCTGACAAAGGCTTTGGTAACGGGCTTTGCCTTCCTGCGGGCCCCCTGCGTGAGCCTGTTGAAACAGGTCTAGCGCGCGCCGATATTTTATTGTCAATCGGAGGAGAAGAGGCGCATAGCCGCTTTGACGTATCCGTGGTTCCTAAAACGCTAGATCATGTTCGCGCCACGTTGGCCCCTTTGCAAACGGGCATGGATTGGAGCGACACGCCCCTCTTTGCCTTCGCAGGTATTGCCCATCCCGAAAAATTCTTTGCAACCCTTCGCAGCCTAGGCGCAACCTTGATCCATGCCGAACCTCTGTCGGATCATCAAACCCTTACCAGCGCCTTGCTCAGCAGGTTAGAAACGGATGCCCGAGCCAAAGGTGCACAATTGGTCACAACGGAAAAGGATGCGGTTCGTCTACCTGCTGCGTACCGAACCAAGGTTATTACCCTACCTGTTCGTTTGCAGTTTAAAGAGGAAAACCCGCTTTGGGATGCCTTGGACACAATGGCCAAAAACGGAACTAGACAAAGCTAGTCATCTTCCCCAAGTTTCGGCGCAGGCCGGTGATGGGCCAGTTCCGCATTCGAAAACTTAAAGGGGGAATTGATCCCCGGAACGCCATCTAGTTCAATTTGCATCCCCCGCGCTTTGACTTGGGGATCGTTGAACATATCTTCCATCGAGTTGATGGGGCCGGCGGGCACGTTGTGATCTTCGCAGGCTTGCAACAGATCATCGCTGGTGAATTTACGGGTCGCCGCCTCTAAGCGTGCATTCATAGCAGGCCGATTGGCGACGCGATCCGCATTGCTGGCATAGTCTAGATCGTGGGCCATGTCGTCCAATCCCAAGAGAATGCAGAGGCGTTGAAATTGCCCGTCATTCCCTGTTGCGATGATGAGGTGACCATCAGAGGTTTCGAAAACCTCATAAGGGGTAAGGTTTGGATGCGCGTTACCCAACCGTGTCGGGGCAATTCCGGTCGTGAGGTAATTCATCGCCTGATTGCCTGTGATCGCAACGGCGCAATCGAGCAGAGCCATATCAATGTGCTGCCCTACCCCTGTGGTTTGGCGCTGGTGAACTGCTGCCAGAATGGCTGTGGTCGAATAGATGCCAGTAAAGATATCGGTGATAGCCATGCCATGTTTTTGCGGCTGGCGGTCAGGCTCTCCGGTGATCGACATCAGGCCGGATATGCCTTGAATGATGAAATCATATCCCGCGCGGTGCGTATAAGGGCCCGTTTGGCCAAAGCCCGTGATCGAACAATAGATCAGCTTGGGAAATTTATCCTTCAGGCTGTCGTAGTCCATTCCGTATTTCGCCAAGCCACCAGTCTTGAAATTCTCGATCAAGATGTCGGCGTCTTCCAGAAGGCCAAGCAGCTTTTGCTGCCCCTCAGCCGTTCGCAGATCAACCACAACAGATGCTTTGCCGCGATTAGCCGAGTGAAAATACGCCGCGGATTTATCTTCGTCTCGCTCAACAAAGGGAGGGCCCCACTGGCGAGTGTCATCGCCAGACGGGCTTTCTACTTTGATCACTTCCGCGCCCAGATCAGAAAGCGTTTGGCCAGCCCAAGGGCCAGCCAAAACACGGGCCAATTCAATGACCTTTAAACCTTCAAGCGGCGCTGCCACTAGCCCGCCAAAGCGTCGTCGATGATCTTTTTCATATCGTTGTAGTTCATGTTTGGTTGCTTTTTGCCATCAATCACAAAGCTGGGCGTGCTGTCGATGCCATCTGCTTCGGCATTTTTCTGATACCACGCAACCATCGCCTGCGCCTGTTCACCGTCTTGCAGGCAGGCTTCTAGGGTTTCGGTATCTTGGCCCGACAAACGGCCGATCTTGCGCAGCTCTTCTACGATTGCGGCAGGATCACCTGCGCGGGTCCATTTGGACTGGTCGCCATAAAGCAGGTCAACGATGCCAAAATACTTTGCCTCACCACCACAGCGTGCCATCAAGGATGCCCATAGGCCAAAGCGGTCAAAGAAAACTTCGCGATAGACAAAACGCACCTTGCCCGTGTCGATATAGTCAGCCTTGAGCTGCTTAAACACAGTTTGGTGGAACGTCGCACAGTGCGGGCAGGTGAAGGATGCATATTCGATGATTTCAACGGGCGCATCAGGGCTGCCCATAACCATGTCCTGAATGCCTGATGTGTCGATATCAGCGTTTGTACCTTGGGCGTTTGCCGCCCCAGGTAGAGGTGCGTCAGGGAAGGCAACTGTTGTGCTGCTTTTGTTGCTTGTCATGTACCAGCTGCCAAGGCCAAGCGCGGCGAAAGCGCCAAGGAGGATGTTTCTGCGGTTCATTTCGATAGGTCCTTCGATCAGAGTTCTTAAGGGCTGGCGGTGCTAGGCACGCTCAGCTGTTTTGCTTGTTCAATATGTTTTCGCCCAGACGCGCCAACGCATCGCGAAGCGACTCGTCACCGATATGGGCGGCGTTTTCTTCGGCCTTTACGCGCAGGGCTGGATCAGGTGCCTTGGATGCCTTTTTGGGGGCATGTTCAAAGGCCACGCGCCCTTCGGCAAATCCTGTTGCGGCGGTTTGTGTCACGCGGACGCGCGCAATAGCGTTATACCCGTAGACGGCATTTACCTTTGCGCGCAGTTGTTCCTTTTGCATCTCTAAGACAGGAGCGTTTGCGCCAGTGGTCAACAGCGTCAGCGTCGCCCCCATGCCGCCACGCCCATAAGATACCTCAACAGGTCGCGAGATAGAGGCCGCATCATCGCCCACAACCTCGGCCCAATTGGTCAGCAACCGCGATTGCGCAAACCCGCGGCTTTCCGATGCTTTTCGGATTTTCGCCGTCAGCAGGCTTGCTGTTCGGGCAAATCCTTTTGTGGTGGTGCGACGGGGTGGCATCAGGTTTGTTTGCTTTCTATTCCTAGCGGTGGCATCACATCTGCTACTGCGCTGTGTGACTCACCTCGTATCATAGCGCAACCTTGCGGCCCTGCCACTATGGCAATTCAGGATTGGTTCATAAACAGTGCGTGAAAAACATAACATGTCTGTAATCCTGCTGGGATGGTATGATGAAAATGCACGAGAAATGCCTTGGCGTGTGGCGCCACAGGATCGGATGGCAGGTGTTACACCCGATCCATATGCCGTGTGGCTCAGCGAGATTATGCTGCAGCAAACTACGGTTGTAACAGTCAAAGATTACTTTCAGCGTTTTATCGCCCACTGGCCCACGGTATTTGATCTGGCGAATGCCAAAGACGCCGATGTGATGGGCGAATGGGCTGGCCTTGGCTATTATGCCCGCGCACGGAATTTATTGAAATGCGCACGTACCGTGGTGGCTGATCATGGTGGGATATTCCCCGCAGATCACGACGCGCTTCTCAAGCTTCCCGGTATCGGCCCCTATACGGCGGCCGCGGTATCGTCGATTGCATTTGACCTGCCCTATGCAGTGTTGGACGGAAATGTTGAACGCGTGCTGGCCCGCCTGCATAATATCCACACCCCGCTACCAGAGGCCAAGCCAGAACTGCGCGCGCTTGCACAATCCTATACCCCTTCAAACCGAGCCGGTGATTATGCACAGGCAATTATGGATTTAGGCGCAACAACATGCACACCCAAATCCCCGTCATGCGGCATCTGCCCTTGGCGTGATCCCTGTATTGCGCGTGAAAAAGGAACCATGGCCGACCTTCCCCGCAAGGCTCCGAAAAAGGTAAAGCCAATCCGCCATGGCACCGTGTTTTTAGGCAAGCGAGAAGATGGCGCGTGGCTGTTGGAAACGCGACCTGAAAAAGGGCTTCTCGGCGGCATGCTTGGCTGGCCAGGAACAGATTGGGTCGATACCAGCCTCCCCCTTCCAGAGGGGAACGCGCCAGCGGCTGGCCATTGGGCGGAACAAGCAGGAGAGGTTCGCCACACCTTTACCCATTTCCATTTAATCCTAAAGGTCATGGTTGCTGAGCTACCCAAAGATAGCACACCAAACAGAGGCACGTTCAGATCCCTTTCTGACTTTCGGCCCTCCGATCTGCCTACAGTGATGCGTAAGGCGTTTGATTTAGCGCAATAAGGCATCATGTGATCAATGACATAGTCAAAGCCTCTGCT
Source organism: Sulfitobacter donghicola DSW-25 = KCTC 12864 = JCM 14565 (assembly GCF_000622405.1). NCBI lineage: Bacteria > Pseudomonadati > Pseudomonadota > Alphaproteobacteria > Rhodobacterales > Roseobacteraceae > Sulfitobacter > Sulfitobacter donghicola. Next base: position 1,219,630 of record NZ_JASF01000005.1, read on the forward strand.
ATGATCGTCCCATCAGATAACCAAGGCAAATGACATGAGCACCTCAACCGACCCTATCCCGCCCTCCGAACTTGCCCGACTTAGCCGGGCGTTGCCGTTTTGGATGTCACTTGCTCTGGCTCCCTTGGCATGGGTTGGGGCCTTTTATGGCGGCTGGACGTTGCTCATTGTGCCTTTGACAACATGGTATTTGTTTACAGCCCTTGATTACGCCTTGGGCCTAAACACTGAAAACGCCGATCTATCAGCCACCGAAGACGATTTTTATTGGTACAAGATGATCACTCTTATCTGGACTCCGGTCCAGTTTCTGCTGTTGGCCAGCCTTCTTTGGTACGTCCCCCAAGCAGAACACTTAAGTACCCTAGAAAGCATCGGAGTCTTTTTCGGGATAGGTGTGATTACCGGCACTGTAGGGATCAATTACTCTCACGAGTTGATGCACCAAAAGAGCAAACTAGAACGCAATATGGCGGATGTATTGCTGGCGATGGTCCTTTATTCGCATTTCCGTTCTGAGCATCTATTGGTGCATCACCGCTATGTTGGCACGCCACGTGATCCTGTTACCGCGCGCTATAACGAAGGGTTCCACCGCTTTTATCCTCGGGTCCTTCGCCAATGTTATCAAAGTGCCTTTAAGGCAGAAAAGGACATGCTGGCGCGCAAAAACCTACCTTGGAACGACAAAAGCAACCCGTTTTGGCGCTATTGGGGGCTGCAACTGGCCTTTGTTGTCTTCGCTTTGATCTTGGGCGGCTGGGCTGGTTTGGGGCTATTCCTTTTTCAGGCAGGCACGGCGATCTGGCAGCTAGAATTAGTTAACTATGTCGAACACTATGGGCTGACCCGAAAACATCTGGGTGACGGAAAATACGAGCACGTTCGCCCCCATCACAGCTGGAACGCGGCCCATAAAGCTTCAAACTGGCTATTGATCAATTTGCAGCGGCACTCGGATCACCATTACAAACCCGACCGCCGTTTTGTCATTTTGCAAAACTATGCTGCAGATGAGGCGCCACAATTACCCTATGGCTATCCGCTAATGACAATGATGGCCATGGTGCCCCCTCTTTGGCGGCGCTTCATGAACCCTCGGGTGCGGAAATGGCGGGGTATGTATTACCCCGAGATAACCGATTGGCAGCCCTATAATCGCGCGACAAACCCTTTTCCGCGCTAAGTGGTTTTTAATCCTTAACTGCCATACAGGCCCTATGTTGAATGGTTAGGGAACTCATATGCAGCAGGAAAACGTCGGGACAACTACATCAAGTGAAATCTGCCTAATCGTCGAAGACAATACAGTGGACCAGCTTATGATGGCGCGTGTCGTTGCACGGTCACAAAAGAGCATGCGGATTCAGATTGCACCATCCTTGCAGGCTGCGCGGGGCGCTTTGTCTTCGGGGGCGGTCAGACTGATTTTATTGGACAATGACCTCCCGGATGGTGTCGGGGCGGACTTTGCGATCGAATTGGCCTCGTACCCACAACTAAAACGAACCCCGATTGTGATGGTTAGTGATTGGCCCACACCCTTTATGTGGGAAAAGGCAGCTGTCGCTGGCGTAAACTATGTTGTGAGTAAATCCGACTTTAACGCGAGCTATCTGGAAGATGCCCTAAAGGGTCGGGCGGACCATCACAGCCGCATCCGTTACGCCAGACGCCCCCGCCGCGCCTCAATGCGCAGGGCTTCGTAATCATAAATTTCAAACAAAGAACAAAAAAAGCCCCGCCATAAAGGCGGGGCCAAGGTGAGTGTCATCATTGCGGTCCTTCAATTGGAAGGCGCAGTGACACTGGCGGTGTTCGAATTTCGGGGTGGATCAGACCTGCATTTCGGCTCTGATCTGCTGGCGCAAGACATCGATAGGCACGCGTTTGCCTTCTTTCTTGTAGCACCAGTATGTCCATCCATTACAGCTAGGCGCACCTTCCAGTGCTGCTCCGACTTGGTGGATGGACCCTTTTACGTCATCACCAATCAGCGTGCCATCGGCGCGCACTTTGGCTTTGTGACGGTTGTTCATGGAATAAAGGTTTTCGCCTGGGCGTAGCATACCGCGTTCAACCAGCTGGCCGAAAGGCACACGTGGTTCCGCGCGTTTCGACGTTGTTGTTTGCAGTGCTTCGTTGTCAAACTTGCGAACGTTCGCGATCCGCTTTGTTGCGACCTTGCGGTAGGCTTCTTCGCGTTCGATGCCGATGAAATCACGGCCCAACATTTTAGCTACAGCACCTGTAGTGCCCGTGCCAAAGAACGGATCAAGGATCACATCACCTGGGTTGGTTGAGCCAACCAGCACGCGGTGTAGCAGGCTTTCTGGTTTTTGGGTTGGATGCGCTTTATCGCCGTTTTCGTCTTTTAGACGTTCGTGGCCATTGCAGATTGGCAAAACCCAATCACTGCGCATCTGGATGCCTTCGTTCAGCGCCTTTAGCGCTTCATAATTAAAGGTGTATTTGCTGGCTTCATCTTTGCCGGCCCAGATCATTGTCTCGTGGGCATTGGTAAAACGTTTGCCGCGAAAGTTCGGCATCGGGTTCGACTTGCGCCAAACCACATCGTTCAAAATCCAGTAACCCTGATCCTGAAGAGCGGCACCAACACGGAAAATGTTGTGATAGCTGCCAATGACCCAGATCGCACCATTGGGTTTAAGCAAGCGGCGCGCGGCCTTGAGCCATGCTTTGGTAAATTTGTCATAAAGAGCAAAGCTGTCAAACTGGTCCCAGTCGTTGTCGACTGCATCCACTTTGGAATTGTCAGGGCGGTGCAAATCGCCACGCAATTGAAGGTTATATGGGGGATCTGCGAAGATCAGATCCACGCTTGCTTCGGGAAGTGAGTTCATCACTTCGATGCAATCTCCATCAAGGATCGTGTTCAGGGGAAGCGCCTGCGCTTCCTTCGTTTTTACTGTCATAACTCTGCCTCTGTCCGCGGTGCATTTTTGCACTCGTTGGTTGCTGACTAGGATGGCGACAGAGTGATTCGTGGTCAATTCGTTTTTTGAAACAAAGTTTTCAGAATTATTCTTGCCACAAGATATTGTGTACCGGTTTGAACGAACGTCTATGGTGTGGGGTCACCCCCAAACTTTGAAGCGCAGACATGTGTCTTTTTGATCCATATCCCATGTTGGTCTCCCATCCATAGCCGGGGTGCTGTTGCGCTAGGGACAACATGACATAATCCCGACATATTTTGGCCATAATTGAGGCCGCCGAAATGGAAACAGAACGGGCATCACCTTTGATGATTGTTTCGCTAGGCAGGGATAATCCGCGCGGGATCATATTTCCGTCGATCAGACAATAGTCTGCTGGGGTCTTTAGCCCCTCCAATGCGCGCACCATCGCGATATGGCTGGCGCGCAGGATGTTATGTTCGTCAATCTCCTCGACACTCGCATGGGCAACCGACACATCCGCCACCTCCATGATCTGGGCATAAAGCGCTTCGCGTTTTTTGTGGCTCAGTTTTTTGCTGTCGTTCAGGCCTTCGGGGATGCGCGCGGGGTCTAGCACAACAGCGGCGGCAGTTACCGGACCGGCAAGAGGGCCACGGCCCACTTCATCCACTCCTGCAATCCTCGTGTACCCGTTTTCGCGGGCGGCGGTTTCAAATGTGTAATCAGGTTCCATAGGTCTTGGAAATCGAACTAAAGGCCCGCGTGCAAGAGAAAAGGGAGAGACGCCCGAACATCTCTCCCCTCCCTACCCCGTGCGGCGGGACATGTCGCACGGGTGTCGGCGCAAAGGTGGTGATACTCAGCGCGCCGAATTCGGTATTAGCGGCGCGCTAGGGTGTAACCGTTCTGGCGCAGGCATCGCGCACCAAAGCCTGAACGACGGCCATCATGGGTGCGAACGCGCTGAGCGCAATTTTGCGGCAGGCGATTCACAAATTTATAATTCTGCTCGAGACACCGGCGCCCAAACATCCGCACCTTCCCATTGCGGGTGTTGAAACTGCGCAAACATTGCTGAGGCAGGTTTTTACGGTTCACACGCTGAGGCAGCGGACGCGGCGCCGCTCTTTGGCGGGGTTGGGTCTTGGTGCCGTGGCGGTGCACGCGCGGGGCTGGTTTACTCCGCACCTGTTGCTGATGCGTTTGGCGGCGTTCGTGTTTATCTTTGTTGTTCTCATGAATAAGGGCCCCAACAACCGCGAGCCCAAAAATAGTTGCCACTGTACGGGCAGTACGGTGGTCATCGGCAACGGCTGGTGTCGCGGTCGCTGCTGTTATAGCCATCACGGCAGCTGTGAAAGTGCCTGCAATACGAGTAGGAAGCTGAAAGCGCATCTGATTGATCCTTATACTTTGGGTGCAGCACGTTCGTTTTGTGCAGCGGGATGAGATCAATCTGGCTGCGACCCTGTCAGACAGGCAATAACAGCCATTTGTTATCAGATAGCAGCCCGTATAACTGGCTATGGATATTGAATATCAATCCAGAAAAACGCATCCTGCCTCTTATGAAACACATGCGCTTTCCCCTTTTTGTTACCGTCATGGTCATCCTGTCTGGACCTGCCCATGCTGCGGACTGCTATGCCGATTATAAGGCTAAACAGGACAACCCGTTGCGGCTACATTATGGCGTGGCCAAAGTTTCAGGCCAATGCACCAAGGCCGCTGCCAAAGCAGAGCTAAAGAACCGTCTAGGTGCCAATGGCTGGAAGCTGCTGAATGTTGTTTCAGTTTTCGGGCCAGAAGGGCTTGCGCAAAGGAAAAAGAGTGCCGGATCAAACTTCCTCCGCTTCTGATATACGCCGCAGCGGCGGCCGCTTTGTCATTTTGGGTATCAGCGCAATCGTCGGCCTTTTGGTGATTGGCGCAGTTGTGATGTTTCTGGCATTACCTGATGCCAATGCGTTTAACGCACGCGTTGAACATATCTTTATCCAGAACGACAATCTGACCTCCCCTGCCGAAATCAAGCTACTGGAGATCCTAGCGCAGTCAGGCACTGCTTTTTCTGACACGCTAATGAATTACCGCATTCTAATCGGCGTCCTGCTGATTTTTGCCGCCGCCATGTTGATTGCTGCGATTATTTTTCTGACCCTGTTGATCACGTTCAACCGTCGCATGGCCCAGATTGAGAGGACAGGCATTCAGGTATCGTCTCTTTTGATCAGCCGCGAAGAAAACAAAGTGTACCTGAACAATCTTGGTTTCAAGCTGACCGATGCGGCGATGGAAACGCTGGCCGTTTTGGCAGAGGCCCGCATGGATGATGATGTAATGTCTGGGTCCGAAATAGAGGCCGTCATTTCGGGGCGTTCTGCAGCGGATTGCGACGAAGCTGCTGGCGCGACACGGATCAAAAGGCTGCGCGATACTTTGGGCAACCAAATGGTCAGCGAGCTGCTGGTAAAGAACATCGCGCGGCGCGGTTATATGCTGGCGATTGATAAGGACGTTATCAAGGTTCTTTAAGTTTAGCTTTGCGCATGGCGCGACACTCGCGGGTGTTTTTGCCGCCCGTGTTTAGGGGCGACTGATCGCATGGGAACGGCCCCTCTGGTAAATGCCGACAATCCGGCGCTACTGTGCGGCGAACCTACGGAAAAGGAAGCCACCGATGCCAGCCCCAGTGAACATGTTCAAGAAAGCCCTAGCGCAGGGTAACATTCAATTTGGCTGCTGGGCTGCTTTGGGCAATAGCTTTACCACCGAACTGATGGGCCAAGCGGGTTTTGACTGGCTCGTCCTTGACGGAGAACACGGGCCAAATGATCTGCTCTCTATTCTATCTCAGCTACAGGTGATCGAGGGCACCGACACGCATGCCGTTGTCCGCGTTCCCGTTGGCGAAACCTATATGTTGAAACAGGTGTTGGATGCGGGTGCGCAAACGGTATTGGTGCCAATGGTCGAAAGCGCGGATCAAGCAAGGCAGTTGGTACGTGATGTCACCTACCCTCCGCACGGTGATCGGGGGGTGGGCTATGCCCTAACCCGAGCCTCAAAATTCAGCACAATCGAGGATTACGGGAAAACCGCAGATGCAGAGATATGCCTGCTGGTGCAGGTGGAAAACCTAAAGGGATTGGCAGCACTGGATGAAATCCTGACAGTTGATGGCGTTGACGGCGTTTTCATCGGCCCTGCAGATTTGGCGGCAGACATGGGGCATATTGGCAATGCCGATCACCCAGACGTACAAGCCGCCATTATGGAGGCACTGGCACGGATCAGCTCTGCCGGAAAAGCACCCGGCATTCTATCGACCCAAGATGGCATGACCAATGACGCCATCGCAGCAGGTGCATTATTTGTCGCTGTAGGCGCAGATGTTTTGTTGCTGGGAAATGCTGCACGCGCCCTAGCAAGCAAATGGCAAGCTACCAAAACATGAATACTGGTATAGCGCTGCTAGCGTTCGCTTATGTCCTCAGCCAGTTTTTTCGCGCCTTTCTGGCGGTCCTTAGCCCGTTTTTGGCAACCGATATCGGCGCGACACCAGAAGACCTGGCCTTTGCCTCTGGCCTTTGGTTTCTCACCTTTGCCGCGATCCAGCCTCCTGTTGGGTGGGCGTTGGATACCATCGGTCCGCGGCGTACTGCGGCTGTGCTATTGCTTATCGGCGGCGGTGGCGGGGCTGCTGTCTTTGCAATGGCGATCGCACCTGCCCACGTCGCAATCGCAATGGCACTGATTGGCATCGGCTGCGCGCCCGTTTTGATGGCATCATACTATATTTTTGCTTTGGACCATCCACCTGCGAGGTTTGCCTTTTTGGCCGCCCTGATGGTTGGCGTCGGGACCTTGGGCAATATCGTCGCTTCATACCCGACCACCATCGCAGCCGAGACCGTGGGCTGGCGCGCCTCGCTTTGGGGGTTGGCCGCCATATCCTGCGGCACAGCTATCGGCATCTGGTTTGCCGTGCGCGACCCTGTCAAAGAACCAACCGAGCAAAAAGGCAGCTTTGCCGAGGTGCTGCGCATCCGCGCGCTTTGGTTCATCTTTCCCTTGCTGTTGGTCAGCTATGCCGAGGTCGGCGCCTTGCGCGGTCTATGGATTGGCCCTTACCTAACCGAAGTCTTCCACGCCGAACCACGTCTGATCGGGCAGGCCACATTGGCCATGGGCATTGCCATGGTCATCGGCCCAATGGCCTATAGCCCGCTGGACAGAATATTTAACACCCGAAAATGGGTCGTCTTTGTTGGCAGTGCAGGTATCCTTCTTTCAACCATCGGGATGCTGCTGCTGATTGATACAGATGTGATGTGGATCATCATCCTGATGTGCGCAGTTGGTTTCTTTGGCTCGACCTACCCTGCCCTAATGGCCCATGGCCGCAGCCTTTTGCCGCGCCATCTGGTTGGCCGAGGCGTAACTGTTTTGAACCTGTGCAGTGTTGGCGGCGTGGGAATTGCGCAGGTCTTATCGGGGCGAATCCATTCTGCCTATTCCAAACAAGAGCTAGTCGCGCTTCCCTACACGATGATCCTTCTTTTCTTTGCTGTGTTGGTGACTATTGGCCTCATCCTTTACCTGTTTTCAACAGATACAAAGCCGTAATGCCCCTGCCCCTTTCAAATAGGGCAAAAGCGGTATAACAGGCCCGCACCATCATACACACAAACTGGAGAAAACGAGATGGGTTATCGCGTTGTTATCGCCGGTGCCACAGGCAATGTGGGCCGTGAAATGCTGAACATTCTGGCCGAGCGCCAGTTCCCTGTAGACGAAATCGCAGTACTTGCCAGCCGCAGGTCACTGGGTACGGAAGTCAGCTTTGGCGACAAGACGGTTAAGACGCAAGACCTTGATACGTTCGACTTCACTGGCTGGGATATGGCGCTGTTCGCTGTTGGCTCTGACGCCACAAAGAAATACGCGCCATTGGCGGCAAAAGCGGGATGTGTCGTGATCGATAACTCGTCGCTGTACCGCTATGACGCGGATATTCCGTTGATCGTCCCTGAGGTAAACCCAGAGGCCGTTCACCAGTATTCCAACAAAAACATCATCGCTAACCCCAACTGTTCGACCGCGCAGATGGTTGTGGCGCTAAAGCCGCTACATGACCGCGCAACGATCAAACGCGTTGTGGTCAGCACGTATCAGTCCGTTTCCGGTTCCGGAAAAGAGGGCGCTGACGAGCTGTGGGAACAGACCAAGAGCATCTACAACCCGATCAAAGATGTGCCACCGAACAAGTTCCAAAAGCAGATCGCGTTTAACGTAATCCCGCAGATCGACGTGTTCATGGATTCCGGCGACACCAAAGAAGAATGGAAGATGATGGTTGAGACGAAGAAAATCGTCGACCCTTCCATCAAAGTGACAGCAACATGTGTTCGCGTTCCTGTCTTTGTTGGGCACGCGGAATCGATCAACATCGAATTCGAAGACCATCTGGACGAAAACGAAGCCCGCGACATCCTGCAAGAAGCACCAGGTATCATGGTGATCGATAAGCGCGAAGCGGGTGGCTATGTTACCCCGATCGAATGCGTTGGCGACTTTGCCACGTTCATCAGCCGTATCCGTCAAGACAGCACGATCGACAATGGCATCAACCTGTGGTGCGTTTCTGACAACCTGCGCAAGGGTGCTGCCCTGAACGCGGTTCAGATCGCCGAACTCTTGGGTCGTGAAGTGCTCAAGAAAGGCTGATTTCCGCCCAAATCAAAGACCTAGAGGGGTGCCTGAAAGGGCGCCCCTTTTTCTTTTCAACGACGCATTGCATGGTAACGGGACTTAAAAAGGACTTTGTGATTATGCGTTTTCTTTCTGTTGCTCTTGTTGCTTTACCGCTGCCTATTATGGCGGAAACATTCACCACAACATCATCGCCCACGGCCGCGACTGTTTATTCTGGCTTTGCCATGGTGACTCGGGAAGTAAGCGTCGAGGTACCCGCTGGCGCGCATCAGATCATCTTGCCCGACCTGCCTCAATGGGTGGACGCAGGCAGCCTTCGCGCCAGCATCTCGGGCGCTGATATTACCAGCACAAGGTTGCGCACAGCGGCATTGCCACCCCAACCAGACAGCGACAGCCAAGCGGTTGTTGCTGCCAAAGAACAGATCAAACTAGCGGAACGCGCCCTGCGGGATTTGGATGACGCGATCCAAGACGCTGAGCTGGCCATTCAATCTGCTGAAGCGCGCCTCGCGTTTCTAGGCAACCTTTCTTCGAGTGAGACACTGCCCTCTGATCCCCTAGCGCTGGCCGAATTGGCCGCGATGATCGAGGCCCAGACCCTGACCGCCAAACAAACCCAGCTTAACGCACAACGGGAAGCACGCCAGATTTCAGAGGCCCGCCCTGATTTGCTACGCGATCTAGAGGATGCAAAAGCCGCACTAGACGCGCTTACCCCTCCTGCGGAACCAAAGGCCTTACTGGCCTTGTCTGTTGACGCAAAAGAGGCTGGTACAATCATCGCAACCGTTAGTTACCCTGCGCGCGCGTCATGGCAACCAACCTATGATGTCGCCCTCGCCACAGGCGACGACGCCACAATGACGCTGCGCCGCGCCGCGCTTGTGCATCAGAACACTGGCGAAAATTGGGACAACATCGCGCTGACCCTTTCGACCCTGACACCTAGTGGCCAGATTGTTCCATCCGAGCTTTATCCGCCCCTCCTGCGGTTTGAAGACCCCCAGTTGCGGGCCAAACTTCAACGATCAGTAAGCGGCCTCAGCGCCGGTATGGCTGAGGATGTTGCGGAACCTGCAATGATGGAAGCCGCCCCTAGTCCGCAACCCAATTTTGACGGACCCGGTGTTCGCTACACACTCCCCTCCCCGATCAGCATCGCCCAAAATGCCGAAGGGGCGCGTGTAGAGCTGGACGCGCTCGAATTTGGCGCACGCGTTTTCGCCCGTGCAGTGCCAGCCAGCGACCAGACAGCGTTTCTGATGGCGGAATCTGAAAACGCCAGCAAAGAGTCCCTTCTTGCCGCCAATAGCGCGCAGATTTTTGTGGACGGTACCCTTGTAGGGCAAAGCTATTTCTCGGCGGTGCCTGCGGGGGGCGAGATCGTTCAGGCCTTTGGCCCGATCGAAGATTTGCGGCTAAAACGAACAGTGCTTGACCTAAGTGAAGGGGATCGCGGCTTGATCAGCCGAACCAATGCGCAAACTCAGGAAATCCGCATGGAAATCGAAAACCTTGGCGCGAAAGCATGGGATGTCGAGCTGTTGGAGGCGATCCCTTACAGCGAACAAGACGATTTGGAAATCGAATGGAGCGCCAAGCCGCAGCCAAGCATCACCGACGTAGATAACCGCCGCGGCCTTATGCAATGGAACTTTTCCATTGGTGCCAATGATAACAAAGAGATCACAACCGAGCAGTTCATTCGCTGGCCGGATGGCAAAGTGCTGCGTTAGGCGCCCGTCACCACAAAGCCATCTGGTGCTAAATATCCGGTAACATCTAGAGGGTGACCAGGCATGGCTGCCCTGAACCGTTTGACCAAAGTTTGATACCGCAGCCCAAGCGCGCCTAAGTTACACAGATGCCGCCCTGTAGAAGTGACATAGATCGCCAGACCAGCACCAACAGGCCGCAGCTCCATCCCCTCAACCGCGAGGCGGTTTATCAGATCTGGCCAGCTCTTGGCCTCTGCAAACAGGTTTTTCAGCAGGGCCAACCGCGTTGCATCAATGCGACCTGCAGGCATAGTTTCTGTTTTCATACTGCATTTAGGGTGAGCAGGAATCGGGCCAAGACGTTCTTTCAGGTCAGCATAAGGGTATCCGATATCGCGACCATGGCACAGCTTGGTCCCACAGCTTTTCTTTATCAGCGCAATATCATCGCCTTCCTTGTGCACAGCATACCCGTGCAACCTTAAGCGAGTGGTCAATTCAGACCAATCCGCAGCCTCTGCGAGGTCTCGCCCCACTAGAACGCGAAAGGCGTCCAACAGGCTATCACTGGAAACCTTGGAACCGCCTGCCAGCACCTGACGATCAACTTCACGTTTCAAAAGCTGGCGAACCATATGCCCAACGCTCACATCCTGCGCGGTAGCAACACGTTGCGCGCCTGACAGCAATTCGCGCGGTAACCTAAGGGTGACTGATTCCAAATCCATACCTAAGCCTGCGACAACCTAGGTTAATGACCCGTTAACATCGAGCCGCACCCTCAGGACGGATTGGATTTAAAAGGTAAAACAGCGCCATTGACGTGGCGCCCAACGACCCACATTGAAAAATCTCGACGCGTGAACGCCTCTAGCGATATGCAGAATTCACACCAAATTCGAAAGAAAACGCTGTTCCTTGGCAACCATTTGAAAACCCTAAACCGTGATAACTCCATTTGCCGTGGGGGCGTACTTAGGGGTGAGACATGAACGAAGTAATCAAAATCCGGCTATCCGAGCAGGTTCAGTTGGATCAGGGAAGGCTTGGGCTGCTCTATACGCAATTGGGTGACGCAGGCGCGGAAAGCGTTGTTTGCCGCGCGATGGAGGAACTCGCAGTGCGGCTTTCGCAATGTGAAACATTGTGGCGCAACAACAACCAGACCCAGCTGCGCAAACATGCGCGATCTCTCATTGCGATTTCCGATCAGATCGGGATGGACAAACTGGCGCAGATTTCCAGCGATGTAACCCATGCAATTGATGCGCAGGATGATGTGGCGATCGCAGCCACCCTATCGCGGCTTTTGCGGATCGGTGAAAAATCTCTGGCAGCTATTTGGATCATGGATGATCTCAGCCTATGAGGGTGGTTGCAGCCTTTGCACGATGGGATAGTCTGCGTTGAAATAGATACCCACTGAAAGGTTGCCACCCTATGACTCTCAGCTTTGCAGCACCCGCTGATAACGCAATTGATCTGAATGTAATATCTCAGGATGATCTAGGGAACTGGCTGGAAAACCAACCTGCAGCGACAAAGGCTTGGGTTTTGGCAAACGGGTTTTCTGGCCGGATTGGCGAAGCATTGGTTGTGCCGGATACGGAAGGGCAACCAAGGCTTGCGCTGGCGGGATACGGGTCAACTGCCGCGCGTGCGCGGGGTCGCTTCGCCTTGGCTGCTGCGGCGACAAAACTGCCATCAGGCGATTACCGCATCACCAGCGGATTGCCCGATGATCAAGCCGAGGTAGAGGCATTGGGGTGGTTGCTGAGCGGTTATCGTTTTGATCGCTATAAGTCAGCCACACCGATGCGGGCACATTTGGTTGCCCCTGATGGGATCGACGTTGCGAAGGTAGAAGCGATTGCGAATGGGGAAGCTTTGACCCGAACGCTGATCAATACACCTGCCTCTGATATGGGGCCGCCAGATTTAGAGAAAGCTGCGCGTGAACTTGCGGGCGCACATGGGGCCTCCATCAATGTGATCGTGGGCGACGAGCTGTTAAAAGAGAACCTACCGATGATCCATACGGTGGGACGCGCAGCAAATCGTGCGCCTCGGTTGATCGATATCCGCTGGGGTGGCTCTGGCCCGACACTCACCTTGGTTGGGAAAGGTGTTTGCTTTGACACGGGCGGCCTTAACATCAAACCCGGATCGTCGATGGGTTTGATGAAAAAAGACATGGGCGGAGCGGCGGCTGTGCTGGGGCTTGCCCATATGATTATGGCGGCCAAAGCGAATGTTCAGTTGCGGGTTCTCATTCCTGCAGTCGAAAATTCCATATCCGACAATGCTTATCGCCCTCAGGATATCCTGACCTCCCGCAAGGGGCTAACCGTTGAAATCAACAACACCGACGCCGAAGGGCGGTTGGTTTTGGCAGATGCGCTGGCCCTTGCGGATGAGGAAAAACCGGATCAGATCATTTCTATGGCGACCTTAACAGGGGCCGCTCGTGTAGCTGTTGGCCCCGACCTTGCCCCGTATTTTAGCGATGATGCAAATTTCGTAACCGCGCTGGAGGCTTCGGCCGCAAAGGTCAGCGACCCTGTTTGGCGCATGCCCTTCCACACGCCTTATGAATCGATGATCGAACCCGACATTGCTGATCTAGATAACGCACCCAAAGGTGGCTTTGCAGGCTGCATCACAGCGGCTCTTTTCCTGCGCCGGTTCGTTACCGATAGTAACTACGCGCACTTCGACATATACGGCTGGCAACCCAGCGCTGCACCCGCACGCGCTAAAGGTGGCGTCGGGCAAGGAACCCGCGCGCTGCTAGATGCTATCGACAGGATTTTGACCCCATGAGCCACCCACGACTAACCCCCGATCCAGACCGCATGCCGCTAAAAGAAACGGCCCAAATCGGGCGCGGCGTTGTTAACCTATTGCGCAAACCAAACGGTGCGCGCGACCGCCAGTTGCTTTTGGGGACAGAAGTGACCGTTTATTCCCGCGAAGACGGTTGGGCCTATGTGCAATCCGCTGTTGACGGGTATTGCGGTTTTGTTGGCGTATCGTCCTTGGCAAAGCCCCAGCCGATCACGCATAAGGTAACCGCCGCAGGCAGCCACGGTTATCAGAATGCCAATTTCAAGGCGATTGATCGTTGTGCCCTAAGCCACGGCAGCTTGTTGGCTTCGTTGGGCGAGAAAGACGGTTTCATAAACACCAGCCATGGTTTTGTGCCGAAACAGCATATTGCGCCAATCGAGCATTTTGAGGACGACCCTGCCCAAGTCGCCGCGCAGTTTGTCGGCACGCCATACCTCTGGGGTGGCAACAGCCGCTGGGGCATTGATTGCTCTGGTCTGGTGCAGGCCGCCTGTCGTGCTTGCGCAATCCCTTGTGGTGGTGACACCGACATGCAGGAAGCCGAACTGGGAGAATTGTTGCCAGACGGGTCTCTTCCCCAACGCAATGACGTTCTATTCTGGAAGGGCCACGTAGCCATTGTATGGGATGAGGAAACCCTCATCCACGCCAATGCACATTATATGGCGACTGTCTTTGAACCCATCGAAGAAGCGATTGCCCGCATTGAAGAAACAGACGGGCCCGTCACCTCGCACCGCAGGCTGCCTACGGCTGTTTGAACTGCGCAGAGCTGTTCATGTTGCCCCTGCAAGATGCTCGCCCGTGTAAACGGGCGGGTAAAAGTACAAGCCGTCTGCCCCCACCCCCTCTGGCGGTTGCTAGGTCTAGTCAACGGCCCGAATAAGCTTGCGCTCAAGCACCCACAAGACAGGCTTGAGCTCATGCCCCCGTTTCAAAGTCTGCCCATCGGCACCGATCACAGCATATAGGCCTTGTTTCATCCGCAGCTTGGGGCGCTTTTCGATCCGGTACAGGGGGATTTCGGCGGTACGTCGAAAAACGGAAAAGACGGCGACCTCCCTCAAACAGGAAATGCCATAGTCGCGCCACTCACCCGCGGCTACCATACGCCCATAAAGCGATAAGATCACAGAAAGCTCGGTCCGATGAAACGCGACCTGCTCAACGGGGCGGGTCGCGTTGCCGCCTGTTGTCGTATGTGTCGGAATAGTAGGTATATTCATACCCATTAGATTTGCGTCAGGTGAAACGCAAATCAAGCCCAAACCATCAATTTACTTGAACGCGTTACAAAACCGGGTACGGTAGAAAAATTGTGAAACGCATTGGAGGGGAGGACAATGACACCACAGGAACGCGCGGAGCGCGCAGCCGAAACGATGCTGGCCAAAGATTCAGCCTCTCGTGATCTCGGCATGAAGATCACCCATATCGCACCGGGAGCAGCGACGCTAACCATGCCCGTAACAGCAAAAATGCTGAACGGGCACCAGATTTGCCATGGCGGATTCATCTTTACACTCGCAGACAGCGCATTTGCATTTGCCTGCAACAGCTACAATCGGCTGACCGTCGCGCAACAAAACCAGATCACCTATGTCACCTCTGGTAAAGCAGACGAGCTGTTAACCGCTACGGCCCTAGAAACGGCCCTGTCAGGGCGCTCAGGCGTATATGATGTTATGGTCACCGGAGAAGACGGGCGCATCGTTGCAACCATGCGCGGCCTATCACGCACGATAAAGGGGCAGTTGTTCCCCGAACACGGAGACGACACATGAAAGACCTCACACCAGCCCGCGACAGCCTAGACGCCATCGAAACCGCCAGCCGTGATGAGATCAGCACCCTTCAATTGGAACGCCTGAAATGGTCGCTGCGCCACGCCTATGACAACGTCCCTTTTTACAAAGAAAAATTTGATGCGGCAGGCGTGCACCCTGACGACCTGAAAGACCTTAGTGATCTGTCCAAGTTCCCGTTCACCGTCAAAACCGACCTGCGCGACAATTACCCGTTTGGCATGTTCGCCGTGCCTCAGGAGCAGGTAAAACGCATCCACGCGTCATCTGGCACGACGGGGCAACCCACCGTTGTGGGTTATACCGCTAAGGATCTGGAAAACTGGGGTAGCGTTGTTGCACGCTCGCTGCGCGCTGCGGGTATGACGCCTGGTGATATGCTTCATAACGCATATGGCTACGGTCTGTTTACTGGCGGCATGGGCATCCATCTTGGGGCGGATACACTGGGGCTGAGCACGATCCCGATTTCGGGTGGTATGACCTCCCGTCAGGTTCGTTTGATCGAAGATTTCAAACCAAAGGGCATCACGGTAACCCCCTCTTACGCGCTATCCATTCTGGATGAGTTCAACGCACAAGGGATCGACCCGCGCGATAGCTCTCTCGAAGTTGGTATATTCGGCGCCGAGCCATGGACCAACGCCATGCGCCAAGAGATCGAGCAAGCCTTTGATATGCACGCGGTTGATATCTACGGCCTATCCGAAATCATGGGGCCTGGTGTTTCGATGGAGTGTGTCGAAAGCAAAGATGGCCTGCACATTTGGGAGGATCATTTCTATCCCGAAATCATCAACCCAGAGACCGGCGAAGTTGTGGCCGACGGTGAACAGGGTGAGCTGGTGTTTACCTCGCTAACCAAGGAAGCGTTCCCCGTCATCCGCTACCGCACCCGCGATCTGACCCGCCTATTGGCTGGTACAGCGCGCAGCATGCGCCGCATGGAAAAGGTGACGGGGCGCAGTGACGATATGATCATCCTGCGGGGTGTGAATGTCTTCCCGACCCAGATCGAAGAGCTGCTGATGAAAATCGACGGCCTCGCGCCGCATTTTCAAATCGAGCTGGCGCGCCCTGACCGGATGGATCAGATGCGTATCCTGACAGAGGTCACCGATAGCAATATCGGGTCAGACACCCGCGCGGATGCCGCAGCCCAGCTTTCTGCCGCCATCAAACAGTCTGTCGGCATTAGCGCCAAAGTCGATGTCGGGGATATCGGGGCAGTGCCCCGTTCAGAGGGCAAAGCCGTTCGCATTCTGGATAACCGCCCTAAGGCTTAACCGCAGGTGATACCGATAATCGTATCGGTATCATCCAATTGGATGTTCTTGCGCGCCGGATTGAAATCGGTTGTGACAGCATCTGTCGGACCAACCAGACGTTTTGGTTCTGGCAGCGCAAGGGATGATGCGGCATCCAGCCCGATCAACCCCTGATGCACTGCTGCATCACATGTATCCGGCCCCTTGGCGGCCGGTGCATTGCCGCCAGTGGTCCCAATCGTTGTCCCACAGCCCGCCAACAATAGCCCCGCAAGTATCGTGTATTTCATATCTCTACCCCATTAATTTCTTGGCCCGAGTTTTCATCATCCCGCCAAGATTGACCAGTCTCTTCGCATTGATACTGCTGAATGATCGGCGGAGCCATAGCCCCCCCGTTTCTATCTGTGTCGGTTTGGCCATTTCCCGCTTCTTTAAGGTTTGGTTTTTACTAGCAAGCATTTCCTACTCAAGTTAACTAGCAACCATGTTAGCTATCTTTCTAAAAACGCTTCCGTTTTTTGCCATTATTGGTCTTGGCTATTTGGCGGGCCGCACGCGGTTTTTCACCGCCGAAGCCACGGCCTATCTCACCAAATTTGTGTTTTACTTTGCGCTATCGGCGATGCTGTTTCGCTTTGCTGCAAACCTGTCACTCGCCGAAGTCTGGGATACACGATTGGTTGTTGCCTACCTATGGGGCACCGCCTTTGCCTATGGCATTGCAACGCTGATCGGCTTTTACCGCAATCAAAGCATCGAAGTTACAGCGATGGAGGCGCAATGTGCGGTGATCGGCAACGTGGGCTTCCTTGGCGTCCCGATGTTGACCCTACTGCTGGGCCCAGAGGCGATTGGCCCCGTGATGCTGGCGCTTGCGGTTGATCTGATTGTTTTCTCCTCCCTAATTGTAATCCTAATCACCGGTTCCCGCGACGGCAGGATGAGCATTGCAGTCCTGCGTACCGTAGGCCTTGGACTGCTCAAAAATCCAATGATTGTCGCCATGGCCCTCGGGCTAGTCTGGTCCAGCCTGAGCATCCCTATCCCTACGCCAATGAATGAATTTCTGGCGCTGCTTGGTGCTGCCGCGACCCCCGGTGCGCTGTTTGCCATCGGGGCTTCGCTGGCATCCAAATCCGCTGAGCGGTTGACCGTGGCAGGGTGGCTTAGCTTTAGTAAACTGGTTGTGCATCCCCTGCTTGTTGCAATTGCCTGCTTTGTCTTTTTCAAGGTCGATCCCTATAAAGCCAGTGTGGTTATTTCTGCGGCAGCGCTACCTGTTGCCGGCAATGTTTACATCCTTGCGCAACACTATGGTGTGGCACCCCAACGGGCCTCTGCTGCGATCCTTATTTCTACTGCGTTCAGCATCGTTACGGTCAGCATGTGGATTGCTTGGCTGTCGACACCCTAAACCAATTTGAGCAAACAGAGCCCTTGCCCTAGGCCCCCGCTCTGGTTAGCCATAATCAACACCCGCAAAGGAGCCTTCAATGGAAACGATCTCGTCCAACGCCTGCTTTGGCGGCACACAACACGTCATAAAACACGCCTCCAGCAGCTGCGCATGCGACATGACATTTGCCCTATTTCTACCGCCAGAGGCCAAAGACGGCCCCGTCCCTGTTTTGTGGTTCCTGTCGGGCCTCACCTGCACCCATGAAAACGCAATGGTCAAAGCAGGCGCACAGGCTTGGGCCGCCGAGCAAGGCATTGCTTTGGTCTTTCCCGACACGTCTCCGCGCGGCGAAGGCGTGGCCAATGACGAGGCCTATGATCTGGGCCAAGGCGCTGGTTTCTATGTGAACGCCACCCTAGATCCTTGGAAACCGCATTTCCAGATGTGGACTTATATCGCAGATGAACTACCTGCCTTGCTGGCCGAGAACTTTCCGTTGGATATGGAACGTCAATCGATCACTGGGCATTCGATGGGTGGGCACGGCGCGCTGACCCTTGCGATGTCATTCCCTGATCGTTTCACCTCGGTCTCGGCCTTTGCGCCGATCACCCACCCAATCGCCAGCGATTGGGGTCGCAAGCAGCTAACGGCCTATCTAGGCGCGGATGAAAGCACATGGGTTGCACATGACGCGACGCTGCTGATGCAGGAAAAAGGGTTTGATGGGCCCGTTCTGATTGACCAAGGCACCGACGATCAATTCCTCGACCTGCTCCAGCCCGAAGCCCTAAGCGCGGCAATGGCCAAACGCCGCCAGAACGGGATGTTCCGGATGCAGCCGGGCTATGACCACAGCTATTTCTTCATCGCAACCTTCATGGAAGACCACGTTACCTTTCATGCTGACGCTTTGTGGTCCGCATGACGGCCATCTACATTGATGCCGATGCCTGCCCCGTAAAGGAAGAGGCCGAGCGCGTGATAACGCGCCATAAGTTGAAGATGTTTGTTGTCTCAAACGGGGGGCTCCGCCCCTCGCAAAACCCCTTTGTAGAGACTGTTATAGTGCCTGATGGGCCTGATATTGCGGATATGTGGATTGCCGAACGTGCAGGCCGCGGCGACGTTGTTGTGACTGGTGATATTCCTTTGGCCGCCAAATGTGTCGAAGCGGGTGCCAAAGTGATCAAACACAACGGCGAGGCCCTAACCCAAGCCAACATCGGAAATGTTCTGGCCACCCGTGATCTAATGACCGATTTACGGGCTGCCGATCCCTTCCGCCAAGGGGGCGGAAAAGGGTTTACAAAGGCTGATCGCTCTCGCTTCCTAGAAGCGTTAGAGCGTGAGATCAGAGCCGCGCAAAAGCTAACTTAACCTGTCGTGGCGGGTTCGCCTCGCGATCTTGCAAGCCAGTAGAAAGAATTCGAATGACACCTAAAGCTGTAGTATTTGATATCGGAAACGTCCTCATCGAATGGCAACCCGAGCGGTTTTATGACGCGCAAATCGGTGAGGAGCGTCGGCGCGCTATGTTTGCTGAAATTGACCTGCACGGCATGAACGATCGCGTTGATACAGGCGAGAATTTCACCAAAGTCATTCGCGAAACCGCCGCGATCTATCCCCATTGGGCAGATGAAATTATGCTGTGGCATGACAACTGGATCGAAATGGCCGCGCCTGCGATCCCCCACTCCGAACGTTTGATGGACGCGCTACAGGCCAAAGGCATTCCTGTTTTCAGCCTGACGAATTTCGGCGTTGAGACGATGGTCATTGCGCGCAAGAAATACGGCTTTTTGCACAAATTCGACCGCGATTTCATCTCTGGGCACATGCAGGTTATCAAACCCGCCGCGCGCATCTATGAATTGCTAGAGGAAGGCACAGGCCTGTCAGGCCCAGAGCTGTTATTCACCGATGATCGCCATGACAACATCAATGCCGCCAAAGATCGCAACTGGCAAACCCATCTATTCGAATACCCTCAGGGTTGGGCGGATAAATTGGTGGCGTCAGGTTTGTTAACCGAACAGGAGGCCGTATGAGCAACATTCCCTTTATCCCGTTTGAGGCTGGTGAAAAGCTTCTCGATTGGATTGGCCTGACGGATGCATTGGCCGCAGGTCACAAACTGGCCCGCGCCGAGATAGGTGACACATTTTTATACCGTGATCCCGACACTCTGCTTAGCCGTGCCGCATGGATTGACGGCATGGGTATGGCGGTCAAGTCAGCCACGGTTTTCCCCAACAACACCAAACAGGGCAAACCCAACATCAACGGCGGGGTTAGTCTCTATTCCGATGCCGATGGCACATTGGAAGCGATCATAGACTTTCACCTTGTGACCAAATGGAAAACCGCAGGCGATAGCCTGCTGGCGGCGCGGCGTTTGGCGCGGCCCGATGCCTCGAAAATCCTGTTGGTGGGTGCTGGTGCGGTGGCACAATCCCTGCACGAAGCTTACAGCGCGGTTTTCCCGAATGCTTCCTTTACGATCTGGAGCAGAACCCGTGCCAGTGCCGAAACGCTTGCCGCCACATTGCCAAATGTCTCGGTGGCTGATGATTTGGAAACCGCCATTAAATCTGCCGACATTATCGGCAGCGCCACGATGGCAACTGACCCAGTGATCAAAGGCGCTTGGCTTCAACCTGGTCAGCATCTGGACCTGATCGGCGCCTATCGCCCTGACATGCGGGAAGTGGACGACGAGGCCCTTCAACGTGCACGCCTGTTTGTCGACAGCGTGGACACCACAATCGGCCATATCGGAGAGTTAAAAATACCGCTTGAGGCTGGGGCCATCTCTCGTGAAGACATCATAGCCGATTTTTACAATCTGGATGCCTTCAAACGCACCTCAGCCGATGAGATCACCATCTGTAAAAACGGCGGCGGGGCGCATCTGGATTTGATGACCAGCAAATATATCCTTGATCAGTGGCGCAAGGTCACGTGATCTGGATTTTCCTATTCCTGCTTGCGGCAATCGCTGCGGCGCCCTTTGCCCTTGAACACTACCGCACGCAGATGAACGACGGCAGGCGCGGATCAGCACCTGGCCTGTTTGTAGAACTGAGCCAGGGCACGACCCATTACCGCCTGAACGGCCCCTCTGATGGGCCCTTAATCGTCTGTGTTCATGGCCTGACCAGTCCCAGCTTTGTCTGGGGCGAGCTTGCAAAAGAGCTCGTGGACAACGGCTTTCGGGTGCTGACCTATGATCTATATGGCCGCGGTTATTCTGATCGCCCTCACGGGGCGCAGGACAAGGCGTTCTTCAACAATCAACTGAATGACCTGTTAGAATACCTCGAGGTTGAGGAACCCTTTCACCTGATGGGTTATTCGATGGGCGGTGCGGTTGCAGCGGGTTTTGCGTCAACTTTTCCGACCCGTGTGCGGCGGCTTATCTTGATAGCATCAGCAGGGTTTGTCCTGCCTAGTTCCAAACCGCTTCACGTTATTCAGGACCAAGGACTGGCTGGGAATTGGTTGTTGCTGGCCGCCTACCCCAAGCAGCTTCGCAGTGGTATCCGTGCCGAACAGGAAAGCGGGACCGCCCCACCGCAAATTTCCCAAGCCCAAGAAGCCGAACTGGAATACCAAGGCTTTCTGCCTGCGGTCCTGTCCAGTTTGCGCGGGATTTTGCGCCACCCCTTGGAGGGTGAACACCTTAGCATTGCAAAGGCCGAAATACCCGTCTTGGCAATCTGGGCAGAAGAAGACGACACCATTCCCGCAAGCGCGATGGGCCAGCTTGCTGCTTGGAACCGGAATGCCATCCATGAGGTCATCGAAGACGCGGGGCATGGCGTAACCTACACCCATAGCGAACAGGTTCTTGACCTTATCGGCGGCTTCCTACCTCTACCCGCAGGTGACGATTGGGGCCACGACCAATAGGGGTTAGGCAAGTGCTGGTTGTGATCTGTCTTCTTTGACTGGCAAATGCACGATCGCGCTGAACGCCCCTACGGCGACACCAATCCACCAGACCGTCGTGTAGCTGCCATAGGCGTCATACATGCGCCCTCCCAGCCAGACACCGACAAAACTGCCTAATTGGTGGCTGAAAAAGATGATCCCGTACAAGGTACCCATATAGCGCAGCCCATAAATATGCGCGATCAACCCCGAGGTCAGCGGCACCGTAGCCAGCCACAAAGACCCCATCGTAATCGAGAAAATAATCACACTTAACGGGGTGATCGGCAGCATGATGAACAAAGCTGCGATAATTGTTCGGCCAGTGTAGATACCCGCAAGCAGGTATTTCTTTGAATACCGCTTGCCAGCCCAGCCCGCCAACAACGTGCCACAGACATTTGCAGCACCAATCAAGGATATCGCAACAGCGCCCAACGCCGAGGTGGATGTGATCCCCATGTTATGCAGCACCCCACCCGCAAGGATCGGGCCGCACATCTCGGTCACAAAAGCAGGAAAATGGGCCGTGACGAAAGCCAGCTGATAACCGCAAGAAAAGAAGCCCAAAAAGATCAACGTATAGCTGGGGTCTTTGAAGGCGCGCAAAAGGATTGCCCCCATCGCCTCTTCGAGGTCTGCCTTATCGGCCTGCACAGGCGCGCGCATAAAGGGCAACAACAGGATCACCGACAGGATTAACGCGGCAAAGACGGTAAACACCATCTGCCAGCTCATCATACCCAGCAGCCATTCCGCGACCGGAGCCCCAAATATCTGCCCCACACTGCCCGCCGCAGTTACAATCGCCAGTGCCATCGAACGGTTTTCATCAGAAGACGCGCGGCCGACAACCGCAAGGATGACGCCAAAACCTGTCCCCGCGATACCAAACCCTACCAACCATGCGTAGGTTTGGTGGGCAATTGGCGTATCTGACCCCGCTGATAGAATAAGACCCAAGGCATAAACGACTGCCCCAATAATGATCGCCTTTCGGTCGCCAATTTTCTCTGCAATAGCGCCAAAGATCGGCTGCCCTACTCCCCACGCCAAATTCTGTATGGCAATCGCCAGCGAAAACTCGGCCCGCAGCCAACCAAACTCTTCCGCAATGGGAATCTGAAAAACACCAAAAGAAGCGCGGATCGCAAAACCGACCATGATGATCACACAGCCGACGATCAGCACGGGCGAGAATAAAGGTGTCTTTTGCATCTGCATGCTCCGTTTAGGTTAGGCTAAGGTGAGTGAGCAAATAGGGCTCGTCAACAAATCGATTGTATGCACACACTTTTCAATGGCGTTGGTGCACAGTAGGAAACACCCATGAATGATCTGCGCACCCTCTACGACCAAATGATTGCCGATGGCACCCTGCGGGCTGATCCTGCTCAGGAAGCGGTAATTCCTGAATTCGACCGGCTTCGCGATGCCTTGATGAATCCCCCCAAGAAAAGCCTGTTTCGAAAGGCGCCGGAACCGCCCAAAGGGCTGTACCTATGGGGCGGCGTTGGACGCGGGAAATCCATGCTGATGGATTTATTCGTCTCTAACCTTGGGAATATTCCTGCCCGTCGGGTTCACTTTCACGCCTTCATGCAGGAAATCCATGCCGCCATGCATGAGGCCCGCAAAACGGGGGTTGAGGATGCAATTGCTCCCGTTGCCAAAGATGTCAGCGACAAGGTGCGGCTGCTGGCCTTTGATGAAATGCAGATCACTGACATCACCGACGCGATGATTGTTGGCCGCTTGTTTGAGGCGCTATTTGCCGATGGGGTTGTGGTGATCACCACGTCAAACCGGATTCCAGATGATCTGTATAAACACGGCCTAAACCGAGACCTGTTTGTGCCCTTTATCGAATTGATCAAACAGCGGATGGTCCTGCACGAATTGGTCAGCCCAACCGACTACCGCCAAGACCGCCTTGCTGGCAGTACCGTCTATTTCAGCCCCTCAAACGAAGACAGCCGCGCAGCTATGAACGCTGTTTGGCATGATTTGGCCGGAGGAGAAGCCGCCCCTTTGACCC
Organism: Sulfitobacter donghicola DSW-25 = KCTC 12864 = JCM 14565; assembly: GCF_000622405.1. Lineage (NCBI taxonomy): Bacteria > Pseudomonadati > Pseudomonadota > Alphaproteobacteria > Rhodobacterales > Roseobacteraceae > Sulfitobacter > Sulfitobacter donghicola. The sequence goes on from NZ_JASF01000005.1 coordinate 1,243,295, forward strand.
TAAAGGTTAAAGGCCGAGAGGTTATTCTCCCCAAATTCAGGAACGGAGTTGCCCGCACTCGGTTTCACGACCTATGCGGACAGCCCCTTGGCCCTGCGGATTACCTTGCGGTTGCTGAGGCGGTAAAGGTTCTGATGCTGGACGATATCCCAAGCCTTGGCCGCAGCAACTTTAACGAGGCAAAGCGCTTTGTAACGCTTATCGACGCCCTTTATGAGGCACGTGTACGTTTCATTTGCTCAGCCGCAGCCGAACCAGAGATGTTATATCTGGAAGGTGAAGGGACATTTGAATTTGAGCGCACAGCGTCGCGTCTGCGGGAAATGCAAAGCGAAGATTGGGGCGACGCCTAATCGCTAAAGCTAAACAGCTCTTGGCTGTTGTCACGGCTCACTTCTTCGGCAGTCATTTCTGGGTGATAAGGCGCGGATTGTCCAAGAAGGCTCCACCCTCCAAGACCCATAATCCCTAGCGCGATACCGCTAAAAACCATTTGTCGCAGAAATGTAGATTTAGGGGTGGCAGCCCCCGACGTCTCTGGTCGTGTATTTTCCATGCTCGGTCCTCAGGATTTCCGGTTTTGCGCGCAGAATTCGCTATCCGGTATTATTACCCTCGTAATGTGCGGCAAGACTCTTCGTCAACGCAACACATCTGCATTTTAAATATAACTACTGGTTGTGGCGCAAAATGTTGCCAGCAAGATACAATGAACCGCAGATCAAAACACGCGCCTGTGGGGCTTTATCTATGATCGTTGCAAGCGCTTGATCGACGTTATCAGCCTCAAAGGCGGCCATCCCCGCATCTTTGGCCGCTTGTGCAGTGGTAGCCGCCGGAAGCGTAGCCGCTTCGCCTGGGATTGAAACCGCGTGTAGCTCGCTCACATACGAGGACAGTGGGCGCAGATAACCTGTAATATCTTTGGTGTTTAGCATCCCGCAAATCAGATAGGTTGGAACCTCTGGCAACTCTCCCAAAACAGCGGCAAGCGCTTTGCCCGCTGCGGGGTTATGACCGCCATCCAGCCAAAGTTCGGCCTGACCGGCTGCCTTGACCAAGGGGCCATCTTTCAGGCGCTGCATACGGGCAGGCCACTTTGCATTGGTGATCGCAGCTTCGCAGGCTTGATTGTCAAAACCCAGCGAACGCAGGGTGGCGATCGCGCCGCCCGCGTTTTGTACCTGGTGCAAACCGGGCAAGTTCGGCAATGGCAAATCCAACAGGCCTTGTTCGTCCTGATAGACCATGCGACCTGCTTCGCGGTAGGCATGCCACTGCTGACCATAGACGCTAAGCGGCGCAAGGTTGCGCGCGGCAACTGCTTCGATCACGTCCAGCCCTGCCTCTTGTTGTGGGCCAACAATGCAGGGCACGCGGCGTTTGATGATACCCGCCTTTTCACCAGCGATCTCGGCCAGCGTTTCACCCAAAAATTGCTGGTGATCCAAATCAACTGGTGTGATCACTGTCGCCGCTGGATTGGCGATCACATTTGTTGCATCCAATCGCCCACCAAGGCCGACCTCTAGCAAAGTATAATCAGCAGGCGTGCGCGAAAACGCTAGGATCGCGGCACAGGTTGTGATCTCGAAATAGGTGATGTTCGCCCCGTTATTCGCAGCATAACATTCGTCCAAAACCTCGGTCAGGGCTTCTTCGGTGATCAACTCTCCTGCCAGTCGAATGCGTTCATGAAACCGCGCGAGGTGGGGCGAGGTATAGGCGTGAACCTTTTTACCCGCCGCCTCGAGCCCTGCACGGATCATCGCCTGAGTAGAGCCTTTGCCATTCGTCCCCGCAATATGGATAACGGGTGGCAAATTGTTCTGCGGGTTCCCCAGCGCCTCCAACAAGGTCAACATCCGATCCAACGTCAGATCGATGATCTTTGGGTGTAGCGCCATCATCCTGTCAAGGATCACGTCCGAGGTCGAAGTATTCATTTCGGAAGGCCTTTGCTGGGATAGGTAACAAGGTGAGAATTTTGAACATTACTCAACGAGCTAAAAAAACAGCCCCATTGAACAAAGAACCTCTATTTCTCTTCAGCATCATCCAGAGGGATATCCGCGTCCTCGGGTTCTTCCTGCGCAGCTTCCTCGGACGGCGGTGGTAAATCCCCCCGTACCGCAGGGCTAAGGCCCAGCAACATACGGGTAATCGTGATCAATTCATCCCGCATCTGTGGTCGCGCTGTGACGCGATCCAACATACCGTGATCCAACAAATACTCAGCCCGCTGGAAACCCTCTGGCAGACGTTCGCGGATGGTTTGCTCAATCACCCGTGGGCCAGCAAAACAGATCAACGCATTCGGTTCTGAGATGTGAACATCACCCAGCATAGCATAGCTTGCCGTTACGCCGCCTGTTGTCGGGTGTGTCAGCACCACGATATAGGGTAGGTTTGCTTCTTTTAGCATCTGTACCGCAACTGTCGTGCGCGGCATCTGCATCAAGCTCAGGATGCCTTCTTGCATCCGCGCGCCACCAGCAGCAGAAAACAGGATCAACGGACGCTTCAGCTTCACCGCTTCTTCGGCGGCGGCGATGATCGCGTTGCCTACATACATCCCCATGGAACCAGCCATAAAGCTGAAATCCTGCGCACAGGCCACGATCGGCGTGCGGCCGATTTCACCTGTCGCAACCAGCATCGCTTCGTTTTCTTCGGTGCTTTTCTGAGCAGCGCGCAAACGGTCGGGGTATTTTTTCTGGTCTTTAAACTGCAGCGGGTCCGTAATGGGCGCGGGGACTTTCACCTCGTTAAACACACCGCCATCGAATAGGGCGCTAAAGCGATCACGCGGAGTGATATGCATGTGGTGGCCACAGTTCGTGCAGACATTCAGGTTTTCGCTAACCTCGCGGTGGAACAACATGGTCCCGCAATCGTCGCATTTCGTCCAAAGGTTCTCTGGCGTTTCGCGACGCGAAAAGATCGAATTGATCCGAGGTTTGACGTAGTTGTTGATCCAGTTCATGCCGGCGCCTCGTTACGTTACGTTTCCAACCCAGATAAGGGGCTAACGACAGAATTGCAATCAGCGCCTCAAAGCGAGGCGCGCTGCAAGCCAGCTGACCAGCATAAGAGCGAAATCTACGGGTAACCAATCACGCAATTGCGCCGCGTCATTCATACCGAACGGTGCATGCCACAACGCAAGCCCCCCCAAGCTATCAGGTAGCGCAGCTATCAAAAGAGCCGAGATATTATTTACAAAATGAACCGCTAGAGCTGGGCCAATCGTGCCCGAACGGGCCGTCAAATCCGCCATCAATAGGCCGAAAACTCCCGCCCAGAGCAATATCAAAACCGCGTTATCCCCTGCCTCATTCGGTTGATAGTGACCTAGCGCAAACAAGGCAGAAGGCAGAACCATCCAAATAAGAGGGGATTTGAAACGCGCCCCCAATTGTTGTTGTAGATAACCACGAAAGAAAACCTCTTCGGCGCTGATTTGTACAAAAACGGCGATCAACGAAAGCGGCAACAAAAGCAGCCAGCGCCCAACCGGCAAGTTCGGTACCAGTGGCTCATCCATGCCATAGGGTGGTAAAACCATAAGAACAGCGCCCAGCGCGACTAACATCCCCAAGACGCGAAAGAACTGGGGCACAGCAAGGATCTTTGGCCCAAACACAGTCTGCGGATCACGGTGGTGAACCATTTTAACGCCGAAAAAGACAGCCAGAGTAATCAGCGCAAACCCCATCAGCAAAGCATACATTGCCAAAGGTGTGCTTCCTGACATCAGTTCAGTCTGGAATTTCGGGTATTTGGTCACATATTCGTTTAGCACCAGTTGATAGGCCAAGGTCATGACAAAATAGGCGCCAACCATAACGCAAAGGCCGACAACCAGCCGCCAAACCTCTGAATGGCTTTTTGCAGCCGCGCAGTGGATTATATGCGCACGGTAATCTGGAAATAGAGCCACTAACTTTTGTCCTCAAAAGTCGGTTCTGGGATTGAAAGCCGCGCCTCTCGGATAACGGAAGCGGCGCCCGTAAGATGCCCCGCAACTGTTTGCAGTAGGCTCAGCAGGACTTCCTTGTCGTTTTCGATAACAGAGCGGAATTCATCCGCGCCAAACCGCAGGAATTTGGAATCCTCCACGGCTTTTAGGTTGGCCTGACGCGGCTCTCGCACGATCACGGCCAAATCCCCAATAACCCGCCCCGGCTCGATCGTTGAAACCGGCTGTTCTATTTCGTTACCGTCATTAAATGTCAGCACTGCTTTGCCCGACAAGCAAAGATAGGTTGCGTCAGCAGGTTCACCCGCCGAGAAGATCGCCTTGCCTGCAGGAGCATCGTACCATTGCGCCGCAAAGGCCAACAACCGTTGGGCGCGTGGCTCTAGAGGGCGAAAGAAGTCGCTGCGTTGTATCACTTCCAACTTTCGGCGCAGGTCTTCGGAGACTGTGCCAGAGCTTTCGTAGGTTTCACTGCTATCCACCCCGTTGACGCGCCCATGGTTGATCTCGACCGACATATCGTAACTGTTATTGTCGCCAAAATTGTCGCTCAGAAAAATTTGAGTCGTCTCCGGCATAAGATCCTTAAGGCGCTCGCGTGCGCCCAGCAGATCGCTATCAATGAACGCCTGATCAAAGACCAACACGTCGGGGCGTTTAATGCCAGCCCGTGAGAAAGCAGCCCGTTCCAGAATTGAAGGCGGCAGGTTGGTTCCGCCTATTGTTGTTGGAACATCAAAGATGTTTGTGGCAACGGCGCTACGCAAATTATTTTCGCGCAATACGTCCGAAACAGCATCCATAACCAAATCCGCTTGCATACCCGCCACCGAAGAAATCCGGCCATAGATGAGGTTTTCCAATATGGTCAGCCGCGGCAAATAGGTTTCCGGTGAAATCGGTACAAACATATCTTTGGCGTATTTACGCAATTCAGATGCCCGATGGCGGCGGATATTTAGAATTTCATCCTTAAAGCTTTCAGGAAATGCAGGGCCAATCTGTTCGGCTGTAAACGCAAAAGGAACCGTGAGCAGCAGTGCAAATTCCTCTTCACTCAGCGCGCCATCCCCGCTGCTGCGGCGGCGCGCTGAAATGTCGACCAAACGTTCATATAGCGCCTCATCTATATCCAAAGCCGTAAACAGCGGGTGGTTTGTCCCATCCATCCCGAATGTTTGGTGCAGCGTTTCGATCAATGTTTGGGAAATTGCGATAGCTTGTTCGGCAAGACCTTGTTCAGCGATCATCGAAAGCAAGTTTTTTTCAGCCGCCAGCCCTTCTTGGGTGATGTCTTCCTTGGGCGCTGCAAACAACAGGTTCCCCCCCAAGGGGACCGCGGGGTTAAATGCTTCGGGGTCGAAACGGTGCACCACATGGTCCAGATTCCGTTCAACCAGCTTCGCATAGACCTCATCCCGAAGCCCAACAATCTTTTCGGCTAGACCCGCATGAAGGTCCGGATTCATTTGGGAATCCAACATCCCACGGATGATGCCTTCATCAGCATTCAAAACATGGCTTAGCTCAAACCACCATGCGTGGACCTGCTGCATGTTTTCCAACTCGGCCAAGGCTGGATCCAGCCAATTCGCCTGCAAACTATCCATACTGTTACCAGAGCGCCGCGCCTCGATCCCAAAACGATCCTTGCGGTTTGGATCCCATAAAACAGTTTTGGGTGACGTGCGAAGTGACATCAACAGGTTATCCCCAAGGGTTCCCTGAAACAGGTAGGGGCGCGATTGAACATAGCCAATGCGCGCAGCAATCACCGCCTGATGAAGTCCGCTGATGTCGTGCCCCCCCATGGAAACGCTGCCTCGGGTCGGCACGACTTCGCGGGTCAATAGTTCCGCTATTGCGCGGCGCTCGGCCAAGGACGATGTTTGGATAGCAACCTGCGAACCTTTGGGAATTTCCAACGACAGATTTTCCAGTACCGAGGTACCATCCAGCGTGCGCACCGTCACATTTTTCAGACTAATATCACCTTTCAGATGCGGGATCGTCTCTGGCGTGCCTTCAAAGAGCTTTTCATCAATCATACCGCTCGGATTAAACCGCTCGGTCACGATCTCCCAACGCAGCGCCATATCCTGCGTTTGGTTGTAATAGGTCAGCAACTCCTTCCAAGGGTTGCTCAGGTCTTTGTAGGCGGCCAAAGCCGCGACAAGCGCGCCCACTGTAATCTGGCCTTGGATCGCAAGAATACCGCCCACCAGATAGAAGAAAAACGGTGTGAGCTGGGTGATGAAGTTGTTCAGGAACTTCATAAAGAATTTCTTTTGGTAGATCTTGAACCGGATATCAAAAAGCTGCCCCAAACGATGGGTAAAGCCCGCCAAACGGAACCGCCATCCACCGTTGGTGCGCAAATCTGTTATCCCTGCTGCTGTCTCGCCGATTTCAGCAGCCAACAGGCGCACCTCTTTGATCCGCTCTTTGTTCAGCAGGTTAATCTGGCGCTGCAACATTGGAATGACATAGGCCTGCAACGGGATCAAAGCGACACCGGCAAGCCCAAACCAAACAGATTGCAAAAACAAAAAGACCACAATGATCAGCATTTGCCCCGCTTGGAAAACCGGCTGGGCCAGAAAATCACCCATTAGGCCTCCCATCGGCTCGGCCTCGGACGTCACCATGCTGACAAGTTCGCCTTGGGATGTGTTCTGAAAATACCGATTTGGAAACCGCATCATCCGCGAAATCAGGTCAAATCGAAAGCGGCGCAGCATACGTTCGGCGACGACCCCTTTCATCGTATTCAGGCGCATCTTTAGTAAACCATGCACCAAAACCGCGCCCAAATATGAAAAACACAACCCTGCAAGGAACTCAATTTGGCTCAATTCTGTGCCCATAACGGTTACGATGGCACTGTCCGAGCCAATCGCATCGTTGATGATCCTCTTGGGTAGTTCCAACGTCGCATAGAGAAACGGAAACGTAACAAGAGTAAGCCCAAGCAGCATGATCTGCTGAGGCTTGGAGTGCTTCCAGATAAAGGCAAACAGGCTACGATCCATGAAATGGCTCCGGTGGGTCTCTGCGCAAACTAGGCTTCCGAAGGGTGCATTACAATGCGCAGGAAGGACGCAATTGCTTGCAGCAGCCTCCTTGCAGGATTATGAGCTATCAGAGAATTATTCATGGAGCGCATAACAATGTCTACCAATGCCCGTTTCGACAAAGCCAAATTACCTAGCCGTCACGTCACTGAAGGGCCTGCGCGCGCACCTCACCGCTCTTACTATTATGCTATGGGCATGACCGAAGAGGAAATTCACCAGCCTTTGGTCGGCGTCGCAACCTGCTGGAACGAAGCGGCCCCCTGTAACATCGCCCTGAACCGTCAGGCGCAATCTGTAAAAGTCGGCGTTGCCTCCGAGCAGGGTACCCCACGTGAATTCACCACGATCACCGTGACCGATGGGATCGCGATGGGCCATGAAGGCATGCGCTCCTCCTTGGCATCCCGCGAAGCGATTGCCGACACGGTCGAGCTCACCATGCGCGGCCACTGCTATGACGCCTTGGTCGGCTTGGCTGGGTGCGACAAATCGCTGCCGGGTATGATGATGGCGATGATCCGTCTGAACGTTCCGTCGGTGTTTATGTACGGCGGTTCGATCCTACCAGGCAAAGCGCCAAAGGGCGCTGACGTACCGGACAATTTTGCAGACCGCGACCTAACCGTTCAGGATATGTTCGAAGCGGTTGGCAACTGGCAGAACGGGTCACTTTCCGAAACTGCTCTGGAAGTACTGGAGCGCGTTGCGTGCCCATCCGCTGGCGCTTGTGGTGGTCAGTTCACTGCCAACACAATGGCCTGCGTATCCGAGGCGATCGGCCTTGCATTGCCAAACTCATCTGGTGCACCTGCCCCATATGAAAGCCGCGATGAATACGCCCATGCGTCCGGCGCGGCCGTGATGAACCTGATCGAAAAGAACATCCGCGCCCGCGACATCTGCACCCGTGAAGCATTTGAAAACGCCGCACGTATTGTTGCCTGCACAGGTGGCTCCACCAACGCTGGCCTCCACCTGCCAGCCATGGCGCATGAAGCAGGCATCGACTTCTTCCTCGAAGACGTCTGCGAAATCTTCCGCGACACGCCATATTTTGTCGATATGAAGCCAGGCGGCGCCTATGTCGCGAAAGACCTGTATGAAGCGGGCGGTGTTCCGGTTGTTATGGGCGAGTTGCGCAAAGCTGGTCTGATCCACGAAGACTGCCTCACCGCGACGGGCTATTCCATGGGTGAAGAGCTGGACAAAATCCAGCGCGAAGCAGACGGCAAGGTTATCCACACCGTTGCAAACCCGATCTCTACCACGGGCGGCGTTGTGGGCCTGAAAGGCAACCTCGCCCCTGAAGGTGCCATCGTGAAGATCGCTGGCATGGCCGAAGAAGACATCGTCTTTACCGGTCCTGCGCTGGTATTCGAATGCGAACAAGACGCCTTTGAAGCTGTGCAAAACCGCACCTATTCCGAGGGTGATGTATTTGTCATCCGCAACGAAGGTCCGCGTGGCGGCCCGGGTATGCGCGAAATGCTGGCAACCACTGCCGCTCTTTCCGGTCAGGGTATGGGCAAGAAAGTCGCTCTTATCACCGACGGTCGCTTCTCTGGCGCGACCCGTGGTTTCTGTGTTGGTCACGTTGGCCCCGAGGCGGCAATGGGCGGCCCGATTGGCCTGCTGAAAAACGGCGACATGATCACGTTGAACGCGATCACGGGGTCGATCTCGGTTGATCTCACAGACGAAGAGCTGGCGACACGCAAAGCGGCATGGGAAGGTCCACGTGAAAACCTTTATGCCTCTGGCGCCTTGTGGAAGTACGCCCAGCTGGTTGGCCCAACATATCTGGGGGCTGTCACCCACCCCGGAGCCAAGAAAGAGCGCCATGACTACATGGACCTCTAAATCCTTTGCGGCGCTCAGCATCTTTACCCTGCTGAGCGCCTGCGATGTTGTTGATACCAGTACCGGCCTGTTAGCCAACCTAGCGCCGCCCGAGGACAGCACCTCGTCTGCGCCGCTGACCCAAGCACAGATGATGCGCGGCAAGGTAACTTTGGTGCCACCAAGCGGCTATTGCATCGATGCTGCATCCCTAAGCCAAAGCTTTGCCATCATGGCGAGGTGTGACAAGCTTGGTGCGAAAACAGGTGAAACGGGTGCCGTTGCGGGCCTTTTGACCGTTAGCCTGTCCCGCAAAGGGACGAATACTCCCCAGCCAACTCCACAGGAATTCGCAACCGCCGGCGGCTTGGCCGTGCCGTCCAATATTCAGCAGGGGGGCGAGCACACTGTTTTCAAAACCTCCGGCACAGCCCCAAGCCCCGATTTGTCATCTGATCACTGGCGATCAATCGGGCAAGTCGGCGATTTTTCGATGAGCGCAGCCCTTTATGGCCCAAAGGGTCAACGTGCCATCTCCGACGAGGGGATTGGTGTTTTGGAAGAGATGATAAAACGCTCCACACAAGAAACGAACGCCAGCTAGGACATCAGCATGCTTGCGTGACTGTGTCCAAGCATGGCATCCTACCAAGAAGGCGCAAATCTGTCGGAAGATACCGTGATATTGCGCAAAAAGACGCAGTGAGCAGCAAGGCATAACGATGGCCAAAATAGGCGGAACATTATTTGACGCGGCATTTTACAGCCGGACAATTGCTAAATGGGCCCGAAATGCGCGTTTGGCACGCTCTGCTGACCTATTAGCGCTGCGCCGCCAAAGGTTACATGCACGCCAGCTTAAGGCCCATCTAGATGCCTTGATTCACGTTGCAGATGAACGGCTGGCGCTTCCTCTCGAAGGGTCTACGAGTTTTCCAAAACCGCATAATGCCGATTGGGCATGGCGCCCCGAGTTGTGGCGCGGCCCATTGCCCCACCCAGGCCTTTCCGCGGTCCAAACCCGTTCGATGCTGGGCGAAGAAGTTACTCTTTTCCATGACTGTGAATTTTCCGAACTGACATTGCGCCAATTGCGCAACCTGCGGGAGGAAGACCTCGCGCCTTATGGTTTGCGAATGGATGTTTTCCGGTTTGACGGATCATTCCTATCGCTGGTTGTTGATATCCCAGCAGAAGGTGTCAGCGGCCTGAAACGGACCCATTTGATCCGCATGGATGCGATTGTCGAGCTTGAGAAACCTATCGAAATTTTCGCACGCCTAAACATCAAAAACGGCCCGAATACCGAACAGATCGTGCGAGAGCTGGACCTGAACCAAGACCAAATTGTTGTCGAGTTCGACCTCGCCTATTCCAACCTGAATGAACGCCGCGTTGAGGCGGCTTGGATCGATCTGATCTTTGAAGGGCCCGAAATGAACCAAGTCGTCTTGCGTGACCTGACCTTTTCGCGCCGCCCGAGAGCACAGATTTAAGCAGATAGATGACCCTGAAACGGGTGACGGAGCAACCAATGACCAATCTTGTCCTGACAAAAAGATTTTTGCGCCAAGGCGTCTGGCAGGGCCTGCTGACAGGCGCTTTGGATGGTGCGTTACCGAAACTGGATGTGACACATCAAGGAACCCAAGTTCTTGATGTGACCGTAACCCCATTAGAAACCGGAGAAGGTCACGCGGTTAAAATCCCGATCCCGGCCGAAGCGGTTTCTGATGGGATGCAAACGATCCTGATTAGCGACGCTGACACCGACGAACAACTGGGCGAAATCAGCCTGATGGCGGGTGAGGCATTAGGTGATGATCTAAGGGTCGAGGTTGACCTTTTGCGGGCCGAATTGGACATGCTAAAGCGCGCATTCCGCCGCCATTGTCTGGAAACGGGCTAACCCAGTTGGCCTGAGTTCCAAGTGCCCTAACAGCATCAAAGCCACCCATATACGAAAAAGGCCGCCCCGAATTTGGGCGGCCTTTTCTTTGATTTGATGCGGTCCTATTCTTTTGGACCCAGTGCCGAAAGACCTTTGAGAATGTCGATCGCATAAGCCAGCTGATAGTCTTCTTCGCGCAGCTCGGCCGCTTCTTCAGCTTTTTCGCGATCTTCCATGATTTGGTTCACTTCGTCTTCGGTTAGGCTGTCGTTGTTGAGGCTACCGCGCAGGTCCGCCTCGGAACGGGAACGGCGAACTGGTGTATCCTCTTCTTCTTCGCTTTCAGCGCGCCGCGGCGGTTGTGCGACAACGATATCAGGGGAAACGCCCAAGGATTGGATCGAACGCCCCGATGGCGTGTAATAGCGCGCCGTGGTCAGGCGCATCGCGCCTTCGCTGCGCAACGGCATCACCGTCTGAACCGATCCTTTACCAAAGCTTTTTGTCCCGATCACAATCGCACGACGATGATCTTGCAAGGCACCCGCAACGATTTCCGAAGCCGAAGCAGACCCGCCGTTGATCAGAACGACAATCGGTTTACCCTCGGCAAGATCGCCCAGCTTGGCGTTGAAGCGTTCACCATCGTCTGCTTCGCGGCCACGGGTGCTAACGATTTCTCCCTCATCCAGGAAGGCATCAGACACTTTAATCGCCTGCGTCAGCAAACCACCAGGGTTGTTGCGCAGATCGATAACAAAGCCGTTGATCGCATCCATACCGCCAGCGGTTTCAACTTTTTCTTTCAGCTGCTCTTCCAGTTTTGGATAGGTCTGATCGTTGAAAGTGCTGAGGCGCAGAACAACGCTATCGCCTTCGGTACGAGAACGAACAACGGTCAGCTCGATCGTGTCACGTACGATCGAGACATCAAATGGCTCGCTCTCGCCTTCGCGAACAACGGTGATCACGATTTCAGAACCAACTGGCCCGCGCATCAGTTCAACCGCTTCGTCAAGGACCAGCCCCAGCAGGCTTTCGCCGTTCACATGAGTGATAAAATCACCCGCTTCGATGCCCGCCTCATCAGCTGGCGTGCCATCGATGGGCGAGACAACTTTAACAAAGCCTTCTTCTTGGGTCACTTCGATACCCAAACCGCCAAATTCTCCGCGCGTCTGTTCGCGCATTTTTGCTGCGTCCTTTGGCGACAAATAGCTAGAGTGTGGATCAAGCGAGGTCAGCATCCCGTCAATCGCCGCTTCGATCAATTCACCCGAATCGACTTCTTCGACGTATTGCGCCCGAATCCGTTCAAAGATGTCGCCGAATAGGTCCAGCTGCTCATAGACATTTTCCGTCTTGGCCGCTTCTTGTGCAAGCAAAGGCGCTGCGATCTGGGTGGTCGCGAGAACACCCGCAACCGTACCACCAGCGGCGGCCATCAAAAACTTCTTCATTTAATCATCCATCCTTGTCGGTCCTGAACCAAGATGCAGGATCTTGGGGAACATTATCTTGTCTGACTTCTATATAGAGCGTTTCTGAGCGCTCAGTACCAGTCCCATCACCATCTGTTGACAATTCACCGCTTGTTTCAGGGCCGCCCATTAATCCAATGGGGGCGCCAGCGGCTAAAACCTGACCAATTTCACCATAAACAGTCTCTAATCCGGCCAGAATAAAAAGTGTATCTGCCCGAGGCTCCAGAATCATTACGTTGCCAAAATCTAATAATGGTCCCTGATAACGGATGGTTGCAGCCGTTGGCGACGTCACGATCGCGCGAGGGCGCGCCGCTAACAGCAACCCTGGTCGTTTGATTCCCGCCGCATCCGCTTCGTTCATGCCTCGTAGAACTAGGCTTTGAACTGGTAGGGGAAGCGCCCCGATCTGCCCCTCAATATTAATCGGTGTTTCAACATTAATGTTTTCACCTGTCACGATCTCGGACAGCCCCGATGCAAAGCCATCCAGTGTCTCGGTGGAGGCAATTAGAATCGCTGTTGAAACTGGGTCTTCGGTAAAACGTTTCGGAAGGTCGGTCCGTTCTGCAATCGCTTGGTTCAGGGCCGTTCTCGCGTCCTGCACCGCTGTAAGGCTCGTGCGGAGGCGCTCTTCGGCATCTGTTTGAAGTGTCCGAAGGGTTTGCACATCTTCCAAGTCACGGCGCAATTGGTCGGCACGTTTGTTCAGCGCTGGTGTCAATTCGGCCAACAAAAGGCCTGCGCGCGCCGTTCCCGTAGGCCCATCAGGATGCAACAACGCTTTGGGGGTCGTCGAACCCATGCCCTGTAAGACGGCCAACAGTTGCCCGACCTCACCATCCCTTGCCTCCAAACGCGCACTTAACTGCGACTCGCGAATGGCGGCTTGGCGAAGACCCGTCCGCATCGAAGCAAGGCCCGTTTCAAAAGCCAATATCGTTTCAGTAAGCGCGCGGACACGATCCCGCGCTCCACCCGCCGCATCCAGCTTTTCCGCCGCATCCTCTAGCATCGCCACCGCTGCGCGCGCTTGGGCCGCTGCATCATTTTGGGCAGCTGCTGGCGCGGCAAATACGATGCACAAAAGGAAAGCGCGAAGGATCATACCAGCAGGTTCTTCCCTGTCATTTCATCTGGTTGATCCAAACCCATCAATGCCAAAACCGTTGGAGCAAGGTCGGCCAGACGTCCGGTTTGCAGGGTGGCATTTTCTGGCCCTCCTACGACAACAACGGGAACTGGGTTCAGCGTATGCGCCGTATGGGCGCCGCCCGTTTCAGGATCAATCATCATCTCACAGTTGCCATGATCCGCCGTGACGATCATCGCGCCGCCCACCTTCTCAAGCGCGTCTAGCGCCTTGCCAAGGCCAGCATCCACCGCCTCACAGGCTGCAATTGCTGCGTCCAAATCGCCTGTATGGCCCACCATGTCGGGGTTGGCATAGTTCACAACGATCAGATCATATTGCGCTTGGATCGCTTGGACGAATTGATCGGTGACCTCTTCGCTCGACATCTCTGGCTGTAAATCATAGGTCGCCACCTTTGGGGAAAGTGGCATAAAGCGATCTTCACCTGTCTCTGGCTCTTCTGCCCCGCCATTCAGAAAGAAAGTAACATGGGGGTATTTTTCAGTTTCCGCCAAACGGAACTGGCGCAAACCCTTTGCCGCAACCCACGCCCCTAATGTGTTCACGATTTCGGGCTTTGGGTACATCGTGGTCATATAGGCTGTATGCGCCGAAGAATAGGCAGCCATTCCCATAACGGCCGACCAGCCGATCCGCGTACCGCGATCAAAACCCTGAAACGTTGGCGCGGCCAAAGCCTCCATAATTTCGCGCGCGCGATCTGCACGGAAATTCAGGCAGAAAAAGCCGTCTCCCTCCCGAGCGCCAGCATAGTCCCCGATCACGCAGGGCACGATGAATTCATCCACGACATCACTGTCGTAAGAGGTTTGGACGGCGGCAATGGCGCTATCTGCCTGTGCACCCGCACCCGTTGCGATGGCAGCATAGGCCTGCTCCACCCGATCCCAACGGTTGTCTCGGTCCATTGCGTAGTAACGGCCTGACAGTGTCACAATGCGCACGCCGTCAGGCAAAGCCTGTTCGAGAAAGGCGAGATCAGCCAATGCAGATTGGGGGGCAACATCACGCCCATCCGTCAAAGCGTGGATGACAACAGGAACCCCCGCATCATTCAACGCATGCACAGCGGCAACCATATGGGAAATATGCCCATGCACACCACCTTGCGAAACAAGGCCCATCAAATGGGCCGTACCACCTGTACGTTTCAGCGTAGCGATAAAATCCTGCATCGGAGCATGGGTGGCAAAACTACCCTCTTCAATGGCCAGATCAATCTGCCCTAAATCCATCGCCACAACGCGACCTGCACCAATATTGGTATGCCCAACCTCTGAGTTACCCATCTGACCCCGTGGCAAACCCACATCAGGGCCAAAAGTGGTAAGGGTCGCAGACGAGTTATTTGCCATTAGGCGATCCATGTTTGGCGTTTTTGCCAACAACGGGGCATTACCGTCAGAGCTTTCTCCGATGCCCCAGCCATCAAGAATACAAAGGACTACTGGTTTGGGGGATGACATACGAACAGGCTCCGGCACTGAAAATGAGTGATAGGGCCTTTTACCCATCGCGCGGCAGGACGGGAACCGTTTTATCTGAATGAGGTTAGTTTGGAGGCAAATTTGTGAAAATTGGCCCCCAAGGCTGCTGGTCGAACCAGCGAAGCGCGTTAAATTTTGCTCGGAACAGGCATCTGAATATGATGCTCTGCTTGCTTTGGCCTATCAAGGCTGTCAGCCTCCTGCTCAATCTATTGCATCTTCACCTTGGGGTATTAAGGAAGAAGAAAAAAATATAGATCGTTCTATGTAGTTCTGACTATGCAGTAACGATGCGCGTTGCACGGTTGCCCCTGCAATAAATTTTCTACCAAATGGTTAAGAATTTCTTCACTTTTTACCAAAAACGATCACAAAACAGCGTGCGATACCCCATTTGGGTTATCGCACTTTATCAAATATGCAGCACTCAAACCGCTTTTCCCCCAAAATGACCTACTGCATTCGAAATAAGCCCCTCTTGCCCGAAAGCGGCGAATTGGTCATAACCCTGATATCGAATGTGACTTGCTAGAGGCCCCGATATGACAACGACAGCCCAAGAAATCCGTATCGTCGACAGCTATCGCGTGGCCTGTGACGGGGGCGAAGGGGCTTCGGGCCATCCACGCGTCTGGCTGCAAATTCCCACCGATAAGGGCTGGGTGGAATGTGGATATTGCGGATGCAAACACATTCACAAAGATTTTGAAGGCAAAGTCTGAGGCAAACTGCCCATAGATCGCCGTATCCCTCTGGTGAGCCTGCGCGGAGCATGGCAAAAGAAACACCACCGCAAACAGGGAGCGCAATCACATGGCATTTGGCAAAGGTCACCACCTTCATCTGATCGACGGATCTGCCTTTATTTTTCGCGCCTATCACGCGCTACCGCCCCTTACGCGGAAATCCGATGGCCTGCCCATCGGGGCTGTATCCGGTTTCTGCAATATGTTGCAGCGCTATATCGAGGGAAACACAGGCGCAGATGCGCCGACCCACGTTGCCGTTATCTTTGACAAGGGCAGCCATACCTTCCGAAATGAAATGTACGACCAGTACAAAGCCAATCGCGAAGCGATGCCCGAAGACCTGCGCCCGCAAATGCCCCTAACCCGCGAGGCGACAATCGCCTTCAACATCGCCTGTGAAGAAAAAGAGGGCTACGAAGCCGACGACATCATCGCGACCCTATCGGTTCAGGCGCGCGAAGCGGGCGGGCGTTGCACCATTATCAGCTCGGACAAGGACCTGATGCAGTTGGTTGGTGGCGGCGTCGAAATGTTCGATGCGATGAAAAACAACTTGATCGACCGCGAAGGGGTCCATGCCAAGTTCGGCGTTTATCCCGAACGCGTCGTGGATGTGCAGGCGCTTGCCGGTGACTCGGTTGATAACGTCCCGGGCGCGCCGGGCATCGGCATCAAAACCGCGGCCTTGTTGATCAATGAATACGGTGACCTTGATGCGCTGCTAGAGCGCGCGGGCGAGATCAAACAACCCAAGCGCCGCCAGACCCTGATCGACAATGCCGAACAAATCCGCCTGTCCCGTCGCTTGGTGCAACTGGATGAAAAAACGCCATTGGACTTTACGCTCGACGATCTTGAGGTCCGCGACCCTGATCCGGAAAAGCTGCTCTCTTTCCTGTCGCAGATGGAATTCCGCACCCTCACCAAACGCATTGCTGAAACACTAAAGGTAGAGGCGCCAGTAATCCCCGAAGCCGCCCCCACTGAGGGCGCAGCCGAGATTGAGGCCATCCCGTTCGACAAAGCCAGCTACACAATGGTGAGCGATAAAGAGACCCTGCAAACGTGGCTCGATAAAATCTATGCCCGTGGCTATGTGGCGGTTGATACGGAAACGACGGGCCTCAACGATATGACTGCCGATCTGGTTGGCATCAGCCTCTGTGTCGAGGCGGGCGAGGCCTGCTATATCCCGCTGATCCACAAAGCCAACCGCGGTGATGATCTGTTTGGGTCAGATGATTTGGCCGAAGGGCAGATGGGTTTCGAAGAAGCCCTGCGGATGCTTACCCCGATGCTAGAGGATCAATCGATCCTGAAGATCGGGCAGAACATGAAATATGACGCCAAGATTTTTGCGCAGCTGAACATCGGCGTTACGCCATTCGATGACACGATGCTGATGAGCTATGCGATGCATGCCGGATTGCATGGTCACGGCATGGATGCGCTCTCTGAACGGTATCTGAACCACACCCCGATCCCGATAAAACCCCTGCTTGGCAGTGGCAAATCCGCAATCACCTTTGACAAGGTTCCGCTGGAAGATGCCGTACCTTACGCCGCCGAAGACGCCGATATCACCCTGCGCCTGTGGCAACATTTCAAACCCGCCTTGCACCGTGCGCAAACAACCCGTGTTTACGAAACGCTAGAGCGCCCGCTGGTGCCTGTCCTCATGCAAATGGAACGTCACGGCGTGAAGGTAGATCGGGACACGCTTAGCCGTATGTCCAACGCCTTTGCCCAGAAAATGGCAGCATTAGAGGCCGAGATTCACGAGCTCGCCGGACGCCCGTTCAATGTGGGATCGCCCAAGCAACTGGGTGAAATCCTGTTTGACGAAATGGGCCTAGAGGGCGGCAAAAAGGGCAAGACAGGCGCCTATGCGACTGGCGTTGATGTGCTAGAAGATTTGGCAACCGAACATGCGATGCCTGCACGGGTTCTCGACTGGCGGCAGCTGAGCAAGCTAAAGTCCACCTATACAGACGCGCTACAGACCCACATCAATGCTGACACGGGGCGTGTGCACACATCCTATTCCATCACGGGTGCCTCAACGGGGCGTTTGTCTTCGACCGATCCGAACCTGCAAAACATCCCAATCCGAACCGAGGAAGGCCGCCGCATTCGCGAGGCCTTTGTCGCCGAAGAAGGCCGCACCCTTGTCGCGCTGGATTATTCCCAGATCGAATTGCGCCTACTGGCCCATATCGCTGATTTGCCATCGCTCAAGCAGGCCTTTGCAGATGGTTTGGACATTCACGCGATGACCGCCTCAGAGATGTTCAATGTGCCACTGGCCGAGATGACCCCAGACATCCGCCGTCAGGCTAAAGCGATCAACTTTGGCGTGATCTATGGCATCTCGGGCTTTGGTTTGGCGCGGAACCTGCGTATCCCGCGCGCCGAGGCACAGGGCTTCATCGACCGCTATTTCGAACGCTTCCCTGGTATCCGTACCTATATGGATGACACAAAAGCATTCGCCAAAGAACACGGCTATGTTCAGACCCTGTTTGGCCGCAAAATCCACACGCCCGAGATTGCATCGAAAGGCCCCCGCGCAGGGTTTGCGGCCCGTGCGGCGATCAACGCGCCGATCCAAGGCACGGCCGCTGACGTCATCCGCCGCGCCATGATCCGCATGCCTGACGCGATTGCAGACCTACCAGCCAAGATGTTGCTACAGGTCCATGATGAATTGCTGTTCGAAGTCGATAAAGGGGCCGAAGACGACCTGATCAGCGTCGCACGCAACATTATGGAAAACGCCTCGGATCCTGTGGTGAAGCTGGATGTAAAGCTAACGGTCGATGCCGGAACAGGCAGTAACTGGGCCGAAGCGCACTGATGACGGGCTCTGCTCCGATCCTCTATTCGTTTCGCCGCTGTCCCTATGCGATGCGTGCGCGGTTGGCCGTGTTATCATCTGGCTGTCGTGTTGAGCTGCGCGAAGTCGTTTTGCGGGACAAACCCGAAGCATTCCTTGCCGTGTCACCCTCGGCAACGGTGCCCTGTTTGGTTGATAAGGCTCTGGTGGTGGATGAAAGTCTGGACATCATGAAATGGGCGTTAGACCAGAACGATCCGCAAGGGTGGCTGGACATGCCAGAAGCAGGCCATGATTGGATCGCCCGCGCTGACGGCCCCTTTAAACACGCCTTGGATCGCACCAAATACGCGACTCGTTATCCTGACGAAGATGCCACAAAACATCGTAACGATGCCTGTATTTTCCTGTGCGATTTGGATCAGGCGCTGGGCCCATGGATTTTCGATCAGCCAAGCTTGGCCGACTATGCGATCCTGCCGTTCGTGCGCCAGTTTGCCTTTATCGACAAAGCTTGGTTTGACGCGCAGCCATGGCCAAACCTGCACGCTTGGCTAGGTGCGTTTTTGGCGTCTGAAGACTTTCAAGCCATCATGCCCAAATTCGAACAATGGCAACCGCAAAGCGCGCCTGTGTTCTTTCCTGACTAAATCAGGTCTTTGGAGCAGAGACGATCGCCGCGACGATGCGGCGGGCAATCGGTGCGACGACCAAAACCGTAGGGAAAGCAACCATCCAGCTGAACATCCACGATGTCATCCATGCTTCCATAAATGGCCCGTTGCCGTCCAGCGCCCGAAACGTGGCGATACCCGAGACAATGCAAGACATCAGGCCCGATAGGATAAAGCCAAACAAAACGGGAGCAAATTTTGCGGGGATCATAACTGTTTCATCCAGTCCAATGTAATTTCAGTTGAAGTATCAGGCGTATATTCACCACCGACCCAGCCGTCATAGCCCTTTGACCTCATGGAAGAAAAGAGATCGGAGAAAGCCACATTGCCGCACCCTGGTGCATTGCGATGAGGGGCATCACCAATCTGGACATGGGTAATCAGGTGATGAAATTTCTCGTACACCGCAACCGCATCACCATGGATCATTTGCGCGTGATAGCTGTCAAATTGCAGCCCGAGATTTGGTGCATCCACCGCCGCGATTATTTCAGCTGCAAGGTCATAGTTGTTTAGGAAATAGTCCGGCTGGGCCTCTGGGCACAGTGGCTCGATCGTCAGCGACATGCCTTCTGGCGCCGAGGCTGTCGCTGCCTTTAGGTTTGTGATCATTCTGTCCTTGGCAGCAGAACCTGATGCAGCACCCGACATCACATGTATCTTGGGGACCCGCAATTCAGCCGCATAGCGAAAGGCGCGGCGCATGTCATAGGCAAACCGATCTTCGCTGCCCTCAACCGCTGCAAAACCACGCAAGCCGCCTGTATAATTTGGCGGTGGCGCGTTGATCAGCACCATCTCCAATCCATTCTTCAAAAGGGCGCGCTGGGTCTCTTTGGCGGGTGTTTCATAGGGGAACTGGACCTCAACAGCTTTAAACCCCGCCATCGCAGCTGCATCGAAACGGTCTAGATAGGGCAGTTCTGGCCAAAGGAGACTTAGGTTGGCGGCCGCTTTCATTTCTTGTTTCCTTACAGGGTTGGAATTCGGGTCCGCCAAAATATCGGCCCCTCGGTTGTTTCTAGCTTAAGGCAGGTCTTTGGACGGGATGATGCCGAAAAACCTGCCCCCCGACCACACACCAAACCACCCATCATGGTGCACCCCAAGGTCAACCAAACGGTAAAAGCTTTTGCGGTCTATCAGTGCCTCAAGGTTTCGGCGAATACGGACATAGGGAGAGGGCTCTCCTGTTGCGGTGTCCCGTTCGAATCGCAAAGGAAAATCGTTGTCAGCCGTCGCGACATCGTCCAGATTTGTGGTAAAAGTCAGCTGCTGATCCTGACCACTGCCCGTCACTTCGAAATCGACTGCGACAAATGGCGCGTCATCCACACGAATGCCGACTTTTTCAACAGGCGTCACAAGGAAGTAGTCCTCACCTTCCCGAATGAGAATCGATGCGAATAATTTCACCAAAGCGGGCCGTCCAATTGGGGTTCCTTCGTAAAACCACGTCCCATCGCGGTGAATTTCCATATCAAGGTCACCGCAAAAAGGCGGGTTCCATTGCTCAACCGGCGGCAAACCGCGCGAATTTGTTGCTTTTACCGCCTCAGCGAGGCTCGTTGCTGACGGTGTCACAGTTTTTTGTCCGCTCATTGCTTTTGCCATTCCATCATTACGAGATACACTTACATCATAACGATATAAACTGCACAGCGGAGAAGTCATGACCCAAGCAGATACAAAAGCGGCCGAAGACATGGTCGAACAGATCGAAGCCTTGGGCGAAAAGCTGGGCGAGGCGCGCAAATCCATTACCGCGCGGTTCGTCGGGCAAGAGCGGGTTGTCGAGCTAACGCTGACAGCATTGCTATGCGGTGGCCATGGGTTGCTGGTGGGTTTACCGGGACTAGGAAAAACCAGACTGGTTGAAACCCTTAGCACTGTCATGGGGATGGACGGCAAACGGGTTCAGTTTACGCCCGATTTGATGCCAGCAGATATTCTTGGTTCCGAAGTATTGGAAAGCGATGCAGATGGCAGCCGCCGTTTTCGTTTTATCGAAGGCCCGATTTTCTGCCAGCTCTTGATGGCAGATGAGATCAACCGCGCCTCACCGCGCACGCAATCCGCTCTTTTGCAGGCGATGCAGGAAAAGACTGTGACAGTCGCGGGGCAGAACCGCTCACTCGGGTCGCCCTTTCATGTTCTGGCAACCCAAAACCCGATTGAGCAAGAGGGGACCTACCCCCTCCCAGAGGCGCAGCTGGACCGTTTTCTCGTCCAAATCGATATCAACTATCCAGACCGTGAAACCGAACGGGATATCCTGATCGCCACCACTGGTGAAGAAGAAGCCCAAGCCGTTGAGGTCTTCACAGGAGAGCAGCTGTTAGACGCCCAGCGCCTTTTGCGCCGGATGCCGGTTGGTGACTCTGTTGTTGAATTGATCCTCGATCTTGTGCGCGCCTTCCGCCCCGAAGAAGAAGGCGTCAGTGATCGTGTGAAGGAAACTGTTGCTTGGGGCCCTGGCCCACGTGCTGCTCAGGCATTGATGCTGGCTGTTCGCGCGCGTGCATTGCTTCAGGGGCGCCTTGCCCCTTCCGCGGAGGATGTCATTGATATGGCCCATCCTGTTTTGATCCACCGCATGGCGCTTAACTTTGCTGCGCGGGCGCGTGGCGATAGCCTGACCGCTTTGATCGAGGATACTGCACTGGATCTGACTTCTACAAAGGCCGCCGTCGCGTGAATACCCCCCCTACCCTGCGGGCCGCTTCCGAAGCCGAAGCTGCCGCCTTTCCTGCCCTATTGGCGCGGGCTGAACATCTGGCTGGGGCTGTCCTGCTGGGTGCGCATGGCCGTCGTCGTGCGGGTGCGGGTGATGATTTCTGGCAGTATAGGCCCGCCCAAGCAGGCGATAGCCGACGTGCGATCGACCATCGACGCTCGGCCATGGGTGACACAGAGTTTGTTCGCGAACGCGAATGGCAAATTGCCCAATCGGTCATGATGTGGGTGGATCAAGGCGCATCCATGCGCTTCGCTTCTTCGGATGCCCTTCCTCGGAAGGTAGACCGCGCGCGCCTCCTCGCTCTTGCTGTTGCGATCATGTTAAACCATGGCGGAGAGCGGGTTGGCCTTACCGGCACCCAGCTTCCTCCGCGCGCAGGGCGACAGCAGATCCTTTCGCTGGCCGAACTGCTTTGCAAAGACGATGATGCTGAATATGCCCCACCAGAGCATCGCGCGATGATCCCTCATGCGCGCGCGGTTTTCATCTCGGATTTTATGGGCGATATCGACGATGTGCGCACTGCCTTAACCAAAGCCGCAGACAGGGGTGTGCGCGGTGTGCTTTACCATGTACTGGACCCCTCAGAGGAAGCATTCCCATTCACGGGCCGCACCATATTTGAAAGCATGGGCGGAACGATTAGCCATGAAACCCTAAAGGCTAACGATCTAAAGGACCGCTATTTGGAACGGCTGACCGAACGCAAAGCCGAGCTGCAATCCCTATGTGCGCTGACCGGTTGGCAATATGGATTGCACCACACCGACAGCACAGCACAGACCGCGCTGCTGTGGCTTTTTGGTGCCCTTGATGCAAAGGCGGTGGCGGCATGATGGTTCTCGGCGGAATAGGCTTTACCGCGCCTTGGTTATTGCTCAGCTTGGCTGCGTTACCCATTTTATGGCTACTGTTGCGCGCCGTCCCCCCCGCGCCGATCAAACGTCGCTTTCCCGGTGTGGCGCTGCTGCTAGGCCTCAAGGATGACGAAACCGTCTCCGACCGGACACCTTGGTGGTTGCTGTTGCTGCGCATGATCGCTTTGGCCGCGATCATCATCGGCTTGGCAGGCCCTGTTTTGAATCCAGAAGAAGAGCAAGCCGACGGGAATGGGCCCATTTTATTCGTGCTTGATGGGTCATGGGCCGGTGCAACGCGCTGGCCGCAACAGCTCGAAGCGATCGAGGCCCAGCTCACCCGCGCCAGCCGTTTGGAACGCACTGTCGGGTTTCTGACTTTGACCAATCCCAAGCCCCCCGTTTTCCAGTCTGCTGATGCGTGGCGCAGCAGGCTGGCCGGACTATCGCCAGAACCATGGCAACCCAGTTTGGCAATGCTTGATGAGGCAATGACCGCCCTGAATGGCGTTGGAGATTTCGATACCCTCTGGTTCAGCGATACTTTGGCCTATGAAGGGCACGAGACGCTATTAAACCTGCTTCAAGAGCGTGGAACGGTCGAGGCCTATCAAACTGCAATCAATGTTTTAGCCCTACGCCCCGCGCGGTACGAAGATGGCGCGGTGCAGCTGTCTGCGCTGCGTGCTGCGAGTGGGCCTACCCGTGATATTACCCTTCAGGCCATTGGTCGCGATCCTGCTGGAAACGGTAGAATTCTGGCTTCGACAACTACCACGTTTGAGCAAGGCGAAACGCAAGCAGACATCGCATTGGTCCTGCCGTCAGAGCTGCGCGCGCGCATCACCCGATTTGATATCGCAGGCCAGCGTTCAGCTGGTGCTAGCGCGCTAAGCGACGATGGGTTGCGCCGCCGCGAGGTTGCCGTAATTTCGGACCGTGAAAACCGCGAAAGGTTAGAACTGCTTTCGCCCCACCATTATATCGAGCAGGCTTTGGCCCCTACTGCAGACCTGATTATTGGCGCGATGGTCGACGCCCTACCAGCAAATCCTGACGTTATCATTCTGGCTGATGTTGCGGCCCTGCCTTCAACGGATGCCGAACCTTTGATGGAATGGGTGG
Organism: Sulfitobacter donghicola DSW-25 = KCTC 12864 = JCM 14565; assembly: GCF_000622405.1. Lineage (NCBI taxonomy): Bacteria > Pseudomonadati > Pseudomonadota > Alphaproteobacteria > Rhodobacterales > Roseobacteraceae > Sulfitobacter > Sulfitobacter donghicola. The sequence continues at coordinate 1,267,195 of NZ_JASF01000005.1, forward strand.
AAAACGGCGGCATGTTGGTTCGATTTGCGGGACCTCGCGTTGCCGCCAGTGACGTATCGCGCATAGACGAAGACCCGCTCATGCCTGTTCGCCTACGTGCCGGTGGTCGCAGTGTAGGGGGCGCCATGAGCTGGGGAGAGCCCAAGGCGCTGTCTCCCTTTTCCAAAGGCTCTCCTTTCTTTGGCCTCTCTGTGCCGGATGATGTGACCGTCACCGCACAGGTCGTCGCCCAACCTGATCCGACATTGTCAGAGCGCGTTATCGCGTCCCTTAGCGATGGCACCCCGCTGGTGACCCGTAAAAACGTCGGACAAGGGCAGATCATTTTGTTCCACGTCACGGCAACGCCCGAATGGTCGACACTGCCATTGTCTGGCCTTTTCGTCGAAATGTTAGAGCGCCTCGCGGTCTCTTCCTCAGCCGCCAGCGCGACCTCGACCGCATTGGAGGGCACAACATGGGTTCCACGGCGGGTCTTGAACGGGTTTGGCGCACTGTCAGATGCTGGCGTTTTACCGGGAATTGATGGTCCTGCATTGGTCGAACAACCTACCGGCCCCGATTTACGCCCCGGGCTTTATTCTTCGGGGGATCGGGTTTTAGCCCGTAATGTGCTAAGCACCGACAGCGTGATTTCCCGCACAAGCTGGCCTGCAAACATAACTGTTCGAGGCCTAACGGTGGCACCAGAACAACCCATAGCAGGCTGGCTTCTTAGCTTGGCGATTTTGCTACTTTTGGCAGATGTGGTCGTCTCCCTTTCATTGTCGGGTCGATTGCTCAGCCGCAGCAATGCTACAGCGGCTGTGTTAGGGGGATTGCTAGTGCTTTCAACCCCTCTCGACGCACAGGTTGAGCAAGAGGATTTTGCCCTTGCCGCGACCTCTGAACTGGTTCTGGGGCATATCATTACGGGTGACAACACGGTTGATGAAATCGCTCTGGCTGGTCTGCGAGGTCTAAGCGACACCCTGTTTTTCCGCACTTCTGTCGAACCTGCGAACCCGCTCAGCGTCAACCTAGAGACCGACGAGCTGGCGTTCTTTCCACTGCTTTATTGGCCGATCACCCCCAACCAAGCCACCCCTTCTCGCGAGGCTTATGCCAAGCTAAACGCCTATCTACGGACCGGCGGCATGATCCTGTTTGACACCCGAGATTCCAATACATCCCGTTTTGGCGCGTCGAGCCCGAATGGCCGCAAGTTGCAAGAGCTTGCAGCACCGCTAGACATTCCCGCGTTGGAACAACTTCCCAGCGATCATGTCATCACCCGTACCTTTTACCTTTTGCAGGATTTTCCAGGACGTCATGCTGGACGAGATGTATGGGTCGAAGCCGCTGATCCAAACGCCGAGCAAATCGAAGGCATGCCCTTTCGTGATCTTAATGACGGTGTAACACCCGTTGTGATCGGCGGGAATGACTGGGCCGCAGCGTGGGCAGTCAATTCTACAGGCGGCCCGATGGTTCCCGTTGGGCGTGGCTATAGCGGAGAGCGCCAGCGCGAGATCGCCTATCGGTTTGGCGTGAATTTGGTGATGCATGTGCTTACCGGTAACTACAAATCAGATCAGGTGCATGTTCCTGCGCTGCTAGACAGGTTGGGCCAATGACGTCGACAATTGTATTTGACCCAATGATCCCTTGGCCTCTTTTGGTGATGGTCGCCGTCATTGCGGCAATTAGTGCGCTTGTGGCCGCTGCGCGGGGACTGCGCGGAGCGGGCCTAAGGGGCCTTGCAGCCGTTGTGGTTCTTGCCGCACTTTCCGGACCATCCTTTCAGCAAGAAGACCGCGCAGCCCTTAGCGATATTGTCTTATTACTAGAGGACGAAAGCGCCAGCCAACGCCTTGCGGATCGGGAAGCCCAATCCACCACCGCTGCGGATCGCATTGCAGCCCAGATCCTTGCCCGCCCCAACACTGATCTTCGGCGTATTGCTATTCCAGACGGACAGGGCGATGCGGGAACTGAGATGATGACCGCCCTTTCCGAAGCTTTGGCCGAAGAACCACGTGCAAGGGTTGCTGGCATCGTTGCCGTAACGGACGGGCGCGTCCATGATGCCCAATTACCTATCGAGCTCCCCGCCCCGCTTCATGTTCTGCTGAGCGGGAAGGAAACGGATTGGGACCGTCGGCTAAGTGTTCTTGGCGCGCCCGCATTTGCGATCATCGGTGAGCCTGTTGTTTTAACCCTGCGTATTGATGATCTTGGCAATGCACCTGCGGGAGAAGCTTTCGCCGATCTGGACATCTCAATTGATGGCGAAGACCCGCAGCGGTTTCAGGTGCCGATTGGTGAAGATTTGGAATTGCCAGTGACCCTGCCCCATGGCGGGCGCAATGTTTTGCGCTTTTCGCTGCCCGAAGCGGAAGGCGAGCTAACAGATCGCAACAATGCTGCCGTGATCCAAATGAACGGCGTTCGGGATCGTTTGCGCGTGCTGCTGGTCAGCGGGCAACCCCACGCTGGGGGGCGCATCTGGCGCAACCTGTTGAAATCCGACAGCTCGGTCGACCTTGTTCATTTCACCATCCTGCGACCGCCAGAAAAGCAAGACGGCGTACCCGTTTCGGAACTCTCTCTGATCGCCTTTCCGACACGTGAACTGTTCATGGAAAAAATCGACGACTTTGATCTCATCATCTTTGATCGTTACAAACGTCGCGGCATTCTCCCTTCGCTTTACCTAGACAATATCGCAAACTATGTGCGCAAAGGTGGCGCTGTTCTGGTCTCGGCTGGCCCTGATTTTGCCAGTGCCGATAGCCTTTATCGCTCGCCTCTTGGGTCCATATTGCCAGCCAACCCAACGGCACGTGTTCTGGATGAACCCTATTTGCCCGTGGTGTCTGACCTTGGTGACCGCCATCCAGTGACTTCGGGCTTGCCCAATGAGGGTGAATGGGGCCGCTGGCTGCGCCAGATCGAGCTCAACCCAACATCGGGCAACGTTGTTATGACAGGCATCGATGATCGTCCCCTTTTGGTTCTGGACCGCGTTGAAGAAGGCCGTGTCGCCATGTTGGGCTCTGATCATGCGTGGCTGTGGAACAGAGGCTACGAAGGCGGCGGCCCACAGCTAGAGCTTTTGCGCCGCCTTGCCCATTGGATGATGGGCGAACCCGAACTCGAAGAAGAGGCCCTTACTGCAACCGCAGACGGCCAGACCATGCGTATTGAAAGACGTAGTTTGAGCGAAGAGGTCCCACCCCTAACGATCACTGGCCCTGATGGGGAGACAACCGAACTGACGTTGGAACCCACCGCTCCGGGACGTTTCACGGCAACCTTTACAGGTCCGGAAATTGGCCTTTACCGTCTAGAGAATGGTGACCAGCTGAGCGTCATTGGCCTAGGGCCAGCAGCGCCACGCGAATTTGTCGAGACAATCGCAGACGGTGCCGCGCTTGAGCCAGCGGTTAGCGCTTTGAGGGGGGGCATCACCCGTTTGGAAGACGGTCTTCCGCGCATTCGAAACGTGCGTGCAGGGCGTCCGGCTGCGGGCCGCGGTTGGATCGGCTTTACCCCGCGCAACGCCTATGAAACCAAAGACGTCCGCCAAACCCCGATCCTGCCTGCTTGGCTGGTCCTGCTGCTGAGTGCTGGTTTGATAACTGCCGCATGGCTACGGGAAGGGCGCCGCTAGCCGATGATCATTCGGGATCTCATAGCTGACGATTTTCCCGATGCGCTGAGGCTATATCAGGTTTTAACCCGCGATCCGGTTCCTGTCACAACGGACCCTGCGGCGTTTCATGCGGTTCTGGACCATGCTGGCACAACCATCGTAGGTGCCCAGATCGAGGATAGGATCGTCGCAATGATCACCCTTCACATATTGCCGAATATGACCTCGGGCGGACGCGCTTATGCGCTTGTTGAAAATGTGATTTGCGATCCTGAACATCAGGGAAAAGGCATCGGCAAAGCGGTGTTGCAGGCTGGATTGGACAAAGCCAAAGCTAAAGGATGTTACAAAGCGATGTTACTGACGGGCGAAGCCAGAGGCGCGCGTGGTTTCTACGAAAGCCTTGGGTTTTCCGGCCACGAAAAACACGGGATGATCTTGCGCTTTTAAAGAAGGAACTGCGCCCAAAACGGCAGCGCCAAAAGCGTCACAACAACCTGCCATGTCATTATGTTTGCATACAGCTCTGCGTCCCCGCCCATTTGTTTGGCGACAATATAGCCATTTGCGGCAGCAGGTACTGAAAAGACCAAAGCACCAGCGAACATCTGATCGGTCGGCAATTCTAGCATCCTACCGAAAATGACAAACATGCTGGAAGCCAAAACTGGCCGCATGAGCACACCCAAAACAACCTGCCATCTTATTCGCGTCAAACGGCGCAAACTGATCCCCGCACCGACAGCCAACAGACCAACACCCAAGGCGCCACGACCGACCATATCTAATGTCTGGGCGATCGGTTCGGGCAAGGACAGCCCGCTCAAATTCAGCGTCAAACCAATTGCACAGGCTTGGACCAGAGGATTGCGGATAAGCGTATTGAAAATTCGCGAAAAACTAGCCTTGGAAGGGCCAAAGGACGCAATGACTACAATGCAGGTGACATTGACCATCGGCACCAAGACAGCAATGGCGATAGCCAAAATCGCAATTCCATCCGGCAAAAATTGCTCGGCAGCGGCGAGGGCAACAAAAGCGTTCCAGCGAATGCCGCCCTGAAACAAGGATGTGAATTGAGCATTACTTAGCGTTTCACAGGGGATCAACCGCAGCGCCAACGCAAAAACAGCCACCACAATCAAGGTCCCAACCAAAGCAGCGCCAAAGCCGCCAAAACGATCTAGCGATAGATCCGACCGAGAGATTGCTAAAATGAGGGTTGCAGGGATCAACCCCCTAAAAGAAAGCGTTTCAATCGCCCCCCAATTGTTTCGCGGTATGATATCGGATTTGGCCAAGGCGTAACCTGAGCCAATGATCAGCAAAAGCGGCAATATGGAGAGGGCAAATGACATGCCTGAGCAGTGTCACCCGCACCCGAATTAGTCCAGCCGTATTTCAACGCTTGCGCTGCGCCCTTTTGCATCGATGACTGAAATCTCGTTAAACCCCGCGACATCCAGTGACAGAACCGCATTGCGTTCACGCAACTGGGTCAGAACAGGTGCGCCGTTAACCAGAACGGTTAATGGCAGAACGCCCTCACGTAGCTTTAAGGGCACGCCGTATCCGCTGCGCCGCAATGTGGCTCCGTCAGGTGGAAAGGTCACCACGGGGCTATGGCGTTCCTTTGCAAAAACAGCATCACGTGGCTGAAATATCCGCAACGGTTCTGGTAGGCTGGCAGTGCCCAGAATGATCGTGTCACTTGGAGGAAGGGGTAACGCCTCTCGTGTGTGGCCAATGCGCCCTAGGGCTTCGAACAGGATCGGCGCCGCAAGATCGCCCCCAAATGCACCAGGTACCGGGGTGCCATCAGGCCGACCCAACCAGACCCCCACAACATGCCGCCCGTCATACCCAATGGCCCAAGCATCTCGGTGGCCATAAGAAGTCCCCGTTTTATAGGCCACCTGCCCTGCTGCCGCTGCTGTACCGCGGGGTGGAAGGATATCAGCCAAGATGTCGGTAACCTGCCACGCTGCAACATCCGAGATGATTTGACGTGGTGGCGATGGGGGTGCTGCAAGGGGCTGTTCATGCAAGGTTTGCGCTCTGCCCCCTTGTGCAATGCCTGCATATAGTTGAACCAAATCGCGAAGAGTCATACCCGCTCCGCCCAAGGCAACGGCCAAACCCGCCTGACCGCTGGGCAGCTTTGCGTCAACACCCGCGCGGCGCAGGCCAGCCATCAACCGCGCGACACCCATCTCATGCGTAAGCAAAACCGGAGGAATATTCAGCGATAGCCCCAGCGCATCGCGAACGGTCAACATGCCCCGAAATTCGCCATCAAAATTCTGCGGCGCGTAGGTTCCAAATGAAACAGGCGCGTCATTGATTAATGTATCGGGGTGCACCAGCCCTTCGTCAAAGGCGAGCCCGTAAATCAGGGGCTTCAGCGTTGATCCAGGTGAGCGGATAGCCGAGGTCATATCCACAAACCCAAGCGCACCACCAGCGGCTGAATAGGCCGGAGACCCAACATGGGCAAGGATTTCTCCGGTTGTGTGATCGGCGATCAGGATCGCGGTTGAAACACCTTTGGGTTGCTGGGCCACAGCCCGCAGAGCCAGCGCCTGAATTTGCCGTTGCAGATTTGCATCAATCGTCGTGTCATGGCGCAATGCCGTTGGGGCCTTGGAGCGGAGCATTGCCGCAAGATGCGGCGCATCTTGGGGAATGGACCGCATCTTGCGCGGGATATCGGGCTGCCGATCAGTGGCTCCCATATCCAATCGTTTCATCACCCGTTCACGCGCTGCGAATGCTGCAACTGGGTGGCGATCCGGTCTGCGGGCTTCTGGTGCTTGGGGCAGTGCAATCAACAATGCCGCTTCCGGTTCTGTCAGGCGATAAGGCTCTTTCTCAAACCAAGCCCAACTTGCCGCGCGTATCCCTTCAACCGCTCCCCCATAAGGTGCATGGTGAAGGTAAAGGGACAGGATGTCTTCTTTGCTCAGCCGCCGCTCCAACGCCCAAGCAACCCGCATTTGCCGCAACTTGCCTGTCACCGACCCTGTTCCAGAGTTTTCCAGCAAACGCGCAACCTGCATCGTTAGCGTAGATCCGCCCGACACCACCTGCCCATGCCAAGCGGCCTGAGCCGCTGCCCGCATCATAGCAACGAAATCAACACCAGTATGGCTATAGAACCGATGGTCTTCGTATCGGATCAGCTGAGCAACAAAATCAGGATCAACTTGCTCTAACTGGACAGCCAACCGCATCCGCCCCTCTTCAACGGGAAAGGCACGCAACATTGCACCATCCCTTGCACGCACTTCCACTGCAACCTCGGACAGAACAGGGGGGAGCTTGGTCTGGGCAACCCAGTCATCCAGCCGATCACGCCCATGGGCGGCCAGCCCCATCACCAAGGCCAAGGTGATAAATGTCGTGCCAATAGATTTCATGGCGTGACGATCAACCGATCCGATGCGGTATGTGCGCGATACTCAGGGCGATACATATCAGACACCAAAGCTGCCGGATGGTGGTATTCACCCGGTGTTACGGCCCGCACGACATAAGCCAGTTGAAAGGCATCTGAGCTTTCGTGATCCACAGCCGCAAGAAACCGATCCGCGCGGAATTCAACGTTTTGTGTTTCCTTCACCTTGATCCATTTCAACGCCGTGATCGACGCGCTGTTCAACAGGTTGGGGTTGTCGATCTCAAACCCTCCCGGCAGCGGATCGTCTATCATCAAACGCGCTCCGATTTCCTCAAATGGCGTTACCTCTAAAACCGCGACCAAACGGGTGCCGCTGGCCACGGGCCCTGTAATCTCCTCCCCTTCCATGGAAAAGTATTTACGGGTGAGCGCATAGCCATACCCGCCAGCCACAGGAGGCGTTTGCGGCACCCCGTAAGTGGTTAGGGTGATGTCTGTGGCCTCGGCCCCAGTGTTTCGAATTTGGGAAACGGATGGCACATCACCGCTAAGTTGACGCACAACCGGCCCTGTTGCTGCTACGCCATCTACCTCAAGGGTATTGTTTGGCGCGGCCTCTAATGCGTGCGCCGCCAGTACAACCTGAGCCGCCTCTTGCGTGGATAGATTTCGCCTGAAAGACATTGATTCTGCCAGCCCGTCTAAATCAATCGCCTGACTTTGGGACAACGTTGCCAGCTCCAGAACAGCCGCGCGATCCCGCAGGGCGCTTCCAAAATCATTCCGCCATTGGGTCGAGTTGATTTTCTTTAACAACAGGGCAGCCGACCGCGCGAACATTCTATCTGCGCGGGTTGGCTCTCCGTATGCTGCTAGGGCCGCCCCTAACTGTGCCGCCGCCATCGGGGTAGAAAATGCTGCCGCTTTGGTATCGGCGTAATAGCGCAGATCCCCCATTTGCGCAGCCCCTGCCCGCGCAAGCACAAGCAACGCATAAGCAATGTCTTCGCCGCCGCTATCGAAATCAGGTGCGAAATTGATCCGGTTGCGAAGGTTGTCCAAAGCCGCAGACAAAGCCCGTTGCGGCACGTGATGCCCCTGCGACTGCGCTCTCCATAAAAAGTCGGTCACATAGGCGTCGAGCCAGAAGTTACCACTCCCCGCGCGCCAAAGGCCAAAGGCTCCGTTTGATGCCTGCCGAGCCAAAACACGCGAAATGCCTGCTTGGATTTTTGCGTCTATCTCGGATGGCGTGCCCAATCCTGAATTCTCTGCCAGCCCGCTCAGATACAAAAGCGGCACGGTCGCAGAGGTTACCTGCTCGGTGCAGCCATAGGGATACCGATTCAACTGTTGCAACAATCCAGGAACGTCGAACCGCGCCAGAGGGCCTGCTGTTAATGTCGCTGAGGCCGTCGATTTGTGCAGACCTGCAAACGCTTCGGCATCAAAGGTAAATGTCTGCCCCGCCTCCAGCGCAAATCGCCGCGTGGTGGCGACCTCGGGATCATTGAGGCGCACTGGCAGGATCAGTGTTTTCTTCAGTTCCTGTCCATCAGGTGTTGTCAGTTTGACCGAAATGTTATGATCGCCCACTTCGAGAGCCCGCAGATCAAGCGGCAACCGCAGGCTGCCCCCCTCCGTCAGGTTCACCTCACCCGAAACCGTGCGAACATCCACTCCAGCATCCGCTGTTATGTCCAGCGCCATCACCCCTGCTGCGCCGCCGGTATGAACCAGTTCCAGCAACAAGCGGCTGCTGTCCTGTGGTGCCATCAATCGAGGGAGGCTAGCCGTCATGACAACAGGATCGCGCGCGACGACATCGCTGGTTGCATTGCCGACGGCTGTTTCGCTCCACGCGACAGCCATCAAACGGATTGTGCCGTTAAAGGCAGGTCTTTCGACCTTGATCACAGTGCGGCCATTCGCATCCAATTTCACAGGACCGCTAAAAAAGGCCATCAGGTCTTCGGTGGGGGGAGGCGATTGCAGCTGCGCGGCCGTACTTGCGTCACCACCCGAACGGGTTGCCCCCATCCGACCGCTCAAGCCGTCAATCAGCCGCCCATAGACATCGCGCATCCCTACGCCCAACCGTCGCTGCCCAAAGTAATGCTGTGAAGGGTCGGGCGCTTCAAAACCCGTCAAATTCAAAATGCCCACATCAACAGCGGCCAAAGTGACATAGCCCGCCTCTGCACCTTTCAGACCCGAAACCTGAACTGGCACTTCCAAAATACCCGCCTGCCCGTCGACTTCCTGAGCGGCGTTCAGAGTAACCGTGAGCTGTTTGCCCGCTGGTAAGATCTGAGCATGGGCCAAGCCCAGACTACGCGCGGGATTGAGGCCAGCGTTTTCATCCATCGGCCTGACTACCGAAGCCGTCACATAGGCACTGCTGCCCCATTCTTCAGTGATGTTCAGCGGGATCACCGTCTCACCTGCGTCTACAGCGAGGTTCATCTGTTCGATCACGCGGTTGGACAGTACCGAGATGTTCGCGACCCCAGCTTCGGGCGCCACGATACGTAGCTTTGCCGTATCACCCGTCAAATAGCTTTCCCGGTCCAAGGACACGGCCAGAAAATCCGGAGTGCTGGACGTATCGCCACCCCCATACCAGCCAGAAGCCACAGAAACCGACGTTGCTGCATATGGGGCGTTTTGGTTTTCGACAACCAGCTCGTATTGCCCCCACTCGGTCGGTAAAGACAGCAAGGTTGGCTGAGGGGTTAAGGTGCTTTCTCCAGTATCAATACGGATACGGCGGGTGATGGGTTCCCACGCCCAATTGCCACCATTCTGATACCATTGATAACGGGTTTCGATACGGTTGAAGGTCCAGCGCACGGCCATTTCGCCTTGGGTGGTTATGAGGTCAAATTGCGCCTCTTCGCCTTCGGCTAGCACGTCATCAAACGCGGGTTTGATCCCGATCATCGGCCCTTGGGGGGCCAATCCACGTGTTTCTCGGCGCTCAACAGGGCGCCCCGACCCTTCGGAAATGCGCGCAACCACCGAAAGCTGCAAAGGCTGGGTTGGTAGCTCGTCAACTTTTGGCATTTTGAGTGTAGTGCGCGCTATGCCATCGGTGTCGGTTCGGGTGTTGTCTAAATAAGCTGTGCGCGTATTGAACCGCTGGTCATGACGGCCAAACAGATACCCTTGAAAGGCGTCCAAACGTCTTGTCGTGCTCAGACGCGCTTCGCCTTCAACAGGCATATCTGCTGCTGGCGCCCCAAACAGATACCGCGCCTCAATTTCCATAGTGGGCGCATCGCCCAGTTTTAGCGGGGTATCAGGCAGGCCCAAATCAAACTCGACCCGATCAGGCAAGAAATCCTCGACCAGAATAGTCTGAGAAGACAGAGGCGCCGCGTTGGTATCTGCAAAAACATCCAACCGCCACGCCCCTCGGGGGGCTTGGCCTGATAGCGGCAGTGCAAAAACATGGCCGCCTGATACAGCATTTGCACTCAGCGCACGGCTGTATTCTGCGCCATCGGGGCGTTTCAGCACTGCAACTAACGGCAGACCGTTCACTGCCTTGCCACCTTCATCACGGGTCAACACCGTTGCGTGGATTGTTTCACCAACGCGGTACGCGCCGCGATCGGTGGTGAGGAACGTGTCGATTGGCGGAGCGGGTGGGCGTCCCTCTACACCACGATCTGAAAGATCGAATTCCGGGTCAAGAAGCGACAGAAACGCGAAATCCCCATCGCTGCCTTCAGCCATCAAAAGCGCCGGAGCAGATGAGCCGTTCCCTCGGGTTAGCCCTGCTTCAAAATGCGCACGGCCGTTGGAATCCGTTGCCACCTTTCCCAGAACCTCATTCGAGCGAGAAATCAGGCTAAGCGTAACATCTGCCCGAACCGCAGCATCCTTTAACCCCAAAACATTCACGTGCAATCCATCCACGCCAGACAGGGTGCTTAGCCCCAAATCGGTAAGGACAAACCATTGCGTCGCAGCAGGGGTGTCATAGGGGTCAGCACCCTTCACTTTTGCCGTCAGCGCGTAAATCCCAGCTGGCTGCCCCTTTAGCGCCTCGGCCATGGGCAGTCGCGTTGTGACGTTCTGGTTCAGCTTATTGTCTACGTCACCGACGCCAACCCAGATATTCTGAGCGATAGAGGACGCAAACTGATCCTCTTTGTATTTGCTAAGCGGCTTGCCGAAATAGCTATCCTGAATCGCGCGCAACAGGTTGCGATCACTTACGCGGCGCAACAAAAGCTCGACACGATCCAAATTGACGGTTTCGATTGGCAACGCCGCCAAAGAGCTGCGCGGCAAAACATAAGAACGCCCAGTGAAACGCACCGAGGGCTCTCGATCACGAACATAAAGAGAGATCGGCACGTCCTTGTGCAGCACCTCTCCACTGGCAGCAGGCAATCCTGACCGGAAGGTCGCCGTATATTGGCTGCCGTGTTGTACACCTTCGATACATAGGTCGCGATTACCGGCCTCTACGATCAATGTCGGGTCTTGGAGGCGGACAAATGGCGTGTAATCCGTACCCGCCTGTACCAGATTTTCCGAAAACTCCGCACAGATACGAGGCCGCGCGCTGTTGTTGTCCACGCGCGTATCTACGATCCGAAACCCGTATTTCCCAATCGCAACATCCAAGGCCGCTTGTAGCTCTTGGCGGGGTTCAATTTCTTGGGCTAAGCGCAAGGGTGCGATCATATCCCGTCCGCGCCTGTTTGCCTCCAATGCCCGCGCCAAAAGGTCTAGCGCCGTCACCTGTTCGTATTCGTTTGAGGCCCGAAGATAGGCGTTTATCGCTGCTGGGATTGCATCCTGTTTTAACCGTCGCGCCAAATCGCGGGGCATCTCGCCGCGAGGTCTAAGCCCCAGCCATGCCAATTGCGCCCACAGATCGCCGCGGTCAGACATCGCAACCGCCTGACTGGCCCAACGAGATGCAGAAGCCATATTCCCGCGAGACAAAGTAGCGCTCAAGGCTGCTGTCACATCCTCTAATAGGAAATCTCCTGTCGGGAAACGCTCCGCATTTATCAGAACCAGCCGATTTGCCGCAGTGAAGTCTTCTGGCCGCAGAAACTCGATCTCCGCTTTTGCGCGCGCTGCAGTCTCTTGGATTGATTGAGGTGTCCGTATCTTCTTTGCCGAAATAGCCCCTTCAAAAATCTCCGTTTCTGAAACCTCGGATTTGGGAAAGCATGCCTTTGATCGTGTGTTGAACGTGAAAGCCACGCAAGATGGCTGTGCATCACATGCTTTGACACATGCCGCGCGATTGGTATCAAAAAGAGGCCCCAGATCCGCACCGTAAAAATCGACATCTTGCGAATAAAGATATCGGTGATCAGGAAGCACATTTTGAGCCATTGCTGGGGGTGAAAAAATAGTTCCCAACAAAAAAACGCCGACCAATAGCTGCAAAATGCGCATGACAGAATCCCTTATGTAAATGCATTCAGCGTGACACGCTGACCAGCGTCAAAGCAAGGGGAAGCGCCTTAAGTACATTTTTACGGTCTTTGGTCCAAATAAAGGTCACCTATGCGGACAATGAGGAATCGATGAGCCTACACAACAAACTCACCGAAGAGCGGCGCGCCCGTTTGGCAGCTGAGCGTTTGCTTGAGCTGAAGAAGGCTGAGTTGTTTGCAGCTAATCGAAAGCTGGGTCTAAATACCCAGCAATTAAGCGAAGAAATCGTTGATACCCGCGCTTTGGTTGAAAGCATGGGGGAAGAAAACCGCAAGGTAAAATCCGATCTACATGCCGCCCACGAAAAGATTGCCGTGGTTGAACGGCGGCTGTGGCATTCAATCGAAACGATCGAAGACGGATTTGCCTTTTTTGACGTCGACAACCAACTGATTATGGCCAATCAGGCCTATTTGGCGGTTTTTGAAGGGTTGGAAGTGATCCAACCAGGTGTGAATTTCATCACTATTTTACAAGCACTCACCGATGAAGGGATCGTTGATTTAGGTGGGGTAGAGCCGACAGAATGGCGCCAACGCATGTTGCAGCGGTTTCAACAAAAAAACCCAGAACCCGAAGTGATCCAACTTTGGAATGGGGCCTATATAAAGATGATCGACCAAAGAGGCCCCAGCGGGGATATGGTTTCCTTAGGTCTGAACATCACCGCTACCGTTAAATATGAACGCGAATTGGACGCGGCCCGTGAGCTTGCTGAATCTGCAAGCCGTGCAAAATCTGCATTTCTGGCGAATATGAGTCACGAAATCCGAACCCCGATGAATGGCGTGGTCGGGATGGCCGAATTACTAAGCGAGACCTCCCTGACAGAGGAACAGCAGCTTTATGTTCAAACGGTTAAGAACTCTGGCGAAGCCCTGTTGGTGATCATTAACGACGTTCTGGATTATTCAAAGATCGAAGCAGACCGTCTTTCACTGCACACTGCCCCCTTTGATCTGGAAGCGGCCTGCCAAGAAGTGATCATGCTGTCAAAACCCATGGCACGAGACAAAAAAATCGAGCTTCTTTTGGATTTCGATCTATTCCTGCCCAATCTTCTTGAGGGTGATGCTGGCCGCATTCGGCAGGTTCTCACCAATTTGGTTGGAAACGCTGTCAAATTTACATCCAAAGGCCATGTTGTCGTCCATGTGACGGGAACGCCTCAGCCTGAAAATGGAACCGTTTCCGTCACCGTATCTGTGGAAGATACTGGCATCGGTGTTCCCGAACATATGAGGGATCACATTTTTGGTGAGTTCAATCAGGTGGAAAATGAACGTAACCGAAAATTCGACGGTACGGGCCTTGGATTGGCGATTACGAAACGCCTGGTTGAAATGATGGACGGCGAGGTTTGGTTTACCTCCAAAGAAGAAGCCGGATCCTGTTTTTGCTTTCGGATTGAATTGAATGTTGGGGAAGGTGCCGAAACCATCGACCCTTGCCTGCCTGAAAACTTGCGCAAAGTCTTGGTTGTTGACGCTCATCCGGCCAGCCGCGCGTTGTCGGAAAGCCAGCTTGCCCGTCTCAATGTACAAACCATTGGTGTCTCATCCACTGCTGACGCGATCGACGCTTTGGACGACCAGATCGATATTGTCATCACTGACCATCAACCGCCGCAAGTTGATGCGCTGTCTCTGTCGTCAAAGTTGGACGCGATGAATTTCGAAAAGCCATTGTTGTTGATTAGCGAAAATACTGCCCAATTGAACAAATCACCTGATGCGACCAAATTCGCAAAGATGTTGCAACAACCTCTTTCGTGTCGCACATGGATTTCCACACTCAGCGACATACTGCCAAAAGATAGCCCCGCACAAATCTCTGATAAATCACCGCGTGCTGAGACCCGTCAAATGCGCATTTTGGCAGCCGAAGATAATAAAACGAACCGGTTGGTGTTCAGCAAAATGGTTAAATCCCTGAATATCGATCTCAAGTTCGCAGAAAACGGGATTGAAGCGGTTGAACTATACCAAAGCTTTAAACCTGATTTAGTGTTTATGGACATTTCAATGCCGAAAATGGATGGCAAGGAAGCCACCCAAGCCATCCGGAAAATCGAGACCAAAACAGGAAAACACATCCCAGTGGTCGCCATGACAGCCCATGCGCTTCGCGATGACGATACCTCGATTTTGAAAGCGGGTTTGGACCACTATCTAACCAAACCGTTGCGCAAGGCCGCTATCCAAGAGCATATTGAACTTGCTCAACCGAAAGGAACTTTGCCGCTGCTCCTAGACGACCCTGCTCAGGTGGTTGGGTAGGGCCTGAGGAACACAGGTGCATCTGGTTTGGATAGCTCGGGCGCGTAAGAATACCCGCCAGTGTCAAATTCCAAAATTCCATCGGCTGAATCTATGCGTTTTTGAACGATAAACCGTGCCATGGCGCCGCGTGCGCGTTTCGCAAAAAAGCTGACGATCTTTGGCCCTTTGCCATCGCCCTTGTCCTCCATAAACTGCGGTGTGATCACGCGTAGCTTAAGAGATTTCAGGTCAACGGCCCCAAAATATTCCTGACTAGCACAGTTAATCAAGACATCGCTTTTTGTGGCCTCCCCCTGAAGGTCCAGCGCCTTAGAGAGCTCTGTACCCCAAAATTCATACAGGTTCTTACCCCGCCGCGTTTTCAATCGGCTGCCCATTTCCAAACGATAAGGTTGAATGGAATCAAGGGGCCGCAGAACACCGTAAAGACCGGATAAGATCCGCAAATGGTCCTGAGCATAGGCCATTTCATCCGCATCCAAACTACCCGCTTCGAGCCCCTGATAGGTATCGCCTGCAAAAGCCAACGCCGCGGGGCGGGTCGTTTCAGGTGCGGGGGTTTCCTCAAATGCTTTGAACCGGTCGCGGTTCAATTTGGCCAAATCATCGCTAAGCGACATGAGGGATTTCAAATCACCCAAGGTCAGGTTTCGGGCAGTCTTGGCCAAACTCAGCGCCTCGGCTCCGAAATCAGGTGTTGTTGTTTGCAGATCGCGTTCTGTCCAATCAAGCTTTTTGGCCGGAGAAATCACTACTAGCATATCAGTTCCTCTTTTGGATCGCGCTGCGCATCTAAATTCGCTCTGTCGCTTGTTACTCTGCCGCCTTTAGAACGTCCAGAAATGCCGCGCCGAAACGTTCGGTTCGGCGTTCACCCAAGATACGTTCAATTGCGGCCAAATCCGCATTCCGAAGCTGCGCAACCTTTGCCAAGAGAGAGGCAGAACAGCTTAGCGGCTTTTCTGTCCCCAAGGCACCCCGCGAAAGCCCAGCCTGCGTTTCCATCAGCTGATCGTAAACATCACCGGCCTCTCGCCCTGCGAGTTTGCGTCGTTGCGGGTGCATCATTTCGGCTTCGCCATTGATCACTTCGAGGAACGCCGCGCCGTAGCTATCCAGCTTTTTGGCACCAATGCCGCTGACACCCGCCATTTGGTCTAGGTTTACTGGGCGGGTCTCGGCCATCTCGATCAAGGTGCGATCGGTAAAGATGATATAGGCAGGCACTTTTGCTGCTTCGGCCAGACCACGCCGTTTTGCTTTCAACGCGCTTAGTAATGGCGCGTCTTCCTCGTTGACCATCGCTTTTACGGCGGGGCGGCGGCCAGCGCCTGCCGCTTTGATACTATCGCGTCTCAGCGTGATCTTGGCTTCGTCCCGCAAGATCGGCAATGCGGCGTCCGTCATACGCAACGCGCCGTGGCGGGAAGGGTCTGGGCGGATCAGGTCACGGCCCATCATTTGACGGAAAACCGCCTGCCATTCGGGTTTTGAATATTCCTTGCCAACCCCATATGTCGGCAAGGATTGATGACCCCGTTGTTTGACTTTGTCGGTTTCATTCCCCAACAAAATGTCGATCAAATGCCCAGCGCCAAACCATTCTTCGGTGCGCAACATCGCCGACAGCGCCTTTCGAACGGCGGTCGTGCCATCAAACGTATCAACAGGCGTATCGCATAAATCGCATCGCCCGCAGGTAACATCGGTTTCATCGAAATACCCCAGCAAGGTTTTACGCCGACATTCCAGCGCTTCGGCCAAGCCCAGCAAGGCGTTCAAACGCGCATGATCTGCAGCGCGCCGTTCTGGCGGAGCAAGCCCTTCGTCGATCTGAGTACGACGCAGGCGGATATCTTCGGGGCCAAAGAGGGTCAGAGTTTCGGCAGGTGCGCCATCACGGCCAGCGCGGCCAATTTCCTGATAGTAGGACTCGATGCTTTTGGGCAGGTCCGCATGGGCGACCCAGCGAATATCCGGTTTATCGATCCCCATACCAAAGGCCACGGTCGCGGCAACGATTAGCCCGTCTTCCTGTTGGAAACGCCGCTCGGCGATGCGCCTGTCTTCGGCCTCCATCCCACCGTGGTAATGGATTGCGGTTTGTCCCGCTTCATTCAGCGCACGGGCGATGCCTTCGGTTTTGGCGCGCGTGCCGCAATAGACGATCCCAGATTGGCCACGGCGGGCAGCTGCGAAATTAAGGATCTGATTTCTAGGGCTGTTCTTTGCGCTAAAGGCCAAGTGGATGTTTGGGCGATCAAATCCCCGCAGAAAAGAGCGCGGCGGCGTTCCGTCAAACAGCTTTTGAATAATCTCGGCCTGCGTTTCGGCATCGGCTGTCGCTGTGAAAGCAGCCAGCGGAACGCCCAGCGCGCGCTTTAGCTCTCCGATACGCAGATAGTCGGGGCGAAAATCATGGCCCCATTGGCTTACGCAGTGGGCCTCATCAACGGCGATCAGTTGCACGCCAACCCGTTTGAGCATGCCCATCACAGAGCCCGCCGCCAACCGTTCGGGTGCCATATAAAGTAGCTTTAGCGTACCCGCCTCTAGCCCTTCCCAAACAGCGTCCGTTTCTTCGGGGGTATTGCCAGAGGTCAGCGCCCCTGCGCCAACACCCGCCTCTTGCAGGGCGCGGACCTGATCCCGCATCAACGCGATCAAGGGTGAGATCACCACCGTAACCCCGTCGCGCATCATCGCTGGCAGTTGAAAGCATAAAGACTTGCCGCCACCCGTAGGCATGATGGCTAAAACGTTCTCGCCAACGGTTACCGCCTCGACGATTTCTTCTTGCCCGGGGCGGAACCCGTCAAAGCCGAACACATCTTTTAGCAGCGAAGTAGCGCCGGACATTCATGAGACCTGAAATTTGGAAAAGCAGCCCTCACAGAATCACACATCACTGATGGAGGGGCAAGGGCTTCACGCCTTGCTTTCCTGAGTGATTAGTAAAAAAGGGCCGCGTTGTTTGTAAGTATGATCCGCGCAATCGCGACACCGATCAAAACCGCCAAAGGTGCCAAATCTAGGCCACCCATGTTCGGCAGAACACGACGGATGGGGCCGTAAATCGGCTCTAACAGGCGGTTAATACCATACCAGATCTGCGCCACGATAGGCTGGCGCATGTTCAACACCTGAAAGTTGATCAACCACGACATGACCACATGAGCGATAATAAAAAACCAAAGGATGTTCAGCAGAAGCATCAGAATCATAAATATGGAAGTCACAGCATTTCGCCCTTTTTCAAAACATCTGATTAGCAATTAAGCGCGCTGCCCTAAAAGGACAAGAGTGCCCCGAGGTTCATGGTTGACCTGGGCCCAATAAACGTCATTTAGGGCACTTCGATGGAGTACCCCTAAATGTTTCCAATTGTCCGACTAATCAAAGACGTATTTCTGGCCAGCCGTCAGCCTCCGCTGACGTCTCTGACCGATGTGCATGTGTCCCATCACATCTGTTGGCCCCATGATTTGGATATGTTTCTAGAGCTCAACAATGGGCGTGCGCTGACCCTGTATGATTTGGGACGGATCGCGATGGCCCAACGGGTTGGGCTGGTGGCTGTTTTGCAGCGTGAAAAATGGGCCATGACAATGGCAGGGTCGCATGTGAGATTCCGTCATCGGATCAAAGGGTTTGAACGGTTTGAAGTGCGTAGCCGCGCCGTTTGCTGGGATGATAAATTCACCTACATTGAGCAATCCATGTGGAAAAAGGACGGGCGCTGCGCCAGCCATGCGCTGTACCGCGCGGCAGTTACGGACAAGGATGGCATCGTCAAACCTCCGCGTGTTCTTGACGCGATGAGGATGGAGGCGACATCGCCTCCGATGCCCGACTGGATTAAAAACTGGGCCGAGGCAGAAGCAACGCGCCCGTGGCCGCCCATGCAGGATATCTAAGCCGACCCAGCCCGTAAAAAACCGCCCCAAACAAGCGTTTGCGCGCTAATCATTGCGTTACGGTTTTCTGAAAATTTAAAACCTGTCCTTGCGCCTTTAGATGCAGCCTGTTCTATCATTGCAGAAAATGGGGAGGCGAGGATCTATGGCGGTGGTTTCACAACGCAAGCGAATTTGGGGATGGTATTTTTTCGACTGGGCAAGCCAGCCGTATAATACGCTGATCCTTACATTCATCTTTGGCCCCTATTTCACTGGCACACTTTCCGCCAACCTGATTGCCGACGGCATGGCCGATGAAGCTGCCCGCGCCCAAGCCCAAGCCTATTGGGGCTGGGGGCTTGCTGCGACGGGGATTTTGATTGCCATACTTGCCCCTGTTTTGGGTGCAATTGCTGATAATTCAGGGCGTAAAATGCCGTGGATTTGGCTTTTCTCGGCGATGTATTTCGTGGGGTCAGGCGCTCTTTGGTGGAGCGCTCCACAGGATTTTTCGGTGCTTTGGACGCTCTTCTTTTTTGGAATGGGTCTGATCGGGATGGAATTCGCAACCATCTTTACCAACTCTTATCTGCCCGAGCTAAGCGATGACCCCGCCGAGCTAGGCCGCATTTCCGGTTCTGGCTGGGCCTTTGGCTATGTCGGCGGATTGATCGCTTTGGTGATTATGCTGCTCTTGTTTCAAGCCACGGCAAATGGGACCACGATGATCGGTCTGCAACCTTTATTCGGAATGGACACAGAAACCAAGGCAGACACCCGCATTGTCGGGCCGCTGACCGCTATCTGGTTTGCCGTTTTTATGATTCCCTTCTTTCTTTACACCCGCGATACGCGCACAACCGGCGCAGATCCGCTGGTGATCGGCGACAGCCTGAAATCGCTTTTACGAACCCTCAAAGGGTTACCAAACCACCCGTCACTGTTGGCATATCTCGGGTCGTCCATGTTTTATCGTGACGGGCTAAACGGGTTGTATACTTTTGGCGGCATCTACGCATTTGGTGTTCTGGGATGGACGGTTACCCAAGTCGGAATTTTCGGGATCGTTGCGATTATCTCTGGCGCTGTTTTTTGTTGGATTTCCGGTCGGGTGGATCGGGCCATCGGGCCAATGCCTGTTATCGCTTTCTGCGTTCTTACCTTGGCTTTTGTGTCTCTTTTGATCGTGACAATCACACCGGAATCCATTCTGTTTATTCCGATCGCACAGGGTAGCAATTTGCCCGATGTCACCTTCTTTATCACCGGCGCGATCATTGGTGCCGCTGGTGGCGCATTGCAGGCATCTTCGCGCAACATGATGACGCGACAGGCCAATCCCGATCGCATGACCGAGGCCTTTGGCCTTTATGCGCTATCGGGCAAGGCGACCTCATTTTTGGCCCCTGCACTGATCGCATTTGCTAGCCAAATCACCGGTAGCCAGCGTTTGGGCGTTAGTCCCGTTGTTGGACTGTTTATTATTGGCCTGATCCTGCTATTCTGGGTGAAACCGAAAGGGGATTTCAGAAAATGACTATCAAAAAGTTACTGACCATCGCCGCCTTGGGAGTTCTCGTCGCCAGCTGTGGTGGCGCGCGCGACATTAGTGGCTCAAAGGCACGCAAACCCGATCTTCCGACAATTGGCGAGCTGGCTGGCCCCTTGGCCAATGTTGAGGCCAAAAAGCTATTCGGGACGAAATCCTCAAACTCTCTTCAAAACCCTGCACCTTTTGGTAGCTATGCAAAAGGCTGTTTAGCAGGGGCCGAGCAATTGCCTGAAACGGGCCCAACCTGGCAGGCGATGCGCCTTTCCCGTGGGCGCAATTGGGGTCACCCCGAATTGATCGATATGGTCAAAAAGTTAAGCCAGTTTGCAGCGCAACAACCTGGCTGGAATGGGTTGTACGTTGGTGATCTAAGTCAGCCGCGCGGTGGACCGATGCTGACCGGTCACCGCAGTCACCAGATCGGACTGGACGCTGATATCTGGATGCTGCCTCCGACCTCGCTTAGCCTGACGCGCAAACAGCGCGAGAATATTTCGTCGATTTCAACGCGCCGCGCAAAGGGTGCCTATGTGAACGATGCGTGGACGCGCTCGCACCACCAAATCATCAAAGCCGCTGCAAAAGACCCCCGTACCGAACGGATTTTTGTCTTTCCCGGTGCCAAGGTGCAAATGTGCGCCGATGAAAAAGGGGATCGCGGGTATCTGCGTAAAATCCGCCCTTGGTATGGCCACCACTATCATTTTCACATCCGCCTAGCCTGCCCCAAAGGCGCAACAGGATGCCGTAACCAAAACCCGCCACCAGCTGGTGATGGCTGTGATGATGCACGTCAATGGCAGGCTAACATCCTGAACCCGCCAAAGGCAAAACCGCAACCAAAACCCGCCAAGCCTGCCACACCTAGAAAAGCACGGCGTGAACTGGTTCTGGCGGATTTGCCAGCACAGTGCAAAGCCGTACTTGATTCTCAGTGATCCGGCTTGCCCTTATCCTCATCTGCCTGTGCTCTAGCGTACAGGCAGGCCCTTCGCTAAAATCAAATGGCGCGTTCCGCTGGGAACTAGATGCGCCATGGTTTGGCGGGTGGTCTGGTATAGAAATGTCAGGCGATGGTCAGCAAATGACAGTCATCAGCGACCGTGGCCAATTGGTACGGGCGGTGGTGAACCGATCTGGAGGCCGTATCACTGGCGTTGCGGTTCAGGATTCCAAACGATTAGGCCGCGCATCGGGCGGGCGTTTACGCAAAAAGGCTAGCGATGCAGAAGGGCTTGCTATTGGCCAAAACGGGCAGGCCTATGTCTCCTTTGAGCACCGCCACAGGATCATGCAGACCAATACCCAAACAGGGCGAACAAGTGGCAAGATCGGCCTGCCGTTTGAGAACACGCTGGGCGACAATGCGGGTGTGGAAGCTTTGGCAATTGATGCCAGTGGGACTTTGTTTGCTATTGCTGAACAGCCTTTAGCAGGGGATGCGCCGTTTCCCTTGTATGCTTTCCAAGGCGGTAAATGGCGGGTAAGCGCCCGCATTCCCAAACGGGGTCCGTTTGTCCCCGTTGGTGCGGACTTTGACCGGTTTAACCGCCTTTGGGTTCTGGAACGCGCAACAACACCTTTAGGGTTTCGCAGCCGCATCCGTCGCTTTGTCATCGATCCAAGCGCCCCTCAGGAACACACGATGCTCACCACGATCCCAGCGCGTTACGATAATCTGGAAGGCCTCAGCGTTTGGAGCGATCAACGAGGCCAAATGCATGTCACCATGATATCCGATGACAACTTTATGCGGATATTGCGGACGCAGATCGTGGAATACATCGTAAAAGAATAACCTTGCGCGGACACTAAAAGCCGCCTAAAGCCGCTTTGTCTACGATTCCCGCAGACCAAGTCGCCGCACCCTTGCAAAAAACGGTTATTATTATGACACGCACACACCTACCTGGCATCATTGCCATGGCCGCCATCGTTGTGGCCTCAAATATCCTTGTTCAATTTCTCTATGGAAACTGGCTGACGTGGGGGGCTTTCACCTATCCGCTCGCCTTTCTTGTGACTGACGTGATGAACCGCGTCTATGGCACCGCCGCTGCACGGCGCGTTGTGTTGGTTGGTTTTGTTGTGGGCGTTGTTTGCTCACTTATCGGGACCCAAATCATGGGTGAATTCGGCCCGCTGGTCACTGTTCGCATCGCCATCGCCTCTGGCCTCGGGTTTCTTACCGCTCAACTGCTGGACGTTGGTATCTTTGCCCGCTTGCGCGATGGCGCATGGTGGAAAGCGCCACTTGTCTCAACTTTGGTTGGTAGCACGGTTGATACTGTGATCTTCTTTTCCATCGCCTTTTCCAGCACGCTTTCCTTTATCCATCCAGCAACTGATGTGTCTTGGGCAAGTCAAATCATGCCGATCCTTGGCGCTGGCCCCATGGCCCCGCTGTGGGTATCGCTGGCGGTCGCGGATTGGGCTGTAAAGCTATCACTGGCGCTGCTTGCGCTGGTACCTTTCCGGTTCATCACAGCGCGCCTGCGCGCCGCATAAAGAGGCAATCTGCTACCAAGGCTAAATTTCACCTCAAAAAACGCTTTGTGTTTTTGAAAACCTGTGCAACGCTTCAGGTGAGTTCAACAAATGTAAAGGAGGTGATCTAGTGTCAAGAACGGTACTGGAGCGAGGTGTCGGAACAGCTTTGGAGGTCGTTTGTTAGGGCAGCCCCTAGCATCTGAAAACCAAAGTGGACTGTCGGTCTAACCGATCCCACCTCCTATACAATTCGATTGGGCCGCTCTGTTTCAGGGCGGCCCTATTCGCATCTTGGGGCAATGCCCTCTTCACCTTGGTCCGCTTGTCGCTATGTTAGGGCCATGCTGTATATCAACGACACCATCACCATTCAGGACTGGGAACTGACCGAAAGCTTCATGCGCGCCTCAGGCCCGGGTGGGCAGAACGTCAATAAGGTGTCATCTGCTGTTGAGCTTCGGTTTGAGGCCGCGACCTCTCCGTCGATACCCCTGCCGATCAAAAACAGGCTACGCCGCCTTGCGGGGCGTCGGTGGACCAACGAGGGCGCGCTGGTTTTGCAATGTGATGAAACCCGCAGTCAGGCCCGCAACCGCGAAATCATCCGCGAACGCCTGAAAGAGTTGATCGAAAAGGCTGTTACCCCTCCCAAACGGCGGATCGCAACACGCCCAACGCTAGGCTCGAAAAACCGCCGCCTAAAGGCCAAGAAAGTGCGTGGCGAGGTAAAAGCCATGCGCGGCAAAGTTGATCCAGACTAGGATTTGCGCAGCAGGTAGATATCCATGATCCACCCGTGATCCGCGCGCAGCTCTTCTCGGGTGGTATTGATCTGTTCGGCGACGTCGCTAAGTGGCCCTTGGATGATCGTTTCTTCTTTCATCCCCACATAGGCGCCCCACCAGATGTGAACGCCAGTCGGGTTAATCGCATCAAAGGAACCGCCCGCATCCAGCATAATGGCAACCGTATCTACGCCACTTGGCCAGCCTTCATCGCGCAAACGGCGACCCGTGGTCACGATGAACGGCGCACCGATTTCATTTAGGACGGTTGCATGCGCAGCCGTTAGCGCCTGAAGGGACGTAATACCAGGGATCACTTCGATCTTTGGCGCGGGGTCTAGGCGTGCTGCGATGCGAAGGGTGCTGTCATACAGTGACGGGTCACCCCAAACCAATAGAGCAACCTTTTTGGATGTTCCGTGCGCGTCAATCTCTGCCTGCCAAACCTCTGCGATTGCATCATGCCAATCATCAACCCGCTTGCGGTAATCAGGCGTAGAGGGGTCACGGACGGGCAGTTCGAATTCGGCTATACGTGTTTCTGCATTCGTGATGACTTCGTCACAGATATCGCGGCGCAATTGCGCAAGGTCATCTTTCCCTGCCCCTTTGTTGGGAATCAGGATCAGGTCTTGGGCATTCATGGCGCGGATTGCTTGTAGCGTCAGGTGCTCGGGGTTGCCTGTACCGATGCCGATTAGCGTCAAATGGATGCTCATGCAGGTATCCTTGCGATGGCTTTATGGCGCAGATCCCCTAACACCCGAGCATCTTGAAATGTCCCATCAGGCGACGCGTCATAAAGTGCCGAAAACGTCTCTAACAAGGGGATATCAGCTTTGGTTACGTCACCAAACAGATAGGCAACCTTCCCCCCCGAGCGAAACGCAACGGTCTGCGCGCGTGTACATCCCGACATACAATCGATCCCCTCAACGTTCAGCTTGGGCAAAGCCGCTTGCACCTCTTCCAAAAAGCTTTGGCTGTTCTTGGTGCATGTTGTGCAGACGAACAGTTTCACCCCTCTTGCTCCGCAAGGGGGCCATAGAAAATCAGCGCTGGCGTTGAGGTCTCAGTCGCTTCCAGATGTTTAGCCAAGGTGGAGATCGTATACCGTTCGACCCGCTGGGCTGGGGTCGATACCGCCTCGGCCAGCATTGCAGGCGTATCCGCAGGAAGGCCGTGTTCGATCAACCGAGCCGCTAGGCCAGCGAAAGTGCGTTTACCCATATAGACAACCGTGGTCGCCAACGGATCGGCAAGTGCTGCCATATTCACGTCAGGTGGCAAATCGCCCGTAACATCGGCGCCCGTGATAAATTGAACCCGCCGCGCCGTGAGGCGGCGGGTGAGCGGTATGCCCGCTACGGCCGCTGCCGCGGACGCGCTGGTAACACCCGGCACAATATCAAACGGTATACCTGCTTCACGCAGCGCTGTGATCTCTTCTTCGAGGCGTCCGAACATGCCGCTATCGCCCGATTTCAGACGCACCACCTGCAACCCTGCCTCGGCATATTCGACCAAGGTCCGGCTCACGTGATCTTGCTTTGGCGATGGGCGGCCAGCGCGTTTTCCAACGCCGATCAGGTCAGCATCGGCGCGCGCCAGATCAAGGATAGGGCCAGACGAGAGGTCATCAAACAAAATGACATCCGCCGTCTCAAGACGTTTCACCGCCTTTACCGTCAGCAATTCCGGATCACCTGGACCCGAGGAAACAAATGAAACGAAACCTGTCATGCGCCCTCTGCAATCAGATGGAAAAACGTACCCGAAACCTGCCCGCCGCCTTCGTTACGACGGTAGGTTCCTGTTTCTGTGACCATAAGGCCGTTGCTATCGGTGATCTGGGCGAGCGGTGTATCCGGCTCATCCACAATCGTTGCATAGTGGAACTCATGCCCTCTGAGCTGTGCGCCAGCTTGTGCACCGGGGATTGATGCATCCAAGGTCGCGCGGCGATAGCCAAGGTGGAACTTGCGCTTTGCAAAGGATGTTTCAAGGCCAAGCAGCCCAGTCATCTCATGGCGCGCACCTTCCTTGTCTACGATCCCAGCACCCAGCGCCATATAGCCTCCACACTCTCCGTGGACGGGGCGGGTTTCGGAAAACTTGCGCAATCCTTGTTTGAACGTGGTCGCCGCAGCCAATTTACCAGCGTGAAGTTCGGGATAACCGCCCGGTAGCCAGCAAACGTCGGCGCGATCATCTGGAGATTGGTTTTCGAGAGGCGAGAATGGGATCACCTCGGCACCGGCCGCGCGCCAGCCAGCCAAAAGATGGGGATAAACAAATGCAAATGCGTTATCCTGAGCCAATGCAATGCGCTGCCCCGGAGGGATAATTTTCCTAGGTGCAGGAGCCTGATCCAATGTTCCGCGCGCCGCGCTGCGCAACGCATCAAGGTCGACATGTTCGCTCACAAAACTTGCGGCATCGTCCAGAACCTCATGCAGGTTTTCCTGCTCTCCCGCTTGGACCAGACCAAGGTGGCGTTCAGGCAATTCCATCTCGGTACGACGAGGCAGCACGCCGAGGACAGCAATGCCTGCTTGCTCCATCCCAACACGCACCAATGCCTCGTGGCGCGGCGATGCAACGCGGTTCAGAACCACGCCCGCCAAGGTAACGTCGGGCCGCATCATTTTGAAACCCAGCGCCGTTGCCGCAACCGATTGCGCGGCACCAGAAACATCCAGCACCAGCACAACAGGCCATCCCATATGGGCGGCGATATCGGCGCTTGCGCCATTTCCTGAGGCGCCTTTGATTGCCACACCGTCAAACAAGCCCATGGACCCTTCGGCTAGGATCAATTCCGCGCCATCCGCATTGCCAACCAACCCTTCGATCCGCTCAGCCTCCATCGACCAGCTGTCGATGTTAAACGAAGCCCGCCCTGAAGCCGCAGTATGAAAAGCCGGATCAATGTAATCAGGTCCGCTTTTGAAGGGCTGGACCGCGACGCCTTGTTTGCGAAACGCTGCCAGCAAACCCAGCATCAATGTCGTTTTTCCTGTCCCCGACGCGGGGGCGGAAATCATCAAACCTGAAGGTATCATTCGGCCTCCGGAAAACGAGGGGAGGTACCAACGGGGCGGAAACGACGGTCATAATCCCCTGCATAGAGCCTGCTTTCGCCAAATTCCTCGGCGCCAATCGCGTGGCCAACCAAGATCAAAGCCGTGCGGGCCATCTCTTCGCCGACTGCTGTTTGCAAGGTTGAGAGGGTCGCGCGAACCACGCGTTCGTCTGGCCAGCTCGCGCGCCATACAACGGCAACGGGGCAATCAGGCCCATAGTGCGGCGTGAGCTCTTCAACCACTCGATCCAGAACATGCACGGAAAGATGAATAGCCAAGGTCGCGCCAGTTGCTGCAAAATTGGCAAGGGTTTCGCCTTCGGGCATTGCCGTTGCACGGCCCGATGTGCGTGTAAGGACAACGGATTGGACAACACCGGGCAGCGTCAATTCTGACGCAAGCGTGGCAGCCGCAGCGGCAAAGCTGGGAACACCGGGGGTTACATCATAGGGAATGTCCAACGCGCGAAGGCGGCGCAGCTGTTCCCCCATGGCGGACCAGATCGAAAGATCACCGGAATGAATGCGCGCAACATCTTGGCCTTTGGCATGAGCCGCTGCGATTTCTTCCATGATTTCATCCAACGAAAGGCGCGCAGTATTCACGATATGCGCACCCTCTGGGCAATGTTCCAGAATACCTTCCGGCACCAAAGACCCTGCATAAAGGCAAACAGGGCATGCCGCGATGAGGTCACGCCCGCGTAGCGTAATCAGATCGGCCGCTCCGGGGCCTGCACCTATGAAATGTACTGTCACGTCTATTCCTCTTTCACATCAGCTATCGCCGCTGTTGCCATACCATCGCCCGAGATCACCCGCGCTGCAATCAGCTGCGCATTCGGGCCTGCGGCCACCAATGCCGCTGCTTCGCATAAACTACCAGTGCCAAATTGATCCAGCACTCTTTGAGATTGGGTTGGCGTTATCATTTGGCCCATATCTTCGGTGCGAACCCCCAACCCCGGTAGGCTCATCGTTTGGGCAAGCTCTTTGAAGACCGACGCGCGTGATTTCGCACTTTCGGTTACCAGCGCCTGAATCGGCTCGCCTCCTGCTTCTTTCAGGGCACGCAAAAGGGCGTCCTGCAAAGAGGCCATAGAAGCGCCGCTGCGAAATCCAAAACCTGCGACTCTCATAGTGTCACACTCCATTGCACAATGGGTCGCGAGGCATTCCACCCGCGCATTGGCCCCAACGGCGTCGCCTGAGCGATGTCAAACCGCATCAAGGCTCCGCCTTTTGCCGCATGTTCCTGCGCAAGCAGCGCTTCGGTTTCTAGTGTAACACCATTCGCAACAAGGCGTGTACCAGCAGGAAGAAGCCCATAAAGTTTCTCTAACAAGGGCTTTCTTGCGCCACCCCCAATGAAAACTGCATCAGGTGTTTCTTGATCCAAAATTGCCTCGGCCGCGATACCCGTGATGCACGTCATGCGATGCGACAGACCAAAGTCATCAATGTTTTGGACGATGTTGGCCGACCGTTCAGTATGCTGCTCAAACGCAATTGCCCGTCCACCAGCCAGACACCATTCGATTGAGATCGAACCAGAACCCGCCCCGATATCCCAAAGAAGCTCTCCCCCCCGTGGGGCAAGCGCGCTGAGGGTCAATGCGCGAACTGGGCGTTTTGTAATCTGCCCGTCATTGGCAAAGCTGTCGTCTGGCAGGCCCGATGCCCGTGAGATGCCAACCTTCGCGGGCAAGGCAACGGCCACAGCAACCGGCGCAACAATATCAGACAGATCGAACCCATCCGCCTGAACCGCGCGTAGTCTTTCGCGCGGACCTCCCAAACATTCCATCACAGTCAGGGTCGCCGCCCCTGCGCCCTCATCGCAAAGCCATTGCGCAAGTTCAGCAGGCGCATCCCCGTCCCGCATAAGGCAGATCATACGACCATATGGTGAAAGAACCCCGCGCAACCGCGCGAGGGGGGCGGCATGTAGGCCGTGGCAGGTTATGTCTTCCATCCTCCAGCCCAGCACCGAGGCGGCCAGAGTAAATGTTGAAGGTGCAGGGAATGCGCGCCACTCGCCCTGCTTTAGATCACGGACAAGGCTCCCCCCTGCTCCGTGCCAAAACGGATCGCCCGAGGCCAGAACGGCCACTTTTTGCCCACGATGTTCCAGAACCGGCACCGTGGAAAACGGGATCGGCCAAGCCTGCCCTTTTGCGCCAACCTGCGCTAGCTCAAGATGGCGGGGCCCGCCAAATACAATATCGGCATCCTCTAGCGCGGCACGGCTTGCAGGGGATAGCCCGTCCAAGCTATCCTCGTTGAGACCAATAATGCTCAGCCAAGGATCAGACATTATGCACGTCCTTCTTTTGGGGGGTACCACCGAGGCCAGCAAGCTGGCCCATGCGCTGAAATTGGCCAATATAGAGACTGTTTTTTCCTACGCTGGGCGAACCAATACGCCTGTGGCGCAACCCGTGCCCACACGGATCGGCGGCTTTGGCGGCATAGAGGGTTTGCAGCGTTTCTTGGGGGAAAGCGGCATAACCCATGTGGTTGATGCAACCCACCCGTTCGCCGCGCAGATGAGCCTGAATGCCTTTACCGCCTGCAAGACGCTTGGTCTTCCGTTGCTGCGCCTGCAACGTCCGCCATGGCTGGCCCAAAACGGCGACGACTGGATTGATGTTGCCGATATTGAGGCCGCGTGCGACGCGCTTCCCGATACACCAAGCAGAGTCTTTCTGGCGATTGGGCGCATGCATATTGATCTGTTTGCGCGAAAACCGCAGCACCATTACCTGCTGCGTTTGGTTGACGAACCTATGCACCCCATCGCCCTGCCCAACCATACGGCCATCATCGCGCGGGGACCGTTCGATATTGCGGGCGATATTAAACTTCTCAGAGGGCATGGCATCGGTCATGTCGTCGCCAAGAACGCTGGCGGCGCAGGGGCGGTTGCCAAGATTGATGCCGCACGCGAGTTGGGGCTGCGCATGATCATGGTCGCGCGCCCTGACTTGCCCGACAGTCCGATCGCTGCGAACAGCGACGAGGTTTTGCAATGGCTGCGTCATAGCGCCGAACGTGGCGTGTAGACATAAGGCCCCACCCGCCGTGTTGCCGAGTTGCCCACCAACACAACCGTTCGCATGTCCGCCATATCTTCGGTGGCTTCGCCCAACGTGACCGTGTTCAGCCGCTGATCTGGGTGACTGACATTTCGGGCAAACGTGATCAGGCGATCCGGCCCACATTCGCTGCGCAATATCTCTAATGCTTCGCCGAACTGATGGGGGCGGGATTTGGAACGGGGATTGTAAAAGGCCATCGCAAAATCCGCGCGCGAGGCCATGCGCAAGCGATGCTCAATCACGCTCCAAGGTTTTAGATTATCACTAAGGTTGATCGCGCAAAAATCATGGCCCAAAGGCGCACCAGCGGCAGCGGCAGCGGCGAGCATGGCCGTGATCCCAGGTTGAACTGTGATCTCAACGCCTTCAAATTCGGGCTGCGCCTCTAGGGCCTCAAAAACGGCTGAGGCCATCGCAAACACACCAGGATCCCCCGAGGAAACAACCACAACCCGCGCGCCGCTTTTGGCCAGTTGAAGCGCATGTGTCGCGCGGTCGATCTCAACACGGTTATCAGTGGCATGAAGGTTTAACCCTTCGCGCGGCTCGATACGTTTTACGTAAGGGATATAGCCGATCACATCCGTCGCCTGCGCCACGACATCGCGGACTTCAGGCGTTACCAAAGATTCCCGCCCCGGCCCTAGGCCTACAATTGAAATCCAGCCGCTCATTCCGCAGCCTCCGGCCGGCGCCCTTGGCCGTGGACCAATACGATTGCAAAATAGGGGCAATCATCATCCGCAACATCAGAAAGTTTGGCCACGCGCTCTTGGGGCATGGTGCCCTTTTCAACAAGCCACGCGTCATCCAAACGCCCAGCGGCCTGCAAGGCGCGGCGTACGGTTGGAATGTTGCGGCCTGTCTTCATAATCACCAACGCATCAGCACGTTTCATATGGGTGATCATATCCTCTTCGGGCAAGGTTCCCATAAGCACGCTAAGGACATCATCGCCCCACGTGAACGGCGTTTGCAAACTGTTCCAGCACCCAACCATTCCCGGAATAGCAGGCAGCACTTCGACCTCGGCACGCCCTTGCAAACGGGTGTGAAGATGCATGAACGAGCCATAGAAAAACGGATCACCCTCACACAACACGACAACTTCATGGTCCTTGGCCAAGGCCTCTAGCTTGTCCGCCCATTCTTCGTAGAAATCGACCATCAACTGGTTGTATTCATCCGAGCCGAAATGGAGTTCGGTCGTCACCGGATATTCCATCGGGTATTCGACCACATCATCGCGCAGCATATGCGCAACGATGCTGCGTGCCTGCCCTGCGCGCCCCTTTTTGCGAAAGAAGGCCACGTGTTTGGCATTGCGCACTGTGCGATCGGATTTGACGCTCATCAGGTCTGGATCACCGGGCCCAAGCCCGGCGCAAATCACTTTGCCCATGTTTATTCCACCCTGCTGGCAAGTGCGTTAATCGCGGCAACCGTCATGGCCGATCCGCCAAGGCGACCTTTAACAATCATTGAGGGCACCGGTGGTGCGGCCATAAGCGCGTCTTTGCTTTCTGCGGCGCCGATGAAACCAACAGGGCAGCCGATAATCGCCGCTGGGCGCGGGCAGTCGGGATCTTCCAGCATGTTTAGCAGGTGAAACAAGGCGGTTGGCGCGTTGCCAATCGCCACAAGAGCACCTTCAAGATGTGGGCGCCAAAGCTCTAGCGCTGCAGCTGAGCGGGTATTGGACATCTCTTTGGCCATGTCAGGTACACGTGGGTCACGCAGGGTGCAGATCACTTCGTTCTCCCGCGGCAGACGTTTCCGCGTCACACCTTCGCTCACCATATAGGCGTCACACAAGATCGGCGCGCCGTCCTCTAACGCAGCGCGTGCCGCGATCGCCATATTCGGGCTAAAGTGGACGAACTCTTCTAGGCCCACCATCCCAGCAGCGTGGATCATCCGAACAGCCACGATTTCTTCTTCGGGGGTGAACCGACCCAATGACGCTTCGGCGCGGATGGTGGCAAAGGACTGGCGGTAAATCTCGGCGCCGTCTGTGATATAGGTATGGGGCATTAAACGTGGTCTTTCAGGTCAGCAGTGGAAAGGCCGGAGTAGTCCGGTACATCACCGGCATTTCCGTCTCTAATAAGGGCATAACCGCCAGATTCGGCGACAATTGTTATCGGGGCATCCGCAGGGTGAGCACAACCTTTGGTGCACCCAGAGATGTGCAGGGACTGTTGTGCGCCAATATGTTTGGCCAACGTCCTGCCTGTGCTACGGGTTTCATTCAAGGCCTGCGGGCATGCAGGTGATCCTGTACAGGCGGAAATACGCAATAGCGGATCAGACGGATCAGTTATCACACCATCGACGTCAGACAGGTCTGTCGCACCTTCAATCAAGAACATCCGCCATGGGGTCAGGCGTATGGCTCCGTGTTTCGCGAGGGTAGAAAGCGTTTCAACCCGAATTTGACCAAACGCCATTCCCACCAAGGCACCTGTTTCGGAATACCCGGGTTTAGGCGTAAATATTTCCGACTGACGCGGTATCGACGCGCCCGCAGGTTCAAGCCCTGATGCAATTAGATGCTTCATACGGGAATGCCCATTTGCCTTCGCCATAAACCACTTGGCCAATTCAATTGCAGCGGTTGCTGCAGTTTTGGTCGAGACAGGGCGGCCTGTTTTCATTCCATCAGCGACAAGGATCAAATCTCCGGTCGCGGAATATTCCAACCTGATATCGGCTGAAGCATCCTGAAGGACAGGCGCATCACATGTATCTATCGCAAAACCAAATTTGCTGGGAAGGTCTGGCGCATCATCTGCCGCCAAAGCATCCGTTAGCATCGCTGCCAAGACCTCGGTTTCATCCTCAGGTTTCCAGAAAGGACAAACGAGAATGTTCCGGCGGGTTTCCACCTCTGGGGTTGGATCAATTAAACCCATCGCGCTTAGCCCCTCAATCAAGGCGCTATACCGTGCTTCAGAAACACCGCGTATCTGGATGTTACCCCTACTAGAGACATCCAGAAACCCGTTCCCATGGGCAGCGGCAAGAGAGGCAATGCCGTCAGCCTGAGCACGGCGAAGCCTTCCGCCAAACGGGCGAACCCGCACGACCAACCCGTCACCCGACATCATCGGGCGCAAGGCACCTGGGCACCAACCTTTGACTTCATGGCCCGTCACTCCGCAGCCTCCATCGCTGCTGAAATCGAATTGCGCCGTGTGATCCAGATGCCTGCATCCCGCAAGGCGGCGAAACGGCTTCGCATTTCCATTAGGGCCTTCGGGTTTTCCTGTTCCAGAAACGCAAC
The DNA here is from genome assembly GCF_000622405.1 of Sulfitobacter donghicola DSW-25 = KCTC 12864 = JCM 14565. Classification (NCBI taxonomy): domain Bacteria; kingdom Pseudomonadati; phylum Pseudomonadota; class Alphaproteobacteria; order Rhodobacterales; family Roseobacteraceae; genus Sulfitobacter; species Sulfitobacter donghicola. Next base: position 1,300,184 of record NZ_JASF01000005.1, read on the forward strand.
CAGATCATCCCGTCCCAGCGTCGCGTCGAAATAGAGATCGAAAAGATGGGCGGGTACCTTGCGCGTCAAATGCGCAAAGGCTGCGAGGTTGTCGAGCGTTGCCGCGATCTCTGCGCCACCCCGAAAACCGTGGCGCATCATCCCGTTTGCCCAATCAGGGTTGGCCGCCCTAGCACGAACGACCCGCGCAATCTCTTCGGGCATGGTGCGGGCGCGTGGATCATCAATTCGCGTGCTGTCTACGTGATACAGCGCAGGTTCTGGTGCGCCCAAATGTGCCATCGCAGCGGCAAACCCGCCCTCGTGTGAGGCATAATCAGAGGATAGCAAAACGTCTGTCTCGGTCAGGTCCTGAATATGCGCAAAGGCATCTGCCGCACGCAGGCGCGCCTCAAGCCCTTCTCGGTCTTGTTTGGCGTCACCCTTTGTGTCCAACGCCCACTCAGAGCCCTTTAGCCATGCTTCACCTGCTGATGATCGCCCTTCTGGCGAATAATCCTGCAAGGCGCTTTCCATATTCATCCCATATAGCCCCGGTTTAGGGCCGAATATGCGCGGTGCGTTTTGTTTATAGGGGTTCATATCGTCGGCTTCTTCGCGCGCAGCCAGTGCGGCCGTACCTGCCTCAAACAGCCCGGCCAGACCAGGAAAGATGTCACGGAACAACCCCGATATCCTGAGGGTCACATCAATTCGTGGACGATCCAGCAAGGTGAGCGGTAGCACTTCAAATCCTGAAACCCGCTCTGATCCCTCGTCCCATTTTGGCGCTAGCCCAGCGAGGTGCATCGCCATCGCAACCTCTTCGCCTGCGGTCCGCATCGTCGCCGAGCCCCACAGATCAACGACCAACCCCTTAGGCCAATCTCCATGGTCCTGTAGATGGCGGCGCAATAATTCCTCGGCCAGCTTTACCCCCTGCGCATAAGCCGCCCGAGAGGGAACCGAACGCGGATCAACCGAATAAAGATTGCGCCCCGTTGGCAAAACATCAGACCGCCCGCGATAGGGTGAGCCCGATGGGCCCGCATCGACACGTTTTCCGTCCAACGCATGCAGTAACCCTTGGTTTTCACCCTCGGCTTTTCCGTAAATATGCAGCCCGTCGCCATATTGGCTTTCCTTGATATCACAGACAAAGCTGTCGATACGGGTCATCGCCTCTACTTCGCTGGCATCTTCGGTGAGGCCCAAATCCTGCTCAACTCCAGCTGCTTGCGCCTCTTGGCGAATGGTGCTTACCAAACGGTCGCGGCGGGCGGGGTCCAACCCGTCAGCTGTTGAATATTCGTCTAGCAAGCTCTCCAGCCGCAGCAAGGCATCGGGTGTTTCGCTTTGGGCCATTGGCGGTGGCACGTGGCCGAGGGTTACGGCACCGATACGGCGTTTTGCCTGCGCAGCTTCCCCCGGGTCATTGACGATAAACGGATATATAACAGGCAGCTTTGCCGTTAACGCCTCTGGCCAGCATCCATTTGACAAAGCCACAGCTTTGCCCGGCAACCATTCAACCGTGCCATGCGCGCCGATGTGGACCAATGCATGATAACCCTGTTCGCGCAGCCACAGGTAAAACGCCACGTAGGAATGGCGCGGGATGCGGGCAAGATCGTGGTAATCCGTATCGCGAGCGTCGATCGCGCCCCGTTCGGGCTGAAGCGCCACAAGAGCATTCCCACACATCTGCGCCGGAAAATTAAACCCGCCATCAGCAAAGAGGGGATCATCCTCTGGCGCGCCCCAAGCTGTTTGTAGATCGCCTTGCAAGTCGTTTGGCAGCGAAGCGAGTGCCGCATGATATTCGGCCAATGACCACGAGATCGTTTGTTGCGATAGAGATTGCCCAAAACCAGATGCCAACGACACATCGTATCCGGCTGACGCAAGGGTCTTGAGCATATCTTCGACGCTTGCCAATGCATCTAGGCCGACAGCGTGGGCGATCTGGTCTTCTCGACCGGGGTAGGTAGAAAGAACCAGCGCCAATTTGCGTTCGGCAGGTTCTGTTTTTGAGAGGCGGTGCCAGCTTTCGACGCGGTCAATGACCGTCTCGATCCGGCCCGTATCCGCACGGTGTGAAAACCGTGAAAATTGCAGGTGCTCGTCTTTTTTGTCCGGCGCCTTAAAGCTGATGACGCCCGCAAAGAGGCGGCCATCCACCTCGGGCAACACAACATGCATCGCCAAATCAGCAGGTGACAGGCCGCGCTCGGATTCGGCCCAATCCTTTTTGCGCGCAGTGGATAGTGCCACCTGAAAGACAGGACACCCTTGGGCATCTAGGGGAGAAGAGCCATCATCACCGCGTCCAGAAAACGCCGTGGCGTTTATGACCGCAACGGGGTCAAGCTGTGCCAAAGCGGACGGTAAAAAATCCCGCGCAACGGGCGATTTCAATGAGGGGGCAAATATGCCCACCGCGTTATAGCCGCGGTTGCGCAGCCTTTTAATTAACGCGTCTATTGGCGCGGTATCAGCCGCGGTGAGATAGCTGCGATAAAAGGTGACGGCAACAGTATCACCTTTCGGATCAACAGCTGGCAAACCCCCCGTGTCAGGGTCGTAAAACCCACAATCCGGTACCGTTTTTGCACCCAAGACGGGCCCTGCATAAAGCCCCGCCGCCAGTGCCAATTGCGCCAATGCCGCCTGCGCGGCAACCGCGCCGCCAGCGTCACAGAGATGCTGAAGCCTTCGCAGCGTTGAAACAGGCAGGGTCGAATGTCCATCCAGTGTCGGGTCTTCGCGACCGTCGGCCGGTAAAACCGCAAGGGCAATGCCATGACGCCGAGCGAAATCCTGCACCTGCATGATCCCGTAGGGCCAATAATTTTCGCCGCCAATCAGCCGGATCAGGATCCCTTTTGCCCCTGTTAGGGTCTGTTCTACGTAATTATCGACAGAGGCCGGATGGCGAAGCGCCGTAAGGTTACACAAGCGAAGCGTCGGTAGTTTGCCTTCTGCTCCGCCCGCGCGATGCCATCCCGCCGCGAAAGCGCCTAGGTCACTATCAGAGAAAGAAAGCACCACAAGATCGGCAGGCGATTGGCCTGGATCATATGGCGTTTCTGTATCCTCAAGCCCGTGGCTTTCGCGAAAGACGACATGCATGGTTTAGGCGCCCAGCGCCGCGTGAATTGCAGCCGGATCAACGTGATCATGTTCCGCAATCACAACCAACGCACCATTGCGTGGTTCAGCCCCCCAAGGGCGGTCAAACTGGTGACGCACGCGCGCACCAACGGCCTGAACCAAAAGACGCATTGGTTTACCTTTTACGGCTACATACCCTTTGACCCGCAAGATGTGCTGTTCGTCTGCCAGCTTTTCAATCGCAGCGGCCAAAGTCGCGGCGTCTTCGATTTCCGGCATCGGCACGACGATGGTTTCAAAGTCGTCATGCTCGTGGTCATGGTGGCCATCGTGATGGGACGGGCGCGCTGCCAGATCGTCTTCGGCTTTTGCATCCAGTCCCAAGACAACATTGGGGTCGATCACGCCTTCGCTCATCTCTAGGATCGGGATTTTGCGAGGGCTTTCTGCTTCGATCACCTCGCGCGCTTTTGCCAGACCCTCAGGCCCAGCAAGATCTGCCTTGGACATCAGGATAATGTCGGCACAGCTGATCTGGTCCTCAAACACCTCAGACAGAGGCGTGTCATGATCTAGGCTTTCGTCCGCCTTGCGCTGCTCGTCCACTGCATGAACATCAGAAGCGAACGTGCCCGCAGCAACCGCTTCGGCGTCAGCCAGCGCAATCACACCATCAACGGTAATTTTGGAACGGATCGCTGGCCAGTCGAATGCTTTCAACAGCGGCTTTGGCAAAGCCAAACCAGAAGTTTCAATCAGGATGTGATCAGGCTTTTCTGGCAGAGCCATCAGGGCTTCGATCGTCGGAATAAAGTCATCTGCGACAGTGCAGCAGATGCAACCATTCGCCAGCTCGACGATGTTTTCCGCAGGGCAATCAGGAATCGCACAGGACCGCAGGATGTCGCCATCCACGCCAACGGTACCAAACTCATTCACCAGCACGGCCAAACGGCGACCGTTCGTGTTGGTCATCAGGTGACGAATAAGAGTAGTTTTACCAGCTCCCAAAAAGCCGGTGATGACGGTTACGGGGATTTTTGACAGGTCGCTCATTCGGCAGCCTCCAGTGGAAGGGTAAATGCAGGGATGCGCGCAACACTTTGTTTGCGGAAAATTACGGGGCGCTCACGCCATGGCACAAGGCCATCTTCGGTTGCAGCATAGGCCGCTGCACCAGCTAGGATGTCTGGTGCGTCTTCTTCGGTCATCTGACCATAGACATATGTCCATTTACCTTCTTGGGCCAATGCAACTGCCGATCCTGTTTTACAGGCCGAAAGGCATTCAACGCCAACAATTTGCACCCCCTCGGGCGCGCCAGTGGCCTCTAGGGCGCGGTGCAAACGTGCACCGGGACGCTGGGCGTCGTCTTCGTGTACTTCACCCGCTTTGCAGGTCGTACAAACATAAAGTTTAGCTGTCATAAGTTCCAATCCTTCGCGCAGCTTTCTATCGCAAAAGAGAGGGCGCAGAAAGCGCCCTCAATTCATTCAACGGTCACGGTTGTTTTTGCCGCGACAGGGGTACCATCAACCGACAACGGACGGTGATCATTTGTGTTTAGCGTAACCTCTATTTCGACCTCTCCTTTGGGGAGACCAGTCAGATGCATCCAAGAACCATAGAGCCGTCCCAGCTTTACACCATTTGCATAGACATGGGCGTGCCCCTCGCCTGCGGTATGGGCCAAGCTGGCCGACCTAGGCGAGAACGTGAAGTTCTGGGTGATCACATGTAGGTTGAACCCATCCATCGGATCTTGGTGAACCGTAATCTCCACAACAGGTGCATGTGCGGCATCAACCTCCAAGGGTTGATCATGCATCATCTCGTGATCCATGTCGCCATGCCCCATTGCTGCGTGATCCATACCAGCCATACCCGCGTGATGGGCAGGGTCAGAATGATCATGCCCCTCGAACACGATCCCATTTGCCGCAGCGACCACAAATCCGCCCGCTGCGCCAAACGTCAACCCGATCAGAAAGAGTACCAAAGCTCTCATTCAAGTGTCCTTTCAGGCTATCTGCGCTGTTCTTTGTCCAGAAAATATGCAGAAAAACAGCCGAGCAGAGCCCATGCAGCCAAGCCAACACCAAACGCGCGAGACGCAAAAAGCGCCGCCAATTCCGTTGGAACAGGGCCCGCAAACTGATCAGGCTCTGGCGCGCCAATAACGTGTGGAGCAGCAAGCAAAATCATCGCAGCGCCCCACATCGCCCAGTTCCGCCCAAAGGCCAGCAACCACATTGCGATACCTGCTGAAATCACTGTCGCGAACCACCAAATCTGACGTACACCAACATCCGCTGCCGCCACGCCAGGTAATTCGGGTGCAAGAGAGAACCCAGGCGCCAAATGCGCAGCAATAAAGCCCGCAACACCCCAGATGATCCCAGAACGAGCCGTAACCTCTGCGCCGCGCTCTTCTGCTAGCAGCATAAGCGCCACAAGCATCATCGCGTAGCCTGTATAGGTCAGCATGGTGAAGACGATGCTCAGCAGGTCCCGAACGGGATCAAAGCCCGGCAATTCGGGGTGCGCCGAAACAGAAGCAGCGCCAAAATGAACAAGATCGCCCCCCTCATACAGCTCCGCATGGAGCAGCACAGGCTGGACGAACACAAGCTGCAGCAGGCCGGCAATCAGACCTGCAGCAGCACCAGCGAACAACGCGCTGGTCAACAATTTTGATAGCATCGCTTAGTGGCAGGGAAAGCCGGTAGCGTGACGCACATCATGTGCAGCGTCATGCAATGTGTTTGCCTGCAAGTGGCCTGTCATTGTGATGATGGCTGTACCAAGCACCAAAGCGAACAAGGCAGGAAGAGCTGCGGAGCGCGTGGCGGCAACTGCTTTTACTTCTGTTTTCATCGTTTCTCTCCTTGTCGTCACACCCGACGACATAATCTAGTTTCACCTTTGCCTGGCAGGTCTCCTGGCTCGCGGGTCGTGGCCTTTGTCTGCCTTCCCAGCCCTTTTGGGGGCAAGTGGCGTTGTGACAACAGCTCACCGCTTACAGTCGCGGGGGCGGCTGCAGATCGGGGGTGGTAAACCGTGATCCCTACTGCATTCCCTTTTTCGGTCCCCAAAAGGACACCAAGCACGGTCAGTTATGCGGATTCGATCATAAGACGCAAGGAAATTCCAAATCTCTGGCCCCTTTGGTGGTTTCCTTTCTGATCGTTATTCCATTCGCGACACATCATGTTGCAATGAAGACCGATCGCAGCCTATTCGCGGTTTTGCGAATGAACAGCGCCGATAACGCGGTTAGGTTTTCTTGCGGCAATACAGCTCAAGACGGTGGTGGACGACCTCATAACCCAGCTCACGCGCGATTTCATCTTGAAGTTGTTCGATCTTGTCTGATTGAAATTCGATCACCTCGCCTGTGTCGACATCCAAAATGTGATCGTGGTGCTCTTCATGGGTCGTTTCAAACCGCGCACCTCCGCCCTCAAAGGCGTGGCGGTGCACAACCCCGCCTTCTTCTAACACGGAAAGAGTCCGGTAAACCGTCGCCAAAGAAACCGATGGCTCAATAGCTTTCGCGCGCTCGTGAAGCTCGACCGCGTCGGGGTGGTCTGTTGCTTCGGCCAACACACCAAGAAGCGCGATGCGCTGACGGGTCACTCTGATGCCAGCTTTGCGCAGAGCCGCGGTCATTTTCTCGGTTGTCTCGCTCTCGCTGGTCATATTTTGCGCTCCGAATTCTCATTAACCCACTATCTTTGAGAATCGTTATCATTCTTATTTACAGTTGTGAATGGTTCTCATAAGCATTTTGATGAATTGTCGTAAATCAGGACCATCTATGTCTGTACTTGTGAATTCGCTGAAAACTGTTGCTCTTGCTGCTGGCCTAACTGCGCTTGGCACATCTGCCTTTGCTGAGGACAAGTTCAAGGCGGTCACAACATTCACCGTGATTGCAGATATGGCCCGCAACGTGGCTGGTGATGCTGCGATTGTGGAGAGCATCACCAAACCGGGTGCGGAAATTCACGGATACTCGCCCACGCCGCGTGACATCATTCGTGCGCAGGATGCTGATCTGATCCTTTGGAACGGCCTGAACCTTGAGTTGTGGTTTGAGCAGTTCCTGTCCAATCTGCGCGATGTGCCCTCAGCAACGCTGACCGATGGTATCGAGCCAATGAGCATTACCGAGGGTGAATATGACGGCAAACCAAACCCACATGCATGGATGGGGCTAAACAACGCGCTGGTCTATGTGGATAACATCCGCGATGCGTTTGTTCAGAATGATCCGGACAATGCAGACATCTACCGTGCAAATGCCGAGACTTATAAGACCGAGATCACCGCCGCCATTGCCCCGTTGCGCGACGCGGTGATTGAGGTGCCAGAACAACAGCGCTGGCTGGCGACTTGCGAAGGGGCCTTTAGCTATCTGATCCGCGACTTTCAAATGAAGGAACTTTACCTCTGGCCGATGAATGCCGACCAGCAAGGGACACCCCAGCAGGTGCGCCGCGTGATTGATACCGTGCGCGAAAATGACATTCCTGCAGTGTTTTGTGAATCGACCGTTAGCCAAGCCCCAGCGCAACAGGTTGCGCGGGAAACGGGTGCTGAATACGGCGGGGTTCTGTATGTCGACAGCTTGACCGAGGCGGATGGCAAAGTGCCAACCTATCTGGACCTGCTGCGCGTTACCTCGGAAACAATCGTCAAAGGCCTCACTGAATGAGCACAGGCATCTCAGCGCAAGACGTCACCGTCACCTACCGCAATGGCCACACGGCCCTGCGCAATGCCACGTTTGAGGTGCCCACCGGAACAATCACCGCCCTTGTCGGAGTGAACGGCGCAGGAAAATCGACCCTATTCAAGGCAATTATGGGTTTTGTACCCGCCGCCAAAGGGCAGATCACGGTGATGGGCGTTCCCGTGAAAGAGGCGCTAAAGCGCAACATCGTCGCTTATGTCCCCCAGTCCGAAGAGGTGGATTGGTCCTTTCCTGTTCTTGTCGAAGACGTGGTGATGATGGGCCGTTATGGCCACATGGGTTTTTTCCGACGCCCTAGCAAAACCGATCATGCCGCCGTGACCGACGCGCTGGAACGGGTGAACATGATCGACTTTCGTCACCGCCAGATTGGCGAGCTGTCCGGCGGCCAGCGCAAACGCGTCTTTCTGGCACGCGCCTTGGCACAAGAGGGTCAGGTGATCCTGTTGGATGAACCTTTTACCGGTGTAGACGTTCAGACCGAAGAACAAATCATCGAGTTGCTAAAGGCGATGCGTGACGAAGGCCGCGTGATGCTGGTTTCGACACATAACCTTGGCTCGGTGCCCGAGTTTTGCGATCGCACCGTTTTGGTCAAAGAAACCGTGCTGGCCTATGGCACAACCGAAGAGACATTTACCCACGACAACCTCGAGCTCGCCTTTGGCGGTGTCCTGCGCCACTTTGTCCTGAGCGGTTCTGATCTGCATGACGATGATGATGCGCGCTCGATCCGCGTGATTTCAGACGATGAACGCCCGTTTGTTGTGTACGGTCACGAAGAGCGGAAAGAGGACGCCGAGTAATGGAAACCCTGCTGCTTCCCTTTAGCTATGGCTATATGTTCAACGCTATGTGGGTAAGCGCATTGGTCGGAGGTGTCTGCGCCTTTTTATCCTCCTATCTGATGCTCAAAGGGTGGTCGCTGATCGGTGACGCGTTGAGCCATTCCATCGTACCGGGCGTTGCTGGCGCCTACATGCTCGGCCTGCCCTTTGCCTTGGGCGCATTCGCAGCGGGCGGTTTGGCAGCGGGTGCAATGCTATTTCTGAACCAGCGATCAGGCCTTAAGGAAGATACCATCATCGGTCTGATCTTTACCTCATTCTTTGGGCTAGGCCTTTTTATGGTTTCGCTATCCCCAACTTCGGTGAGCGTTCAGACAATCACCATGGGCAGCATTTTGGCCATTTCCCCGTCAGATACGGTCCAGTTGGCCATCATCGGCTTTGTGACACTGGCCGTGCTGCTGGTGAAATGGAAAGACCTGATGGTAACCTTTTTTGATGAGAACCATGCGCGTTCCATCGGGTTAAAGCCTGACCTGCTGAAGGTTGTGTTCTTTATGCTGTTGTCGGCCTCATGCGTTGCCGCCCTCCAAACCGTTGGCGCGTTTTTGGTGATCGCGATGGTCGTAACGCCAGGTGCTACCGCCTATTTGATAACGGACCGCTTCCCACGCCTACTGATCGCCAGCGTTGCGATTGGAGCGGGGACATCCTTTTTCGGCGCCTACCTCAGCTTTTTTGTAGATGGGGCAACGGGGGGCATCATCGTGAGCTTGCAAACGGTGATCTTCCTGATCGCCTTTGTTTTCGCGCCAAAGCATGGGTACCTCGCAGCACGACGCAAGGCACGTGAGGCGTTGATGGCATGATCGAAACCTTGCTTCAGCCGTTTCAGTTCGCGTTTATGCAAAACGCCTTTGTCATGGTTTTGATCATTGCCGTGCCGACCAGTTTGTTGTCGTGTTATTTGGTCCTCAAGGGGTGGTCGCTCATGGGGGATGCGATCAGCCATGCTGTTTTACCCGGTGTTGTGGCGGCCTATATGTTAGGCCTACCCCTCATCATCGGAGCCTTTGTGGCAGGCATGTTCTGCGCTTTAGCAACTGGTTTTCTGTCAGAGAACAGCCGCGTAAAGCAAGACACCGTTATGGGCATCGTGTTTTCAGGCATGTTCGGTTTTGGCATCGTTATGTACACGAAAGTTTCTACCGATGTTCACCTAGACCATATTTTGTTTGGTAACATGTTGGGTGTGGGGTCCAGTGATCTTTGGACCGCTGGCCTGATCGCATTATTTGTCGGCGCAATCGTGATCGCAAAACGGCGCGATCTGATGCTGCATGCCTTTGATCCTGTCCAAGCACAGGCTGTCGGTCTGCGCGTTGGCTGGCTGCACTATGGGCTGTTGGCGCTGATCTCGCTCACCATTGTTGCGACATTGTCTGCCGTTGGAATTATCCTGTCTATTGGCCTGCTCATCGCGCCAGGTGCTATCGCATTCCTGCTGACCCAGCAGTTTGCCCGCATGTTGCCGATCGCGGTAGGCGTGACCATGCTCTCAGGCTTTTTAGGGGTCTATGCCAGCTTTTATCTGGATAGCGCACCGGCGCCGACGATCATATTAATCCTCACCGCAATTTTCATCGCGGCGTTTATCAAATCAAACATCAACACTCGCCGCGCAACAACTTAAGAGTTGGCTGCGATGTCGTCAGCAATCGCCTGTTTATAGAGCGCGCGAATACGCTCGGTCACGGGTTGCTCACCGTTGCCAATGGATTTTCCATCGATTTCTGAAACCAGCGTCTGCGCCCCAAAGGTGCCTGTCAAAAACGCCTCATCAGCGCCGTAGGTTTCGTATAGCGAGTAGTTCTTTTCAAACACTGGAATGCCATCTGCACGGCACAGGTCGATGACCTTT